>JBBREF010000016.1:0-40157 GCA_038203205.1 Gemmatimonadales bacterium | reverse complement strand
TCCGTCCACGCCGCCCAGGTCGATGAATGCACCGAAGTCGGTGATGTTCTTCACGATGCCCTTGCGAACCTGATCCTTCTGCAGGTCCTTCATCAGCTTGTCGCGCTTGCCCGCTCTCTCCTGCTCGAGGATGACGCGGCGCGATACGACGATGTTCCGCCGGCGCTTGTTGAGCTTGATGATCTTGAACTCGAACGACTGGCCAAGAAGTTCGTCGACGTTCGGAACGCGGCGAAGCGCGATCTGCGAACCGGGGAGGAATGCATCGACGCCCATGAGGTCGACGACGACACCACCCTTGATCTTCTTGACGAGCGTTCCGTTGACCGGCTGGTCGCTCTCGTAGGCAACGCGGATGCGCTCCCACACGCGCATGAAGTCGGCTTTCTTCTTGGAAAGAACGACTGAACCTTCCATGTCCTCGAGATGCTCGAGGAGCACTTCGACTTCATCGCCGGCCTTGAGGTCGGGCATGTCCTTGAATTCTTCGAGCGGGATCGTTCCTTCGGATTTGAATCCGATGTCCAGGACGACCATGTTGTCGCGAATGTCGAGGACTACAGACTTGACGATCTCACCTTCTTCGATCGAAGCCATGGTGCCATTGTACATGGCCATCATTGCTTCGAGCTCATCTGGGGAGTAATCGTCCTCGTCGTACAGCTCGGGGCGGAGGTTGGCAAGCGGGCGCAGTTGCGCCTTCTGAAGGTCGCGCTTCTCGCGCGGCGTCAGAAGCGTGCCGGTTGGGGTTTCTTCGATATCGAGATCGGGCATTCTACTGGGTGAAAGGGTGGCGTTTGGCCCCAATTCTGGGGCAGCCTGTAATTATACCCAAATCAGGGCTCAAATTCAATCGATCAGCAGGGTGGGAGTTCTGGAGGAATCGCGAATTCAGGACCGCGCGGGTCCCTGCCTACTTGTCAGTCCCGATGGCAAACTGGTAGCCAACCCTGAGACTCCATCCGCTCAGGTCGAGCGACCTCGGAAACGCCGCAGGCACCACCGTAGCGTCCCCAGGCAGCACCCATTCGAGGCTCGGGAAATTCCGGATCCGGTACGACCCCTCGAGCCAGATCCCCTTCACCACTATTCCACCCGTAACGCCGGCCTGGAAAGACTCACTCGAAACCGAATACTGCTGGCCGTCCAAGTCATACGCCTGCGTATGCCACAGGTCGAGCAGTCCCGTGTGAATGCCGACATACGGCTCGACGATTCCCGTCTTCTCATACGTCGCATATACCGAAAGCTCAGGCAGCGTGCGCATGCTCCCGCGCAGATCGAGCGCCGGGTTGGCTGAACGGAATCCGGTCAGATAGTTGTATCCCAGAGCGAGCTCGACAGCGAACGAAGAAGCAGTGTCATCCTTGATCGCAAACAACACTTCAACGCCATATCCCATCAAGGCCGACCCGCGCGTGTCGAGATTCTTGTCTGACGTCAGCCATCCCGCCTGAAAGAAGGGAGCGATGTCAGTCGCGCGCTCGAAGATCTTGCCGATTATCTCCTGACCTGACGCGGGCCTCGCCACAAAGATCGACACGACGAGAATCAGCCGGGAAGAAAACTTTCTGTATTTCATTTTGCGCGCGCCTCCCGCGCGAGCTCGACAATCTGCCTGATCTGTTCAGCCTGATCGAGATGCGTCGTATCGATCGAAATCGCATCGAGCGACTTCACGCTTTGCGACGCATCCATCTCATCGCGCAAAACAATCTTCCCCGTCTCCTCGGCGATCTCGAGATCAGTCGGAGCACGATGCAGCCGCTCGAGAAGCCGGCGCCGTGCGCGTTCACCAGGCGCAGCGTCAAGGAAAACCTTCAGCCGTGCATTCGGAAAAACGACTGTGCCGATGTCACGGCCGTCGACAACGACATCGAATTCGTCGCCAGCTTTCCGCACGAGCGAATTAACCCAGTCCCTCACTGCGGGCATCTTTGCGACAACCGACACCTTGCTCGTCACCGCTTCGCCGCGCATCTCGGTCTCGGCATTCTCACCATCGAGCAGCGGAGTGAATCCCGTTTCCGTTGGCGCAATCGAGACGATGTCAGCGGCCTCGATGACCGATTCTTCCGTCCACTCTTCCACGTCGCCGCCAAGCCTCACGCGGGCTGCCGTTGCAGCGCGATACAGTGCGCCGGAATCCACGTGATGAAAGCCGAGCGCGCGGGCAATTGCCTTGGCAGTAGATGATTTCCCTGATGCAGCTGGACCATCGATCGCGATGGCCATTCGTTCATTCGACATCAACCGAATATAGCTGGGCCCCGGAATGCGGAACTACAACAAAATGAAAGGAGTGGGGTGAGTGGTCGCGAGCGGCTTGAGTTATCGCGCGGGGACATTTGTTATGTCCCGTAGTCAAAACAAGAAAAGGTAAAAACCACGAAATCCGAGTCACTCCTTCCCCGGCGACGAGGCCCTCACGCCGCTCGTAGTTTCCTCACCCCACTCCCGACCAACGCTTTTCCGCATTTGCCTGACGCCCGAGCCCTCTTTAGGCGCCGTGCCGCTTCTCGTCCTGCCTCAGCTTATCGACGTCACTCCGCAGGATTGCGATCATCTCCGCGGTGAATCCGAAACCAAACAACGTGATTCCAACAACAAGGAGCAGCACCACGAGCCCAAGCAGCGGCCTGTACCCAATAGAAGGCGGCCCGTAACCAAGAACGCGGAACGTCGTGATGACGATACCGATCAGTACGCCAATAACCGTGAGCAGCAGACCGGCGCCCCCGAAAAGCTGCATCGGCTTCCTGATGAATCGCAGGTAGAAACACACCACGAGCAGGTCGCCAACGCTCGACAACACCCGCCGCGATCCGGTGTACTTCGAAACCCCAGCCTGGCGCGGGAAAAGCTCGATATCGATTTCCGAAACCGAAAATCCGCGCGCATATGCAATCACGACAAAGAACCGGTGCCAGTCGTGCCTCAGCGGCACCTCCTCCAGAACCTCGCGCCGGAACGCCTTCATTGAATTGAGATCGCGCACCGGAACATCGAACAGGAAACGCGACACCCTGTTATAAACGGAGCTCACCGCCCGTTTTTCATATGCGCCGATCTTGCGGCCGGTGACGATGTCGAGACCCTTGTCGATCTCAGCCATGAATCGTGGAATCTCCTCCGTCGAATGCTGAAGGTCCGCATCGAACACGATGAAAACGTCAGCAGTCGCCTCGCGCGCCCCCGTGACCATCGCTTCGGTTTTGCCGAGGTTGCGGCGATGTCGCGCCACCCTGAAGCGGGGGCCGAGGCGTTCGGCCGCCGCAGTCGCGTAGCCCCAGGTCTCATCTGTCGAGCCGTCGTCGACGAGAACTACCTCTCCGTCGAGCGAGTGCCTCGCGAAGGTCGCCTCGAGCGCCTCGAACAACGGGCCGATATTCTCGGCCTCATTGTAGGCAGGTACTATGACGGCAAACTTCGGGGACGATGTCACGCGGCCTCCTCCACTTCCTTCGGCTTGCGCATCGTTACAACCAGGTAGCCGATGCCATATCCTATCAGCAGCAGCGCGAGAATCGAGCTGATGATGCGGCCAGTCTCGAGCTGGTCAGGGTCGAACTCGAATCGCACAGTGTGCTCGCCGGCTCCAACTGGCACTCCCCGGAAGGCAACGTTGGTGATGGCAATCGGCGTGAGCTTGTCATCGACGTACGCTTTCCAGCCGTGCGCGTACACGTCTGCAAGAACAAGGAGGGCTGCCCGATTCGTATTCGTGCGAATGACCACCTTGTCAGGCGTACGCTCGGTGATTGCAGCGGTCTGTTGAAGTGGCGTCTGTGGCAGCGCTATACCCAGCGGTCTGTCGATGACAGCGACGTCACGCGGATTCCACGTCGGCTGCTTGAGGAAAGCCAGCGCGCTGTCAGTATCGGCGATGAGCTGCACGTTTGGCACGATGTACGCGCGCGGCAGCACGAGGTTGTTGCGGTAGATGATGCCGTTGGGCCCGCGGTAGACCTCCTCCATATGCGCCGCTGCGGAGTCACCGGGCGGGATACCGAGGTCGAGGCCGCTGACAATGTAGCGGATATTTGCAGCGCTCCTGAACTGCGGATTGCTCAGGAAGTTGTGCCAGTCTACGTACACCTGCTCACCCGCGCCGGCGTATTTATTCCAGCGATCGAGCTGGTTACCATGCTCGCCGCCCGCCTGCTCGAAGCCGAAGTGCATGAGATAATTGCGAAGCGGAATACGGTTGTCACCAACCTGCTCCACTCCGTGATAAACCTGCTGCCCGCCAAACGGGAATACCCAGATCCGGCTCGAGTCCCGCTCGTTTCTCAGATACTGAACAACATCGTCAGGCGCGTAAACCTCTTCCGGTGGTGGCACGATCTGGAAGAACTGCCGGGTCACGACCCACATGTCTACGAGCGTCACGACGCACAGCGCAATCGCGACAACACGTGACGGCAAACGCGTCGTCACCCACGACCAGAGAAGAAACGCCGTCACTCCAAGGAACAGTCCAAACCGGATCCAGCCGGTCGATTCGTTCACAGGCGACGGGACGAGCGGCGATACCAGCAAGAGGAAAACGCCGAACCCAATCAGCGCAAGCGTCGCGACTCCAGCCTTGTCGGCGTCAGATGCGCCAGTGGTCGCGGCCTTAGTGCTCTTTCTCGCAGACCGCTGCGCGTCGGGCGCGGCGTCGCGAATGCGGGCCAGAGCTTCGAGTGTGATCGCCGCCATGATCACGAGCGACATCGACACCATGAAGAAGGAGATCGAAGGCGCGCGGAATTTGTTCACTCCCGGAAGCAACGTGTAGTACAGCCGGTAGATCGGCGTGAAGCCGCCATACGACATACTCAACGCTACCAGCGTCGTTATGCCAAAGAATATCCAGTAACGGCTGCGTCTCGCGAATACGAAGCCGAGCAGCAGCATTGCAATCACAAGGGCGCCTACATACTCGGTGTGCTGCTTGAAGAAGCTCTTGCCGTGGTACGTTCCGAGAACCCCCTGCTGCTCCGGAATCGCAAGCCCGATAGTCTCCGCAGGCGGCATCGAAAACGACGTCGCATACTCATATCCCCGCCCGCCTTCAGCCCCTCTAGGCGATTCAGCGACGTAATCGAGGAACGGGAGGAAATTCACTGCGGCCAGTGCAAACGCGAATGCGACCGCCAGTAACGCGCGAACCATTCGCTTCCCGATCTGCAACCGGCCAGCCTCCCTGAACTGCCACGCGCAGAATATCGTCCAGAAGGCTGCGCCGAGCAGGAGGTAGTAGTTGCTCTGGATCTGGAACGAGAGGAGCGTGAAGCCGAGCGTCGCTGCAAGTCCGGCAAATGCGGGGAACGAACCAGTTCGCATTCCGCGGTGAAGACAGAAGAACACCAGCGGGGCAAACGTGGCGACGATGATCCGGCCGTCATGTCCGCTGTACAGCCCCGACATCGTGATGCCGGTAAACATGAACGCGAGGCCGGCGACAAATGAGATCCACGTGCGCGATCCAAGCTCCCGCGCGAGGAGATACATACCGCCGGCACCGATGAACAGCTGCGACATGAGCAACGCCGGGAATACGCGCGAGTCGGGCAGCAGCCACATGAGCGCCAGTCGCGTCGGGTAATAGGTACTGCCCGGATTTGCATGAAGCGGCACTCCGCCGTACACGTAAGGAACCCACTTCGGTATCACACCGGCGCGCAGCTGGTTGGAGAGGAACTCCATGAACTGGTAGCTGCCTGCCAGGTAATCAGTGCCGAAGATTCCCTGTCCCGGCAGGAATGCAGGGAAGAAAAAAATCACTGCAAGCGCGAGGAAGATCGCGAGCGCAGTTCGGAATGGCACATCGAGGTCGACGTCCGGCGCTCTGGCGGTCAGCGTGGGGCGTGGAGCAGACGAAGGCTTTGCCTTCTTCGTTGGTTGTTTCGGAGGGCTCAAGTGGCGTGAAAAGTTTGAGGAAGCAGGAAAGGTCTTAGCTGCCACTCCGCGCCGCAACCGCGGATTCATATACGCTCGAGAGCCGCGACACAATTGAATCCCAGCCGAAGGCCCGCGCAGCGAATTCAGTTCCCCGAACGGAAATCGTATTGAGCTGATCAGGATGATCCATCGCACGCCTGACCGCCCCTGCGAGCGCCTCGGCATCACCGGGTGGCACCAGCAACCCGGTGTCTCCATCAGACACTATGTCGGGGATACCTCCTGCTGAACTCGCGATTACAGGTTTGCCATAACCCATCGCCTCGATGAGGACGACTCCGAGCCCTTCGGTGTCACCGTTTGCTGTCACAATCGCCGGCAGCACGAGGGCATCGCATCGCGTGAAGAAGCCCTGGATCGCCTCTGCCGTTACCACTCCCTCGAACCGCACGTTGCGTTCGGTCCCGAGTCGTCGCGATTCCGTCTCGAGTGATTCCTTCTCGGGGCCGCCGCCAATTATGCGGATGATGAGGCGACTGTCACCTTCAAGTATCTTCGCCGCGCGAAGCAACACGTCGACGCCCTTTCGCTCGACCAGCCGGCCCACAAAAAGCAGCTCGAACTGGTCGCCGGCGCTTCTTCGCGCTTTTGAGCTTCCCCGTTCGGTCAGGGATCTGTCAACAGCGGCAGCCCCGAAGGGAATGGTCACACTGCTGACATCGGGCACGTATTCACGAAGTCGCTGGCCCGTATATCCGGAGATCACAGTCACGGCATCCGACGCGTCGACGATTTGCCGAAGCACCGGCGCAACTGCCCGGCGCGTCAAACCCCGCCACATCAGCTCAGCTGAAAAGAATGTTGACACCAGAGCTGCGTTCGATGCGCGCCGCGCCGCAACGCCGAACAGCCCGTGCGGAATTGGCCAAAACGCGTGGACTACATCGAAGTTTCCACTGCGTGCGAGACGCGCGGCAGCGCGCGAACCAGCCGCGACATATGCCGGAAGAAGGGCGAGGAAAGCAGGACTTCGCCTGATTCGCTCGACCGCCGGCATGTCGTGAGTCAGTGTCTCGAGTGCCGCGGGTGCGTAACGGAAGCGATGCACCATCACGCCGCCGATGATTCCCGAGCGTGATCCCCTGTATGACGGAGCGAGAACCTCCACCTGGGTCCCGGAAGCAATCAGCCGCTCGATAGTCTCACCCATCCACGGAGTGATGACATCACCTTCGTGACGCGGGAACGCCGTCACGATGAACAGAACTTTCATGATTGCCCGAAAGGTGTCGTCAGTTACGTCACGGAAGCGAGGTCGTCCCAAAATCGGGGATACGACACACTCACGCAATCGCGATCGTCGATCTCGATGTCGTTGCCCTCGAGCTGTGCGAGAATCCCGAAAGACATCGCAATCCGGTGATCACCTCGCGATTCGACCTTCCCTGCGAGCGACCCACGCCGGCCAAACACGATCAGCCCGTCAGGCAGCTCCTCGGCATCGACCCCGATCGACCGCAGATTCGAAATCGTCGAAGAGATCCTGTCACTCTCCTTTACGCGCAGCTCTGCAGCACCGCGGATCTCGAGCTCGATTCCAGCGGCGGCAGCGACACACGCGAGGAGCGGGAGCTCGTCGATCATCGACGGAATGATTCCCGGGTCTATCGCGATCGATACAAGCTCACCAGGGCTCGCGATCACTGTCGCGACTGAATCCCCGGCAACTGCGATCTTTCCCGTGCACTCTACGAGAGCGCCCATGTCTCTCACGGCGTTCATGAATCCGGTCCTCGTGCGATTGATGCACACGTCGGGGAGCTCGATCGCTCGTTTGCCAAGGACGGCAAGCGCGACGAAGTAGGCCGCGGATGACGGATCGCCGGGCACAACAAGATCGAGCGGACCAATGGAGTTTACCGGCGCGAGCGAGACTGTGAGCTCATCTGACGAAACGGGGGCGCCGAGCGAAGCGAGAATTCGCTCGGTATGATCGCGCGATTTGCGCGACTCCCGCACCGTCACGGGCACGCCCCCCACCAGGCCGGCGAACAGAATTGCACTCTTCGTCTGCGCGCTCGCGGACTTGGTGTTCCATGAGATTCCTGCGAGGTCACCGCCGTGAATCGTCATCGGCAGCCCGTCCTCTCCATCGAACTCCACTCGCGCCCCCATCGCCGTGAGCGGCTCGGCAATTCGCTTCATCGGGCGGCGACTGAGACTCGCATCCCCCGTGAATCGCGAAGCGAACGGGTGCGCGGCGACAACTCCCGACATCAGCCTGACAGTGGTTCCGCTGTTCCCTGCATCGAGATCTGATGCTGGTGCCTCGAGGCCCGACAACCCGCACCCGGTGATACGCATGTCCGCCGACAACTCAGGCACTCGCACGCCGAGCCGACGCAGCACTCCGGCCGTTGACTCGATATCAGCTGACTGGAGTATCCCGCATATGCGCGACTTGCCGGTGGAGAGCGCACCAAGAATCAACGCACGATGGGAGATGGACTTGTCGCCGGGAACGCGGACGACGCCGCGCTCTTTCACCTCAGCCAGCCTTCGAGGGCAGTCGCACTGTCTGTCTTGTCGTCGCGGTACTTCACGATGACCGGAGTCTGCAATGACAGACCTTCGGCTTCCCCCCAATCAGAAGTAACGCGGCGCGCACCCGGCACAACCACCGCGTTGTGCGGGATCTCCAACGGCTTGCTGCCGTCGCCTCTATATACCTGCTGCTTGACGAGATCGAACACGGGAGTGCCACGCGTAAGCACGACGCCGGCGCCAATCACCGCGCCCGCGCGAACCACGGTCCCTTCGTAGATCCCACAGTTTCCGCCGACGATCACATCGTCCTCGATGACTACGGGCGCCGCGTTTACCGGCTCCAGCACGCCACCGATTTGCGCCGCTGCACTCAGATGAACGCGCTCGCCTATCTGCGCGCACGACCCAACGAGAGCGTGTGAGTCGATCATCGTCCCGCTGCCAACGTAGGCGCCGACATTCACGTACATCGGCGGCATACACACGACCCCGCGTGCGATGAACGCACCGCGTCGTATCGACGACCCGCCTGGCACTACACGCACTCCATCCTCGAGCGTGAGCGCTCTCAGTGGATATGTGTCCTTGTCGAAGAACGTGAACCCGGGCGAACCCCGCTCCGGCGAGAGATCGGTGAGCCTACCGACCTGGAACCCGAGCAGGATGCCACGTTTCACCCACGGAACTGCATTCCATTGACCCGACGCATCACGTTCAGCCGATCGAACTTCGCCCGCCTCGAGCGCAGCGAGCAGATCATCGACTGACGCCCGCGCTGCAACTCCCTCCTGACCGCCGGCCGCGTCAGCAAGCGCCGTCTCGATTCGCTCCTTCAACGACAACTGCTCTTTCACTGGAGTGCCCCTGCGGTGTTCAGAGCGTGCCGCACTACGTCGGCGTGCCGATCTGCAAGTGGCACGAGTGGCAGCCTCAGCACGTTCTTCAGCTTTCCCATCATTGCCAGCGCTGCCTTGGCCGGAATGGGATTCGACTCCACAAACGCAGCCGATGTCCACTCGGCCAGCCTGTGCGCGATTTCCCGCGCGCCTTCTGTATCGCCATCATCGAAGACGTCGATCATCCGGGCAACGAGCCGCGGCGCAACATTCGAAGTGACTGAAATCACGCCTTCGCCGCCTTCTGCCATGATGGCGAGCGTCAGGCCGTCGTCACCGGAGAGAACACTGAACCCGTCCGGACGGTTGCGAATGATTTCGGCAATCTGCTGAATGTTTCCTGAGGCTTCCTTCACAGCAGTGATGTTCTCATGCTGCGCGAGCTCGAGCGTTGTCGCAGCCTCGACGTTGCTCCCCGTCCGCCCAGGCACGTTGTAGACGATGAGGGGAAGGTCAACGGCGTCGGCAATCGCCAGGAAGTGCGCGACGATGCCGCGCTGAGGCGGCTTGTTGTACATCGGCGAGGTGTGAAGCAGGTGCGTCACCCCGATCGCCGCCATTTCCTTCGAGAGCGCAATCGCCTTTGCAGTGTCATTAGAGCCTGCACCGGCCGCAACAGGAACACGGCCTGCGACCTGTTCAACGGTGATCTCCACGACTCTCCGGTGTTCCTGGAGCGAAAGCGTCGCGGCCTCGCCTGTCGAGCCGCAGGGAACAAGAAAGTGGATGCCTTCTTCCACCTGCCAGTCGATCAGTGAACGAAGCGCGGCCTCGTCGACATCACCTGCATCAGTGAATGGCGTAACGAGTGCCGTACCCGCGCCGCGCAACAGTACACGGTCTTTCGAATCCTTCAGCATGTTCATGTTGTTTCAGTCGCTCCCGAATGGCCCGGGAACCCGAGCGCATCGCGCATCGTGAAGACACCCTTCCTGCCGCGCAGCCATTCAGCCGCGCGCAGAGCCCCATCTGCGAATACCCGGCGATCGCGCGCTTCGTGACGCATGCTGATCTGCTCGTAAGGCGCGTCGAAGATGATGTCGTGCGTCCCGGGGACAGAACCTGTTCGAACGCTCGTGACCGGTACATCGCGGCCAAGCGGGGCCTCCATCGCCTTGACGATGGCAATGGCTGTTCCCGAAGGCGCATCCTTCTTGGCAGAGTGATGCGTTTCGACCATCGCGGCGGAAAACCCTGAGCTCGCCATTATCCGCGCAGCCTCGCGCGCGATCTCGACGAACAGCGTCACACCAATGCTGAAGTTGGGGGCCCATAGCAGTGATGCTCCCTCTTCCTTTACTGCATCGGTTATCGACGGCAACGCATCGTACCAGCCGGTTGTACCTACGACCACGGGCACGCCTTCGTGAATGCACGCCATGATGTTCGAGACGGCGGATGCCGGCTCAGTGAACTCGATCGCGACATCCGGGTCACCCAGTGCGCGCCGTGTAATGCCTGCGCCGCCGATGTTGTGCTCCGCAGCGAGCATCGCAGTCAGGTGCCACCCCCGCTCCTGCACCATCTGCGCGATTGTCCGGCCCATCTTCCCGTCGCCGATGATTGCGATTGCGGGTTGGTTCATCAGCTTTCGACCTCGAAGAATTCCCTGTGAAGACGCTGCATCGCCGGCTTGACGGTGTCGGCATCTACTATCACGGTGAGATTGATGCCAGTCGCACTCAACGACATCATCTGTATCTTCACATCGCCAAGCGCCGTCAGAGCTCGACCCATTGCCCCGCCGGCATCGCTGAGCCCCGCACCGACTATCGCGATTATCCCGCGATTCCGTTCTATCGAGACATCGCCGAGATCGCGCAGGTCAACAAGCAGCGCGTCGAGATGGGAAGGATCGTCGATCGTGACGGAAACCGACACTTCGGATGTCGCCACAACATCAACAGATGTCTGATGGCGTTCGAATATCTCGAACACACGCCGGAGAAAACCGTGCGCAAGCAGCATCCGCGCCGCCGTCACCCTGATGACTGTCACGTCTGACTTCCCTGCGATTGCACTCACTGCACGATGGGGTGCATCGAAGGTGATCCGCGTGCCCTTGCCTTCCGGCCGCCGCGAATTGTAGACGAAGACAGGAATGCCGAGCCGCACTGCAGGAGCGATGGTGTTCGGATGAAGGACCTTCGCGCCGAACGACGCCAGCTCCGACGCTTCGTCGAACCTGATCTTCTCGATCAGGCGCGAGCCTTCAACTACGCGGGGATCTGCCGTGAGCATGCCATCAACGTCTGTCCATATCTCGATTGCCTCCGCACCTAGCGCGGCACCAATGAGCGAGGCGCTGTAATCAGAGCCGCCGCGTCCGAGAGTCGTCGTAACACCGGAGGTCGTCGCGCCCACGAAGCCGCCCAGCACGGGAATACGGCCAGCCTGAAGAATCGGCAGGACGATCTCGCGCGCACGCTCCGCGATCATTTCAGTCTGTGGCTCGGCCTGCATGTAGCATTCATCAGTGATCATCACGGACCTGGCGTCGACATGTTCGGCATTGATCCCGAGCTCGGCGAATACAGCCGCAACAAGCGTGGCGGAGAGCTGCTCACCGTAGGCGGCAACCGCATCCATCGCACGCGGCGTCGCGTGACCGAGCGTCGACAGAGCTTCGGCAAGATGTGCGAGCTCGTCGAACATCGCGCTGAGGTCCGCGCCGACCTCGTCGACGACGTCGGTCCCGTCGAGAAGCGCGTGACATTCGTTGAGATGCCGGTCGCGCAGTGCCTCGACGCCGCGCATCGCGCCGATGAGGTGACCCTTGGAAGACTGTTCAGCAATCGCGATGAGCGCATTCGTGGCACCACCAAGTGCTGACACAACCACTAGAGGGCCCTTGTCGAGACGACCCTTCACAATGTCGGCGGTTCGCTTGATAGCGACGGCGTCGCCGACAGACGTGCCGCCGAACTTCATAACGATCACTCGACGACCAGCCTGCCGGTTCGCGCGAGCAGTTCAGCGTTGAGCACGGAACCGCCGGCTGCGCCCCGAATCGTGTTGTGGCCGAGCGCGACCATCCTGATGTCGAGAACCGTATCCGCCCTTACGCGACCGACGATCACGCTCATGCCGTTGCCGGCATTGACATCCCGCCGCGGCTGCGGGCGATTCGGCTCATCAGTCACGATCAGCGGATGCAGCGGCCGGCTCGGAAGGTCGAACGTAACGGGATCTCCCTTCCACTCCCGAAGTGTGCTGATCGCATCTTCGGGCGTGACGCGCTCGCGGAATGCCGCGGTGATGCAGACAGTGTGACCATGCTCCACCGCAACGCGATTCGTATGTGAGCTCACCTGCATGTCGGCGAACCTGATCGCATCGGCGTCGTACGTGCCAAGGAGCTTTCGCATCTCAGCTTCGAGCTTGGGCTCTTCATCCGCGATGTACGGGATGACGTTGCCGAGTATGTCGAGGGACGGGACGCCAGGATATCCTGCGCCTGACACTGCCTGCATCGTCGTCATGAACAGCTTGTCGATGCCGTAACGCTCCTGAAGAGGCGCAAGCGCGACAGCGGCCACTGTGGCTGCGCAGTTGGCGTTCGTGACGATGGCGCCCGTCCAACCGCGATCGCGCCGCTGCCTCTCGAGGATGTGGAAATGGCTCGCATTCACTTCAGGTATCACAAGTGGGACGTCATCATCCATGCGGAAGTTTTTCGCATTGCTCAGCACGAACTTCCCCGCTTCGGCGAAGGCGCGCTCGACATCGCCTGCAACCGAAGAGTCGAGTGCCGAGAAGGCGATTGGTGACGTGATGCCGGAAGCGTCAGTGTTTTTTACAACCATACCGGCAACGGCTTCCGGCATCACGCCCTCGATCCATTTCGCGGCATCCGCGTACGTCTTTCCTTCACTGCGTTCGGACGCTACAAGCTCAGCTATCTCAAACCACGGATGGTTCTCGAGCAGGCGAATGAAGGTCTGGCCCACTGCGCCTGTAGCACCGAGGATGGCAACCGGGTATTTGAGCCCGTTCGGAGGAGTCCAGGTCATGCTGAAAGAAGCTGGCGCGCGATGCGCTCGTACGAATCCACACTGGCGCGCAGCTCCTCGATACTGATGTGCTCATCAGGCGTGTGCGCTACATGGATCGATCCCGGCCCGAAAAGCAGCGGGGTTCCCCATCGTGACAGCAAAGGAATGTCCGACGTATACGCCATCGGTCCGGTCTCGAACCCGTCGACGATATGAAAGCGCTGCGCGGGGATGTGCGAGCCGAACTCAATGTCGGCGCGGCCCTTCGCCCATTCAGTGATGATTTCCTTCACCGGCTCGACATCCCCCACCAGCCTGATCATCATCTCGGCTTCCGCATGCGCCGGGATGATATTCGCTGCAGTGCCGCCCCGTATCAATCCGACGTTCACTGTCGTCTCGCCAAGCACTGGGTCGGATGGAAGAGGCAGCGTGCGCAGGGACGGAAGCAGGTCGAGCAAGGGCTCGATCGCCGATTGACCAAGATGCGGGTATGCCGAGTGCGCCTCTCGGCCGCGCGTACGTACAGTTACGCGCAGTGACCCTTTCGCCCCGCTTGCAAGCTTGCTCTCGGTGGGCTCGCCGTTCACGAGGAAGCGGCTCGTCGGAGAGAGGTTGTTGGCGGCTCGCGCACCATCGGAGCCGTGTTCCTCGCCTACTACAAAAAGCAGGTCGATCCTGCTCTCTCCGGATTTGACGAGCCGTTCAGCAGCGACGAGCATTGCTGCCGCGATCCCTTTCGCATCGCACGCACCCCGGCCGTAAAGTTTGTCGGCATCGGCTCTCGGAGCGATGTGCGGAGGGACCGTGTCGAGATGAGTCGAGAATGTGACCCCCCCGCCCGAACGCGAAGCCCAGACATTCCCCCGCCCGGGAGAAACCGACTGCACCGTGACGTTCCAGCCGCGGGCGACGAGCCACTTTGAAACGAAGTCAACTGCCGCCTTCTCGTTTCCCGAAAGGGACGGAATTGCCAGGAGCTCTGCAGCAAGCGTAACGACGTCTGTCATGTGGTGGAAATTAGTTGAGTCGAGGCGTGAGTGTCACTCGCGCCCCGACCCACCGTTCGTTGCTCGAGCCTAGATGTCCGAGCGCAGGCTATCCTCTGCCATTCCCGGCTCCACGCCGCGAACGTGCTCCACGAACATCTGCTGAACCAGCCTGTTTGCCTCGCGATTATACTCGTCGTGATGGCGCTCACCAACTTCTCCGATCTCGGCGAGCTGAGTATTACCGAGGGCGCGCCCGGCATCGCGAAACGTCTTGAATGTGTCTTCTGCCTGACGAGACATCACTATGTCACTGACCAATCTCAGGAAGTCGCTCTCCCGCGCTGAGTCGGCGAGGTCTAGCGCCTTTCCCAAAATCGCACCGAGGACCTTCTTGCCTTCTCCGGCTTCGGCACCGAGCGCCTGCTGGTAGTCCTCGAGCATTCTCTGGTGTTCCCGAACCTTGGGAATGTGTCGGCTGCAGAGATCCCTGAAGCGGCTATCGTCAGCCTGCTCCTCGTGGCCCTCGAGCGCTTCGAGAAATGTCTTATGCTGCATGACTGCGTTGTTTACCTGACTCTTCAGGAAGTCGATTCCGCGATCCATTGATTGGCTCCGTTAGATGTTCATGTAGCCCAATCAATTGGCACATCACGGGCCAACTCGGCCCGCGAACCCCGGTTCTCAGGCGCTATCGCTGGAACGCACCACGATCACCGAAACGTTGTCTGTGCCGCCCGCCGCGAGAGCCTCGCCTACCAGCGTACGCACCATCCGCTCAGAGTCAGTCGGCTCGGCAAGCACGTCTGCGAGTCGCTCATCAGAAACATGTTTCGTCAGCCCGTCGGTGCAGAGGAGGATGCTGTCCCCAGCCTCGATGTCTATGAGCCCAACAACCGGTTCCAGCTGGGATCCGCCGATCGCACTCGTCAGCGTTGCGCCGGGCGTCGACCTCGCTGCCTGCTCTTCGGTCCATGCGCCAAGGCTGATCATGTACTCCCCGAAAGTCTGATCGCGGGTCAGCTGCTGCATCTTGCCGGCGCGTCTCACGTAAGCGCGGCTGTCGCCAACATGGACCACATACGCTCGCGGCCAGATCAGGAGTACCATTGTGAGCGTAGTAGCCGGGCCCTGCCCGCCCCCATGGGTCTCGATGAGCTTCACGTGAACGGCCCTGACCGTCTCCTCGAGCCGCTCAAAGAGCGCGTGATCTTTTGACGCGGATGCGGCGTTGAAGCAGCCGACCGTCTCGCCCACGTAATCCAGCAGAGCCTTGATTGTGTCGCCGCTCGCGCGGTCTCCCTGCGGCCCGCCGCCAACACCGTCGGCTACAACGAAAAGGTGACCGCCCGATACGCCGAAGCGCTCAGCGTACAAATCATTCGCGAGACTGGAGTGATGCACTTCGACAGACTTGCGGACTTCGACAATGAGAAAGTTGTCCTGATTCGACTTTCTGACTTTTCCTGTGTCTGTAAGCCCGAATGCATCGATCGCGATCGTCATGTGCCCTGGCCCTCAGCCTTCACTGCTTCGTCGGCCAGCCACTGAAACGTGTGCTCCACACCTTCGCCGGTCCTCGCACTTGTCCTTAAGACATTGACGCCCTTCGAGGCCAGCGCTGTCTCATCATCAGGAGTCAGTTTCCAGTCACCGGTAAGGTCGATCTTGTTCAGTGCAATCACCGATGGCACATCGCCGATCGATGATATGACGTTGTTCCTGATGTCGAAGACCTGATCGACAGTTTCTTTCCGCGTTCCATCAGCGACGTAAATGATTCCGTGCGCACCGCGAACGTAGCTCGAGTTGACGTCCCTTATTCCGTCACGCCCCTCGAGATCCCACAGCATCAGGCGTACATCGAGATCGCCGGACTTGACGTCTTTCCTGTCGATCTTGACGCCGACTGTCGTGAGATACCGGGCGGCGAAGATCGAATGCACAAACTGCTGCACGAGGCAGGTCTTGCCTGTGCCGAACACGCCCACCATGCAGATCTTCTTCTGGATCATCGCTGGCCTCCCGGCGACGAAGATGCAGCACCGTGGGTAATGCTGAAAGACACACTGCGATTGATTCTCGCCTGTTCAACGGGATCTGCCGACGTGAGCGGTCGCGTAGTGGCGAGGGGTTCGTACAGCAGACGGTCGCGCGCCACGCCAGAGGCGTCGAGAAATGCCGCCACCGCCTCCACGCGCAGCTCGGCAAGCCTTGCGTTGGTCGCATCCGCTCCCGAGAAATCAGTTCTGCCGGAGATACTCAGGGAAACCCGGCGGCCAAGGGCGGTTGCCATGTCGTCAAACTGGCGGATCAACGCTGCGCTTCCGGCGAGACGCGCGTTTGCCGCAGGCGACAGCACGGCAGATCCCGGATCGAACAGGATTCGGCTCCGCTCTACTAAAGTCTTTACCGAGTCGAGGGCTCGGCGCGCCCGCGCCGCTACAATAGGAGTGTCGAGCGAGATGTAACCCTCCCACGTGCCGGTAAGAGCTCGGGGAGCGAGACCGGCAGAAGCCAGGACCTCCGCAGGAGCCCGCGCCTGGGGATCCTTGAGACCGGAGATCTCCCATTGCCTCCAGCCGCGATCTGCGTCGACAACGACGAGACCAGGCTCGGCGCGTAGTGCAGCGACAGCGCGATTCCAGCGCATCCGCGACTGGACGAGGAGTGCGCCCAGTACGACAGCGATGAGCAGCAGCGGAACGGCCCATCGCATCCAGACCAGGCGGCGCGTCGTTTGATCCTTTGTAGTCGTGAGCACCGTCTCGAGACAATCCTCGAGAAGTGGCTTCGCCCGAACGAACGGTCTTGAATCGCCGCTGAAGCTTGCGAGCTGGCTCGCGAACTCGAGGTGCACTGTTTCCAGTGTGTCCTGCTGCCGCAGCCGGACACTGTCCGGGGCCTCGCCGCGCACGACGATAGCGAGCAACGCGCGCGGGCCGGCCTCCACATGGATCGTGTGCTCGCCGACGCTGAATTCCCTGAGCGTCGCTCCTTCGCCGGGCCGGAAAGAGTCTTTGACGAAATCCTGAATCGCCGAAAGCATGCTCGACACGAGTTCAGCTTCGGGGACGTCGAGATGCGGGGCTGACGCGTGCTCGAGCAGCAGGCCGGTTTCGGCGTGAACGAGGAAGACCTGTTCGACGCGGTATACGAGCGCGTGCTTGAGGACTACCTGCGGATATGGAACTCCCGATCTCCAGGCTTCGATACGCCACTTCATTCCGCGAAGCGAAAGACTCTCTTCGACGGCGCTGTTGATCGATCGAACCAGACCCGACATCGCTTCGGCGATTGACTTTCTGATGGCGGGGCCGAGTATCGGGAAGATGGCGGTTGCCACCTCGCGGGGATCCCGTCGTATCGATTCACGCAGCGCGGTGTCGATCGTCGGGCTTAGCGCGCGGCCGAGCTGATCGTCACGGCTGCCGCGAAGGGCGAGTGCTTCCGGAAGTTTTTCAGCGAGGTCTTCGACGCGGACTGTGCGCTTCTCCAGTTCGTCCGACATCGCATCGAGCCGCGACTGCTCCGGGCCTACGAGTAGAGCGCGTAGCTTCTCGTATTCCTCTTTTGAATCCGCTCCGTTGGCGACGCCCCGCGCACGCTCAGGAGACACGGATGCCTCAACGCTTCAGGTCAGATTCCTGCTTTCCCGGACCTGGCTGTGGACCGCTGATTCTGTTCGCGAGCTCGGAGAGACCTGCGGCCAGCGCAGACCTGTCCATTTTTTCTGACTGGAGCCGTGTGGTAACGGTTGACAACTCAGATGAAAGGCGTCCGTCCAGCCCCTTCAGGGATTCCTGCAGCATCGCGCGAATGGCTGCGGTTTCCTCGAGCATCTTTTGTTCGAGAGCCTGTATCCGGGCATCGACAGTGCGCATCTGTGCGCCGAAGAGGAGATCGCGGACCTGGTCGATGCTGTCCGCGGAGCCCGTCTCCTGAATGCCGTTCGTGGGGTTCGGTTGCTGCGGCGCGCTGCCTGACATTTCCCGCCTCCAGATCGACTATGGAAGGAGAAAATACTCTTCATAGCCTCCTTCAGCCACCGCTAGACATCCGCGGAACTACGGTAACAAGTACCCGCTGAACCAGACTTCATACTGGACCGCGCCGGCCGCGCCGGCCGGGAATGTGATGCGCTGCCCGAGGATCTGGATGTATGATCCGGTCGTGCTGTAAATGCGAACGGGATGGTTTGCAAAGTACGTCGTGCCGTTTTTGGCTGGCGTCAGGACGACATAGTTCCTGGAGACTAGTGTGCCGCTCGGCAGGTTCATCGAGGACGTGGCCACGTGGAGCTGGATCGTCTGGCCGGAGGGCGCAGTCGCCTTTACCGAAACGTTTTCTATCACCGCTCGCTTGCCTCCTGGAAGATTAACCTGCGCGTTGCAGGTGGTCTGACCAGACGGAATGCTGCAGGAAACCGTAAATGCCACAGGATTCGCAGGTTCCTGCGCCGACACGCTCGGAACTGTCGCGGTGACAGCAATCAGAATTGCGGGGAGGGCGTGGATCAACCTGTTCATGGTGGTCTCCTGGTTGGTTATGACTAAGGAAAACTTGAAGTGCCTGCCATCAATGCTCGGGGCGGGGATCGAACCCGCATGACCTTTGGGTCAAGGGATTTTAAGTCCCTCGCGTCTACCGATTTCGCCACCCGAGCCGGATATCGCTTCCGCAAACTATGGAAACATCGAAGCGGATGAAAGAAACCACAGCCTCCTGCCTGCGGCAGCAGGGCTACAGGCCCCCGGCAGCTATGAGCATCGCGGAAGACCCATTCTTAACGACGATTGAATATTCCGGGGATGAGCGTATTATCCCGAAGGAGTCCCGCCGCAACCGGATTGGTGAATGGTCTATCTGTTCGCTTCAGCCGCGATTGTATTCCTGGTGGACCAGCTCAGCAAGGCGATGATATCCGCTCAGGCTGTCGTGGTGGGATCAGCGCGCGCGGGCATTATCCGCATCTCCCCGGTCAGGACAGCACCGCGCCACTTCTCACGCAGAAATTTCCACGCCACGCTGGCTGTCGTGTGGATAGCGGCCCTCGTCTCGGTTGCATTGCTCCGAAACACTGGTGGCCCGTTCGATACCAACCTGGCGATGATCGCTCTCGGCGCCGCTTTTGGAGGCGCCGCGGGAAATCTCTCCGACATGGTTCGCCTCGGAGCAGTCATCGACTTCATAAGAATCGGATGGTGGCCGGTGTTCAACATTGCCGACGCTGCAATCGTTGCCGGACTGGTTGTCGCGTTCACAGGGGTGCGTGCCTGATGCGACGCGTGATGTTCGTCTGGCGCGGGATAACTGTCTACAGCTACCCCGCGATGTTGTACGTCGGGCTGTGCTTCGGGACACTCGCTGGAAACGCGGCAGCGCATTCGTCAGGCATCGATGCGCTCAGCGTTTTCATCGCAACAGTAGTTCTCGTCCCTCTCGCGCTCATCGGAGCACGGCTGCTGTACGTCGCGATCAACTGGCGCATGTACCGCGATAACCTGGCGCGTATCTGGGATACCAGTGACGGTGGGCAAGCGCAGTACGGAGGGTTGCCGCTGGTACTACCACTTTCCGTCCCGCTGCTAAGCGCACTCGATCTGCATTACGGAGCGTTCTGGGATGTTGGTGTAATCACGATATTAGTGGGAATGATCTTCACGCGTTTCGGCTGCCTGATGAACGGGTGCTGTGCCGGCGCGGAATACTCAGGCTGGGGATCGCTGTATCTGCCAAACCGGCTCGGCGTATGGAAGAATCGCGTTCCTACGCAGCTGATGGAGGCCGCGCTCGCGACTGTGATTCTCATCACGGGATTGATGGTGTGGCCATACCTGCCGTTCCGCGGCGGACTCCTGCTTTATGTCCTGTCCAGTTACGGTGCAGGCCGCCTCGTGCTCGAGTCACTGCGCGAATCTCACGGGCCCCTCAAGCGCGGGTTCACAGTCCACCACGGCATTTCGATAGTTCTCATCGCGGTCTCGGCCGCTGCGCTGCTCACAAGGGGGAATACTTGAGGAACAACCGCGATGGCTAATGACCTCACCGGAGATTTTGATATCGTCGCGCAGTTCGCGTTGCCAGCAGTGAACAGACTGCTTGCTGCGATGCACAGGATCGAGCGATTCCCTCACTCGCTTTCGCTCCGGGTGGAAGACATCACACCTCCAATCGGGCCTCCGAACCGTCCTTCGTTCGTCGCGGTGTCAGATGCATTCGGGGCAGCGCTTGCGAATCACCAGATTATCGGCAATCCACCACCCGCGCCTGGTCAGGCTAGCGCTGGGGGACGGAATGGAATGTTCGATTCCATCGTGAACTTCGATCTCGCCGATCTGCAGATTGACCCTGTCACACCGAGCACATTCCGCGGGCATGCACAGGCGCAGGTGTTCCCGCCAACTGTGGAAATTGCCGACGCCTCCGCGAACCGGCTCACCGTGCGACTTGGCATGATGTGTCGGTATCTCCCCGACCCCAATACTCCAAGAGCCGCGGAGTTCGTGCGGGGCGACATCACGATAACGGCTCCGGTGAGTCAGATAAGCTCGCAGACCGCGAACGTCATCAACATCGACGTGAAGGCAAACACAGCCGCGATTGCTTTTGACCCGGCGTGGTCGAGCACTCCGATCAGCATCGAGGATCGCGCCGGAATAAACCTGCTGATGCGGAACGCGTTGAAAACAAGCTTTCTGCCGTCGAACATCGCTTTGCCTTCGCAGATCGGCCGGCTCCAGTTCAAGGCATTGTCGGGCCCGCGCGACGTGATCGCCGCCTTGATCGATTCAGAAGCCCCGTCGGGCAATCCTGGCACGGCCAACACTGTATTCCTCGGCAGCTCCGACGACTTCGCGTTCGCAGCCGGGAGTGACTTCATCACTGCTGCGTTTCAGCCGACGATCGACAAAATCCTGAGCGAGCCGATCGAGCCGTTCTCGTTCAGCGTGAATCTGCTGTTCAGCTCCTACAACGTGACGTACACCGTCCGCCTCAACAGCGCGACGGTGGCGCTCGAGCCAGGGCGAATCATGCTGACGATTCTGGGGCGCGCTGAAACGGGTAGTTCGCTGGCCCCGAATTTCAACTTCACAGTAAAGCAACCATTCACGCTTGAAGTTTCTGGTGACACAGCCGACCTCGTTGCGGGCGACCTCTCGCTGGACACATCGAGCTGGATCGTCGACAGGTTCAGAGGCGGTGCGACTCAACGTATCAGCCATGTGCGGGACCGCGCGCTCTCTCAGAGCAGCGCCCGGGCGAAGGTCAGGCGCATGCTGAGCGCCGAGGTGAATCTCGGAGGGTTCTTTCGTTCGCTGCTGAAACCCGTCAGTACCAAACCGGTTCCGCCGGGGCCAGCGTACAGCCTGTCCTATTCGGCTGTCGAGATTCAATCCTCCGGAATCATCCTCCACGGATCTCTGGAAGTCGCAGCGTGGCCTCCACCGCACGTCGAATTCGAGCAGGTCCCGACCAGCAATACCGGACAGTTCACGGCGGGGCCAATCGGCGGGGTTCTCACTTACGGACCCGAGTATTCGGCGCTCAACTCCTGGGTGCCCGGAGGAACGATCGACCGATTTGAATGGGGCTACCTCGGACAACCATCGAGCGGTCACATCGACGATAAGAAATTCATATACCGCCGGCTGACCAGTGCGGTCCTGGACGTGGCGCCATTCATTGCGGTGTCCGGCTATTCACCGCTGTGCCTGACGGTCCGCGGCACGCGCCTTTCCGCATCTGGCCCGGTTTCAAGCAAACCAGTGTCCGCTGGTGTCTGCAGCTTCAGCTCTTTTCCGCTTCTCGAGCTGCTTTCATCGTCAGGCGGAATCGCGCCAATGGTGCTCCTTACGCGCGCCAGTGCGGACGGTAAAGTCGAAGTTACGGGTCGCACGCCGGCCGCGACCGACATTCATGGCACTGGCAGGCCGAATCTTCTCGTCCACTTTCCCGGCGGTGATGGCGCGAATCGCGTTGACGCATTGTCTGCCGCACTCACTGCGAGTGGTCGCGATGATGCCGCCACCGCGATCCTCGTTGTTCTCAATGAGGGCGAAGCGACGAGGTCACGTCATGTGGCTGATGTCATTTATGCAGAAAACACAGACGCCGTCTGGTCGCGGCATTTCGACATCGCCAGTCCTCGCGGCCAGGTGACGCTCATCGTCGACCCTCAGGGCAAGGTCATGTGGAAGCACGAGGGCGAGATCGATCCCTCAGGTCTCGCGGAAACTCTCCGCAAATCGCTTGTGAAGCGAAGCCCCGTGAAGGCCTCTCTGATTCGTCAGCCGATAAGAATCGGGCACTATCCACCCAATTTCATCTTCGAGCACGCTCCAAACCAGGAGCTGACACTCAGAAAGCTTGCCGGGCGAGATGCCACGCTGATCTTCGTTTTCGGCAGCACCCCGGAAGATCTCGCTGACTTGCGAGCTGCAAGCATTCAGCCAGGGAAGGGCGGGACTGCTCTGGTCATCGCCGCCGGACGAAACGCCCCACAGGCAGCTGCGATTGTTAAGGAATCAGGATTGAACGCAACTGGCGTCGGCGACGCCGACTGGAAGATTACGAAGGCGTATGGAATATCCATCTCGCCAACAATCGTCACTATCGAGGCGGGCGGAGCTGTCACTTCGGTCGTGTACGGTCGATCCGGAGCCGTCAGTGAACACCCGCATCAGAAACCGACAAAAGAGAGGAGCAGCTGACAATGGACCTCTACCTTCTGCTCACTCCGATACTGATGCTGATCATCATCGCCCTGCTCGGGTTTGTCGGGTGCGATATCGTCTTCGGCCTCGACAGGGTGGAAAACGTTATCCCGGCCCCCTTGAATTTCACCGCGACGCCTGGCGACAATGTTGTCAGCCTCGACTGGGATGCGGTGACCAACGCGGACAGCTACACCGTGAAGCGGGGTGTAACCAGCGGCGTGTACCCGGTCACGTTCAGCGCTATGGCAATGACCGAATATGTTGACGACACAGCTGTAAACGGAACCACTTACTTCTACGTGGTCTTCGCGACTGACAACGGCAACAACTCCCAGTTGTCTGAAGAACGGGAAGTAACCCCCATGTCGGCGGCGCTCACGTCCCTCGTCACAAGCAAGACGCTGAACGTCGCTTCGCTCCGCAACAACTTCACGAGCTGGGTCGGAATGGGATTCGTGACCGCCGGGAACGCGCTGACCGTGCACCGGCTTGGCCGTCTCTACGCGCCAAACAACGTGGCTCCCCACGTAGTCAAGCTCGTTGACGGCGTGACGAAAGCAGACCTGCCGGGCGCATCGGCGATTGTGTCATTGCCTGCCGGTACGGTCAATGAATTCGTCTACGGCAATCTCGCGAGCCCGGTGCAGCTCGCCGAAAACTCGAAGTACTATCTCCTGAGCCAGGAGATCAGCGGAGGCGACAGATTCTATGATTCGCCCGACACTTCGATTACGACAACCGCTGACGTAGTGAGGGTATTCGCCGTGAATGGCGACGGGATGGGTACAGTAAACGAGTCGCCGATCGACAACTTCGTTTACGGACCGGTCGACATACAATACACGCTTTAGTTGGGGTTGCTTTTTTCAGTTGCTACTTAGCGGCAGGCTGCTTAGCTGGCTCGGCGGTAGGCTGACCGCGCGAACTTCTGAAGTGCGAGCTTCCTGCAATCCAGAAGGCCAGCCTGGAGCTTCCCGCTACGTCGCAACTGAACAAAAGAACAGGTGCCAGCGGTCAGCTCGGTGAGCGCACAGCTTCGAGCTATACAAGGAAATAGGGAATCGGGGAGCGGTCATGAGTTGTGTCAGCGCCTCTCGGCTCACAGCCATGCTCCAAGCTGTCAGCTCAAAACGCTGGCCGCGGGTACCTGTTCTTTTGTTCAGTTGCGACGTAGCGGGAAGCTCTTAGCTGATTAGCTGTAAGGCTGACAGCGCGAACTTCGCAGTATAAGACTTCTGCAACCGTCAACCCCGCACGCCGAGCGCGTTGACCGCGTACCAGACCGTGTGAGCTATGAGGCCCGAAAGGGCCGCATCGCCACCGTTGGAAGTCGCGCGACCGTCTGCATCGACTGACTCAGCCGCCAGGCCTCCATCGAGCGGCGCACGGCGAAGCCAGTCGAGCGCCTCGGACGAACCCGGTCCAAGAAGTCGCGCGCATCTCACTTCGAGCTCGCTGATTTCCGCCAGTTCGAGCCGCTTCACCGTGCGCCGGTACATCGAATCGTCGCGCGGGAGCAAATCGAAGTACGGAAGCCAGTAAAGCGATGCCGAAGGGCTGTCGGTGAGCGACGAAGCCCCGGCGAGATCGACTGCGGAGTACAAACCCGACTTGCCTGCCGCATTCTCGGTGAACTGACGCACCACTGAAGCGCGCACAGCGGCCGGGTCCTGCACCTTTTCCGCTGTCTTCTCGTCGAGCGTATGACCAAGGATGTCGAGAGCAAGCGCTACAACCGCATTCCCGTGCGCTGTATATGGTAACTCTGGAACTGATCCATCAGGATTCACTTCGGTAGAGAAAAGCGGAAACTGCGAATGCCGGCGCGCTTCTATGTCTTCCTGAGATCCATACAACGAATCTGCAAGCACCGGCTCTTCCACGACCTTGTCATCTGAGCTCTCGACGATGTACGCATCCACGGCGATCGCGTACGCTGCGGCCCCCTCGAGAGAAAACCCGGGCTCGAACACGGATCCGTCGAGATAATGCACGCCGGCACCGGGCGCATATCCATGCAGCTCGCACGTTCTCAGCAGAATCTCGCGCGCCAGAGGTTGGTCAATGAGTTGAATCGCAGGCAACACCCACATGAGCGCGTGCCAGTCACGAATCGTCAGGCCATGTTCGTTCCACGGCAGCCGGCTACGCACGATGTACCAGTGCGACTGGTCGAGCGCGCGTGTCACGCTGCCGAAGTAGCAGAAGAAGACGTGTCGGGCGATGATCCTGTCGGCAACGGGATTACCGGTTGCGGGCTCCATCTCGCGCAGTGCTGATCGCGTCGCATCTACCAGCGCAGACCCGCCACGGCGACGCATCACGCGCAGGATCGCCGCAGCACCATCGCGCTCGGCTCCCCCGGCTACGTGGAAATACGCATCATGCTGCTGCCCGGCATCGATGGTCAGATGGCGACTCAGTGTCCACGATGACGTCTCCTCCATGATACCGATGTCGTAATCCCCTTCCCCTCCGATCGCGAGCGCCATCGGACTCTCTGCACTCGCCCCTTCCAGTAGTACAGAGCCGTCGCTGCCTCCCTGCACTGAGTGCGCGTCAGCGAAATCGCGCGACGTGCGAATCCGCAGTTGACGATGGCCGAGAGTTCCCTCGATCCCGATTTTCAGCTCAACGGCAGCCACATCGCGGTTCTCGACGCTGAGTGCAATCACGACTCCGGAGACATCAGCATTTCTACCGTGCGGCGCACAGATGACGCCGCGGATTGACAATGAACCTGCCTTCGCGCTGAACGACGGTAACCAGCCAGATTCGCGTTCCCACGCAATTCCCTCGGCGCCGAGACTGATGCGCGCCCCGTCCGCCTCGACGACGAGGCGCACGAGGGGACTCACGCTCCCCTCGAGGAAATGCGAATCGCCGGCGAACTCGACGGCACCGCGAAGGCCCGCGTTGATGGTGCCGAGCATGTGAATAGAAGCGTCTGCAGGATGAATGCATGGCACGGCAACCCAGTGATTGCCTGTCACCTGCCACGGAACTTTCGGCAGCGGCTGACTCATCCGCGATCCACTCCAGCGCCAGCCGTGCCCATCATTCTGTGGCCGTCTGAAGCAGCTCTTTCGCGTGCTCGCGACTTACCTTGCTCTCAGGATCGCCGCCGAGCATCCGCGCTATCTCCACGACCCTTGTCTGTCCCTCGAGCACCATGACATCCGCGGTTGTGACACCGCCTCTGGCAGCCTTCGAGACAACGATGTGATTGTGCGCGCGAGCGGCAATCTGCGGGAGATGAGAAATCGCGAATACCTGATGGTGATCGGCGACTCTCCTCAGCGTGTCACCAACCTGAAGTCCAACCTTGCCGCCGATGCCTGCGTCGACTTCATCGAATACGAGCGTCGGCACGGCGTCCGCGCGCGCGAGTATTGTCTTGAGCGCGAGCATCACGCGTGAGAGCTCGCCACCCGACGCAACGCGAGCGAGTGGTCTCGCATCATGACCAACATTCAGCGCGATGCGGAACTCAATTTCCTCAGCCCCATTTTCGTCGGCTGACTCTTTCGACAGGAGAAGTGGCGCAAAACGTCCTCCGGTCATTCCGAGTTCGGGAAGCACCGCGTCAACTGCCTTCGCGAGTTTCTTTGCGGCGATGCCGCGCATTGACGACAGCTTCTTTGCGTGGGCGGTCAACGTCTCCAGCGCGATGGCCTCGCGCCTCTGGAGCTCGGCGAGATCGAACGATCCCGAATCGACGAGATCGAGCTCGACCCGCGACCGCCGACCCATCTCGATGACGTCCTCGAGTGCGGGACCATACTTCTTCACAAGCAGATAAATGGTCTCGCGACGCCCGCGAACTTCATCGAGCCGATCGGGATCGAGGTCGACTGAGCGGGCGTAATCGTCGATCGCCCGTGCCAGCTCATCGAGCGCGTAGAATCCGCTGTCAAACAGCTCCTGAAACCGTGAGACCGACTGATCGACACGCACCACGCTCGACAGAGACTTGTTGACCGCCGCCAGGCGGTCGAGCACACCTTCCTCTTCGCCCGACAACATCGAGCTCATTCCCTGAGCAAGTCCGCGAAGTTCGTCAGCATTTTCGAGCACCCTTGCTTCATCCTCGAGACGCGCATCTTCGCCTGGCGTCAGCTTCGCATCTTCGATCTCGCGCACGACGTGCCGCAGGTAATCAGCGCGTCGCTCCGCATCAGACCGGCGTGACGACAACTGGGTGATCTCACGGCGAATCCGTGAGACGTTTGCGAATGCGACCCGCACCGTCTCGGCCTGCTCGGCGGATCCGCCAAACTCATCGAGAATCAGCCGCTGCGAGTCGCCGTCGAGCAGCGTCTGTGCCTCGTGTTGACCGTGGAGGTTGACCAGCGACCTTCCAATCTCGCCGAGCACCGTCGCTGTAACAGGCGACCCATTTGCCCACGCGCGGCCGCGGCCGGCGGTCGAAATCTCGCGTTTGAGAACGATCGTACCGTCATCGGTCTCGATGCCGCGCTCGTCGATGAGAGCGGCGATCGATTTCGATTGCCCCACATCGAACACGCCTTCGACTGTCGCTTTCTCCGCACCCGTCCTGATCAAGTCGGAGCTGCCACGCTCGCCAAGCAGGAAACTCAGCGCGCCGACGATGATCGATTTGCCCGCGCCGGTCTCGCCCGAGAGAACGTTGAATCCGTCTGAAAGCGGAAGCGTCAGCGACTCGATGATCGCAAAATTCCTGATGCGCAGTTCAGTCAGCATCGCTTCAGTCCGCGTCGGGCGGCCCGCCCCAGCCGAGTTTTGCCCGCATTCTCTCGAAGAAGCTCGAGCCGGGAAGCCTGACGATGTGCACCGGGTTCGCGGCGCGTCTGACGATGAGTTTCTCGCCAGGAACGAGTTCGGTACCAACTTGTCCATCAACGGTAACGAGCAGCGACTCTGAGCTTTGCGATGTGTCGACTTCGACTTCCGCGTCGGGTGCGACGATGAGCGGCCTCACACCAAGTGCATGCGCCGATATCGGCGTAATGAGTATGGACTCCACTGTCGGGTACACGACCGGCCCGCCCGCAGAGAGGCTGTACGCGGTAGATCCAGTCGGGGTCGAGATGATGACACCATCTGCTGCGTAAGTCCCGATGGAATCGCCGTTGACGCTGAGTCCGAGTCGCACTACTCGCGCAAATCCGCCTTTGTGTACGACGAAGTCGTTGAGTGCCAGCCACTCCTGCCGGCTCGCCCCATCGCCATCGACTGCCGTTGCGCGCAACGCCATTCTCGCCTGTGCAACTGACTGTCCTGCTGACAACTGCCGCAACACGTACTCGAGCTCATCGGCACCGCATGTCGTGAGAAATCCCAGACGGCCGAGATTTATGCCGACGATCGGAACCTCTGCCCCGGCGATCAGCCTTGCACCGCGAAGAAGAGTGCCATCACCGCCAAGCGTAATGAGGGCATCGATGGTCGATGGATTTTCGAGAACTGCGCCACTGCCGGCAACCGTGTGCAGCTCCGGTTCGAATTCGAGGGACAAACCCAGCTCGGGCGCGAGCCTGAGCAACCTGCCCAGGATGTCATCGAGCTCGTCGTAGCCGGTGTGACCGATGACCCCGACGCGCATCAACCGGCGCGCAGCTGTGCGCCCCGCGCGCCACCCTTACGAATCTCCCGGACGCGAACCGCAATCCCCGCAGCATCGAGACCGACGCTCGCGAGCTGCTTTGCCCGCGGGGCCTGCTCGATGAATACGTCAGGCACACCGTGTGTAAATACTCTTGCCGCGGGATCGACTGCAGCGACTACCGCCGCCATGTATGCACCGAATCCATTCACCACTGCCCCTTCCTCGACAACCAGCAGCGACTGGCATTCCGCGAGTACCGACGCGAGCACGCCAGCGTCGTGCGGCTTGATGAAGCGGCAGTTGACAACTGTCGTACTGATTCCTTCACTCGCCAGCATCTCTGCAGCGTCGAGTGCCGGAATGACCATTGTGCCAGTCGCCAGGATCGCGGTACCGCCAGATGCATCCCGAGTTCCAGTTCGCAACACTTCCCATGAACCGTATGGAATCGCGTCTATCTCTGAGGCGGGTGGTACGATGTCAGGCGAAGCGTCACGCGGGTAACGGATAGTGAACGGCCCGTCGGTGTGCGCGGCTGCAGTTCTCATCAGGCCGACCATCTCCGTTCCGTTTTTCGGAGCCGTGATGGTAATGCCTGGAACGGCGAGCATGTACGCGATGTCGTACAGCCCCATGTGCGTGGGCCCGTCCTCTCCAACCAGACCTGCGCGATCCATCGCAAACACCACCGGCAGGTTCTGAATGGCGACGTCATGAATAACGTTGTCGTAGGCGCGCTGAAGGAACGTCGAGTATATGACGCAGAACGGATGCAGTCCGCGTGTCGCCATACCGGCGGCGAAAGTCACAGCGTGACCTTCTGCGATGCCGACATCGAAGAAGCGCTCAGGGTGCGTCGCGGCGAATACCCCGGTACCGGTACCGCTTGGCATAGCCGCAGTGATGGCGACGATCTTCTTGTTCTCTTCGGCAAGCTCTGAGAGCGCCTTGCCGAACACTGCTGTATACGCGGCGTTGGCAGACGACACTTTCAGCAGCTTGCCTGTCGCCGGGTCGTGACCCGGCGGAAGGGCGTGCCATTTTTCGGTGTGCTCGCCGGCCGGGAAACCCTTCCCCTTCTGAGTGATCACGTGGATGAGCCGCGGACCGCTGAACCCGCGCACTGCGATGAATGTGTCCATCAGCGCATCGATGTCGTGTCCGTCGATGGGGCCGAAATACCTGAAGCCAAGCTCCTCGAAGAGAACGCCGGGAGTCAGGAATGCTTTCATGCTCTCTTCCCACTTTCTTACGAAGGTCGCGACGCCTGCACGCTTCGCGGGCTCGGACTCGACTGCTGCGCCGAGTGCCGAGCGGAAGCGGTTGTACAGCGGATTGCGCTGGATCGACGTGAGATACTTCGACATCGCGCCGACGTTTGGCGCGATCGACATCTCGTTGTCATTCAGGACGACAATGAAATCGCGACCCGATGCACCGGCATTGTTGAGTCCTTCGTATGCGAGGCCGGACGTGAGTGAGCCGTCACCAAGTATCGACACGACCTTGAAGGACTCGCCATTGATGTCACGCGCAGCCGCCATTCCGAGGCCGGCGGAGATCGCGGTTGCCGCGTGTCCCGCGCCGAAAGTGTCGTACTCGCTTTCCGTTCGCTTCAGGAACCCCGAGAGACCGTCCTGCTGACGGAGCGTCTCCATTCCGGCATCGCGACCGGTAAGGAGCTTGTGGGGATAACCCTGGTGACCGACGTCCCAGACTACCTGGTCGCGAGGAGTGTCGAATGCAGCGTGAATTGCGATAGACAGCTCGACGACCCCGAGGCCCGCGCCGATGTGCCCACCGGTTCGCGAGCAAACTTCGATGAGGCGCTCCCGTATCTCGGCCGCGAGGTCGCGCAACTGATCGCGGCTCATCGAGCGAGTGGCGGCCGGGAGATTTCCTGATTGTAATAGAGTCATGTGACTGTCTGTTCAGTGACTGCGGGATACAATAAAACCGGCAAGATTTTCCAGCTCGCCGGTAAGCATTTCATGCTCGCGAAGTGCCTGACATCCGTCGGCGACGAGCGTGCCGGCACGAGCAACTGCACCTTCGACGCCCAGCAACGCGGGATACGTGCACTTCCCCAATGCGACATCACGACCTGCCGTCTTGCCAAGCTGGTCCGACGACGCCGTCACGTCGAGCACGTCGTCCATTATCTGAAACGCAAGACCGATCGACCTGCCATAACGCTCGAGAGCATCGACGCGTGCTGCGCCGGTGCTCGCGGCAATACCGCCAAGCCGGACCGATGCGGAGATCAGCGCTCCGGTTTTTGCGGCGTGCATTGCGTCGAGGTCATCGCGGGTGAGCGCTGTTCCTTCTCCGGCAAGGTCCAGAAGCTGGCCACCGATCATTCCCCCGGCACCGGCTGACTGCATCAATACCTTAACTATCGTACAGCATGCGCTCTCGGGCAACCGAAGGGCGATACCTCCCCGATACGCGGCACGGGCGGCCATCGGAATCATGACAGCCCCGGCAAAAGTGGCAAGCTCGACGGTGAATGCGCGGTGAGTCGCCAGGCGTCCGCGTCGCATGTCGTCATCGTCCATACATGGCAGGTCGTCGTGCACCAGGGAATACCCGTGGATGATCTCAACTGCCGCAGCGATGGCTGACGCATCACCGAGTCCGCCTGCGGCGCGGTAGGCTGCCAGCACGAGAAGTCCGCGAAGTCGCTTTCCCCCCCCGCTGAGCGCATACCTGACAGCTTCGGCGAGTTCCTCCGGCATTTCCGCAGTGTCACGCGCCGTGATCGCCGCGATCGCGTCCTCGACTTTCTCCCGGTCGCCGGGAGTGGAGATTCCCAGCGCGTCAGGAACTGAGATCGCGAAGCTCCAGCACGCCGTCCGCTCGCTCGACCAGTTCCTTCACCTTTTCCTCGGTTTCGTTGAGTTCGTCCGATGCGAGCCTGAGGAGTTCGACGCCCTCCTCGAACAGCTTGAGGGACTTGTTCAGGTCGAGTTTGTCTGATTCGAGTTGAGCGACAATCTGCTCGAGGCGGGAGAGGTTTTTCTCGAAGGACATCCCATCAATATAGATGTGGACGGGGGCGGGCGAAGGGCATTGATGACGGGGGGCTGCGCCCGCTCTTAGCGGTTAGCAACACTAGCTCAAAGCTTGTCAGCTAAGCTTCTGCCAAGGCTGGACGAGCTGATCAGCTAGGGGCTTGTGCTGCTAATAGCTAATTGCCACCGGCGTTGATTATGCCTTCCGGAAAGCTAAGCCATCTATTAGTATATCCGGATAGAATGATTGATGCCGCCCAGCTCTTCGAGAGAATGTCCGCCCTCGCCGACTCCGTAAGGAGCCGGATGTTGTTGCTGCTGGAACGGCACGAACTCACCGTCAACGAGCTTCAATCCATTCACCAGCTCCCCCAGTCCACCGTCAGCCGCCATCTCAAGGTGCTAGCCGATCAGGGTTGGGTGGCTTCCCGCGCCGAAGGCACCAGCAGGCGCTATCGAATGGAGGAAAAGCTCGATCAACCCGGGAAGCAGTTGTGGCACCTCGTGCGTGAGCAGGTTGTCGCCACCTCGGCGGCATCCAACGACGCCCGTCGCCTTCAGAGCGTTCTTGCTCACAGGCGAAGCCGGTCAGAGAAGTTTTTCTCTTCTGCGGCCGGTGAATGGGATCACCTCCGAGTCGAGCTTTTTGGCAGGCGCGCCGACCTCATGGGTCTGCTTGGTCTGCTGGATGACCAGTGGACCGTCGGTGATCTCGGATGCGGGACGGGACAACTCGCAGAATCGATAGCGCCCTTCGTTAAACAGGTTATCGCCGTCGACGATTCCACCGCCATGCTCGGCGCCGCACGCAAACGACTAGGTGCTATTCCCAACGTCGACGTACGCAGCGGGCGACTCGAGTCGCTTCCGATCGAGAGTGGCTCGCTCGATGCAGCATTGCTTTTCCTCGTGCTGCACTACGTTCCCGAGCCGGAGGTTGCAATCGCGGAAGCATTCAGGACGCTCAAGCGCGGTGGCCGTCTCCTCGTCGTCGACATGATGCCTCACGAGCGTGAAGACCTGATTCAGGATATGGGACATGTCTGGCGTGGCTTCCCGTCTCAACAGGTCGACAAGTTATTCGCTGCTGCCGGATTTTCAGGGAGCAGGTACCACCCTCTTTCGCCGGACGAAGCGGCAAAGGGGCCATCACTGTTCGCAGCAGTAGCACGCAAGGCTGAGATGCCTGCGATGAACGCTGACGCGACCGGCGATTCAAGCACGAGCACACTCGCACTGACCGCCTGACTTACTTCAACACCAGGATCAACAGGACGATGACAAGCGTAGCCGATTTTTCAGTGACATCAGATACCGAGACGGGCAATGGCCGCTTCTCGGTCAGCGACAACCGCCTTCCCTACAAGGTTGCCGACATTTCGCTCGCAGAATTCGGGCGCAATGAGATCCGCCTCGCCGAGCACGAGATGCCGGGACTCATGGCGCTTCGCGCTGAATTCCGCGACTCACAGCCGCTCGCCGGCGCCAAGATCATGGGCTCGCTGCACATGACAGTGCAGACTGCGGTTCTGATCGAGACGCTGACGGATCTCGGTGCCGATGTCCGCTGGGTTTCCTGCAACATCTTCTCGACTCAGGACCACGCTGCCGCTGCAGCCGTTGTCGGCAAGGATGGAACACCCGCTGACCCGCGCGGCGTGCCGGTCTACGCATGGAAGGGCGAGACGCTCGAGGAGTATTGGTGGTGCACTGATCAGGCGCTCGTGTGGCCCGACGGATCGGGCCCGAACCTCCTGCTCGATGACGGTGGAGACGCAACGCTTCTCGTGCACAAGGGAGTCGAGTTCGAGAAGGACGGAGTTGTTCCGGCATTCGACGAAGAGCGCGACTCTGAGGAGTACGGCGTGATTCTCGACCTGCTCCGCAATGAGTACAAGAAGGATCCGACGCGCTGGACGACGATGGCAAAGGATCTCCGCGGCGTCTCCGAAGAGACGACGACTGGCGTGCATCGCCTTTATCAGATGATGGAAGCGGGACAGCTTCTGTTTTGCGCCATCAACGTCAACGATTCTGTCACCAAGTCGAAGTTCGACAACCTCTACGGCTGCCGTCACTCGCTCACTGATGGAATCCTCCGCGCATCAGACGTGATGCTCGCCGGAAAAGTCGCGGTCATCTGTGGCTACGGCGACGTCGGCAAGGGCTGCGCGCAGGCCCTCAAGGGCCAGGGCGCTCGTGTCGTCATCACCGAGATCGATCCCATCTGCGCACTTCAGGCAGCGATGGAAGGTTACCAGGTCACGACACTAGACGACGTCCTCGAGACTGCCGACATCTTCATCACGGCGACTGGGAACAAGGACATCATCACCGCCGAGCACATGGCGCGCATGAAGGACAAGGCGATCGTCGGTAACATCGGTCACTTCGACAACGAGATCGACATGGCCGGCCTCAAGAAACTCGAGGCGAAGGGTGTGAAGCGTGTGCAGATCAAGCCGCAGTACGACGAGTACGTGTTCCCTGACGGCCACAGCGTGATGATTCTCGCCGAAGGCCGCCTGCTGAACCTGGGCTGCGCGACGGGTCACCCGAGCTTCGTAATGTCGGCAAGCTTCACTAACCAGGTGATGGCGCAGATCGAGCTGCACACGAATTTTGCCAGCTACGAGCGTCGTGTCTACACGCTGCCCAAGCACCTCGATGAAAAGGTTGCGCGGCTGCACCTCGGCAAACTTGGCGTGAAGCTCACCGAGCTGACGGACTCGCAGGCTGAGTACCTCGGCATTCCCAAGTCAGGACCTTACAAGTCGGACCACTACAGGTACTAGCATTTTCGATTGAAGTGGCGCGGCGCGAAGTCTTCGCGCCGCGTTCATTTCAGCCTCCAGCTATCCAGCCGTCAGCTGAGAAGCTCAGAGCTACGACGCAACATATATAAAGAACAGGTGCCAGCGGCCAGTTTGGTCAGCGGGCAGCTTCGAGCTTGGACGCCGGAGCCATCTCCGCCCAGCGTGGTTCGCCCAACTGCGCGCGAAGCTGTCGGCTCACAAAGCCGACTGCCGGTGCCTGTTCCTTTGTTCAGTTGTGTCGTAGCTCGGAGCTCTCAGCTGGCCGACTGGAATTCTCGCGGCTAAAGTCATCGACAAGCCATAGACATCTCACCCGATTCAAGACCACAGCAACAACCAATCGGGGGCCTGGTTTCCGGGCGGCCAAGCTTTTTCAGCTTCGAGCTATCCAGCCTTGAGCTGAGAAGCTGAGAGCTACGACGCAACATATAGAAAGAACAGGTACCCGCGGCCAGCTCGGTGAGATGCCAGCTCCGAGCTTAAGCGCCGGTATCGTCGCCTAGCTTGTCGATGAGGCCGTGGAGCATCTTCCTCACTTCGACGAGCTGCGCAACCCGCGTCGTGTAATCGTTCTTGCCTATTACTCCCAGGTCGATGGCCATGATGTAGTGGGATTCGAGCTCATTAGCGGAGTTTACGGCGATGACGAGATAACGTCGGAACTCGCGGCTGGATGTTTGTCCACGCCCCTCTACGATATTCGAGTCGATCGACATGGCCGCGCGAACCATCTGACTCTTGAGGGACACGTTAGTTGCGCCGCGAATTTTGCCTGCCACCTTATGAGTGCCAAGCGCGAGCGCGTGTGCCTTCTGCCAGACCTTTAGCTTCTTGAAGTCGGCCATGACTAATGATGAGCCGGCATCACGCGCTGGAGACGCCGTTCTGATTCCCGGACAACCCTTTCCCTGCCTCACTCACCCGAGGTGAGCGCGAAGCTGCCAGCTCACAAAGCTGACTGCCGGTACCTGTTCCTTTGTTCAGTTGCGTCGTAGCTCCGAGCTCTCAGCTGGCCGACTGGAATTCTCGCCGCTTCAGTTTCGACAAGCATTCGGCAACTCGACTCGATCCCGGACCACTGCAGCAACAATCGGTCGACCGGACTTCCGCGCCGCTACGCAGACATCTCCAGCCGCTGCCGCCAATCCTCGCCAGCCGCCGAGCTCAAACCCGTGCCGGCGACCCAGCTCCATCCGGTACCACTCCGCGCCAAGCAGCGGGACAGTGACCACTGTGACATCCGGCCGCAGGCCGAGTACCTGCTGCGCGTACCACACCGGGTAAGTGTCGTTATCCCCGTAAGCGAACACGACCGCGCGTGCCGGCGCAGGGACAAGAATTCGCCGGGCGCTATCAAGTGCCGCGGTCGACACAGGTTGGCGGGACCGATCTACTGCCGTGTAGTTCAGAACAAATGGCAACACTGCGACAGCCAAGCCGGCGTAACGCGCACGCGCTCCCAATCGTGCGAACAGCCGCACTGATCCGGCCCCTGCCCACATTCCCCAGCACACGAACGCCAGCGCGAAGAAGTAGTCGCGCTCCCGCGCCTCGTGCGCTGCGTCCGGCGGCAGAAAGCCGTGCCCATACGATGGACCCGCTTTCATGTTCAGGTAGACAACAACACCAAACGTTGCAACGACAAAAAGAATGCTCATCGCTCGCCAGCTTACGCGGTGCGCGAGGCGGTGCCACCACCAGCCAGCGTATCCGAGCACTCCGTACGCAACAGTGAACGGAGTGCGTAACCATGATGGCGGTGCGTCGGGTTCGAGACCGAGCGCAACCTGCCAGTCCGCGTACTCGAACAAGTTCCCCACCTGAAGGTAGAACGGGGCCTGGCGCGGCCAGATGGACACGGGCAGGTACTGCCTCCGCTGGATCACATCGACGAACGCCTGCAACGTCTCCGGGTTGCCCTGGTTGATGCCCGGATCGTGCTGAGCGCGGACGAGCATGAAAAGAACCGCAGACGCTCCAAGCAATCCGACACCAACCGTTGCGAATGACAAGCCTGTGACTGACTTGTTGTGTCTCGCGCCAAGCAACAGCACGACTGCGCCAGGCGCTGCAACGAGTGCCGACAACTGCAGCGCCCAGCCGAGTCCGCAAAGGTAGGCGAAGAGCACAAGCCATCGAGCGTTGCCGGTGGTACGTGCGTTGTCGGCAATCAGCACGAGCAGTACCGATACGAGAAGCGCAGGCGCGTAGACTTCCGTCTCGTTCGCATTCAGCCAGACACTCGACATCAATCCGGCGAGCACGCCACCCGCAACCGAAGCGAAAGCATCCTTCGTCCAGCGATTCATCAGGTGCGCGAATATCGCGCATGCAGCCGCCGTGCTCGCGGCCGAGAGCAGATTCACGGCGAAACCAAAACCAAGCAGAGGCCCGAAGACCTTTGCCCAGACGTTGCCGAGCAGAATGTAGAGCGGGGTTCCCGGGGGATGCGGAATCCCGAGAGTCTTTATCGCAGCGAGAAATTCGCCGGAATCCCAGTACGTAACGGACGGAGCGAGTGTCAGTACGTATGCCGCAAGCAGCACGAGACCGACACCCGCAGGAACCCGGTATGTCCTCACACAGCCATGTTGTGAATCGCCCAGGCAGTGTCGAGGGCGCGGCGCGTCATCCTCACGTTGTGCACGCGGAAAATTCGAGCGCCGCGCTCGAGTGCAATCACGTTTACGGCAGTCGTTGCGCCGTCGCTGTCGTCATTCCCCGGTTCCGGGACGCCAGCCGCCTCGCGAACGAAACGTTTACGCGAAACGCCGATCATGATCGGAACATCGAGCGTGGTGAACCGATCGAGGTCGCGCAGCAGCCGCATCGAGTGCTCGCTTCGTTTCGAAAATCCAAAACCTGGATCGACGACAACCGATTTCCGGTCGACACCCGCGGCGTCGGCAACGAGCATCTGGGAGCTCAGCTCCGTCATCACATCGTTGGTGACGTTGCCGTAGTTCGCATGCGCGTAGGAGGCCATGTCGGCTACGCCGCCGCGCGAGTGCATCAGAACGACCCCACACTTCGACGTACCTGCCACCCTCGGCATCACCGGGTCGAGACGGAGACCCGAAACATCGTTGATGATATCCGCGCCTGCATCGACCGCAGCCCGCGCGACTCCAGATTTAGCCGTGTCGATCGACAGTGGGAGGTCGGGCCATCGTTCACGAACCGCACGGAGTACCGGAACGACACGATTGATTTCGTCATCGGCCGGCGCGGGCGATGCGCCAGGCCGGGTCGACTCGCCGCCGATGTCGATGATGTCGACTCCCTCGTCAACCATTGCGGCCACTCTGTCAATCGCAGTCTCGGGCGAAAAGACGTTGCCCCCGTCGCCGGAGCGTTCGGGGGCAACGATGAGGATTCCCATCACGATGGGATGATCCAGTACTATTTCACGCGAGCCGGCCTTCCAGCGCCGAACCGCAGTCGACTTCACGCGGGAGCAGGCTCCGGTCCGCCAAACAGCGGCGGCTTGACGGGCTTCGCCGCGGGAGCAACGGTCTCTGTCGCCGGTAACGCCGGCGCCGACGGCGGCGGCGAGCGCGGTGGCAACTTCTCACCACGAGAAAGCGCCTGCACGTCTTCGCCTGTCAGCGTCTCGCGATCCAGCAGCGCCTCGGCAACACGATGAAGGAGGTCCATGTTCTCCGTCAGCGTATCCTTTGCGCGATTGTATGCTTCCTTGATCACGCGAGACACCTCAGAGTCTACAAGCTGCGCGGTACGCTCTGAAACTTCACGCCGCGTCTGAAGCTCACGTCCGAGGAAAAGCTCCTGTTCGTTGTCGCCAACGAGGATCGGACCAATCGCATCAGACAACCCCCACTGCCCCACGTAACGTCGCGCGAGCGACGTTGCCTGCTGAATATCGCTCGCAGCACCGGTGGTCACTCGATTGCGACCAAACACCAGCTCTTCGGCCACGCGGCCACCGTACATGCGTACAAGGTGTGCCTCGAGCTGCTCGCGGGTAATTGAAACGCGATCGTCCTCAGGGAGCGTGAATGCGAGACCAAGCGCGCGTCCACGCGGAACGATTGTAACCTTGTGCAGAGGATCGTTGCCGAACGTCTTGATCGTGCAGACCGCGTGTCCGCCTTCGTGGTACGCGGTAAGTTTGCGCTCCTCATCCTTCATCACCATCGACTTGCGCTCGGCGCCAAGCATGACCTTGTCCTTTGCTTCCTCGAGGTCCTGCATGTAGACCTTGTCGTGATTCCGCCTGGCGGCGAGAAGAGCGCCTTCATTAACGAGATTCGCGAGGTCAGCACCAGACATGCCCGGGGTGCCGCGCGCGAGAGTCGTGATGTTGACGTCGTCTGCCATCGGCTTGTTGCGCGTGTGAACTTTGAGAATTCCCTCGCGACCGCGCAGGTCCGGCGCATCGACGACGATCATCCTGTCGAAACGACCCGGGCGAAGCAACGCCGGATCGAGCACGTCGGGACGGTTCGTTGCCGCGATCAGGATGACACCGTCATTCGACTCGAATCCATCCATCTCGACGAGCAGCTGGTTGAGAGTCTGCTCGCGCTCGTCGTGACCGCCACCAAGACCAGCGCCTCTGTGGCGACCGACAGCGTCGATTTCGTCGATGAAGATGATACATGGTGCGTGCGCTTTACCCTGCTCGAAGAGGTCACGAACGCGGCTCGCCCCGACGCCGACGAACATCTCGACGAAATCCGAGCCTGACATCGAGAAGAACGGTCGACCGGCTTCACCCGCAACCGCGCGTGCGAGCAGCGTCTTGCCGGTTCCTGGAGGACCGACGAGAAGTGCTCCCTTGGGAAGGCGGCCGCCGAGCTTCGTGAATTTCTGCGGGTCCTTGAGGAACTCGATGATTTCCTCGAGCTCCACCTTCGCTTCATCAGCGCCTGCGACATCGGCAAATGTCACCTTCGGAGAATCTGCCGTAAGCAGCTTCGCCTTCGACTTACCGAAGGAGAAGGCCTTCGCTCCACCTGCCTGCATCTGTCTCAGAATCAGGATCCAGATTCCGAAGATGATGATGTACGGAAGGAACATGAGCAGGATGTTGCCAAACGTGGCGCCGCGCTCCTCACCGCTGACCTGGACGCCTTTCGCCTCGAGCCGCGTAACGAGCTCTTCAGAGTTGGCCACAGGAAGGTGGACGTTGTAGCGAGTAACCGGGCGGCGATTGATGTTCACGCGGTTCTTGAATTCGCCAGTGACAGCCCGGCCGTCGACGACGCTCGCCGTGCGAACATTGTTCGCCTCGAGCTGTTCATTGAACTGCCAGTATTCCATCTTGGTCGCGGCATCACGCGACCCTGACGTGTATGTGAAAAGGGTTCCCGCGAGGAGCGTGATCAGGACCCAGAACGACAGAGTCTTGGAAAACTTTCCCCAGTTTTTCGGGCCTTTCGGCTTCTGCTGCATCGGTAGTGGCATTTACTGCAAGCTCGCTATGTACGGCAAATGGCGGAAATTCTCCGCGTGATCCAACCCGTACCCCACAAGAAATTCGTGCGGGGCATCAAATCCAACGAACTTCGTCTCGTACTCGAGCTCCGTCGCAATGTGCTTGTGTAACAGCGCACAGATCTCGAGCGAACGCGGCGCCCTCTTGGCAAGGAGCGTCATCAGCCTGCTGAGTGTACGTCCCGAGTCCACGATATCCTCGACGAGTATGATGTGTTTACCTTCGAGCCGCGTTTCTGGA
>JBBREF010000015.1:0-40552 GCA_038203205.1 Gemmatimonadales bacterium | reverse complement strand
AGCGCGCGCTCCGGGTTGTGGACTTTTACACGGACAAAGGAGAAAAACAGTACGAGTCTCGACCAGAGTGGCGCGAATACGTGATATGGCGATCCTTTGCCATCGGAGAATCCGATCATTCCGGCGACCACTGCAGCGGAGCCGACTATGAGCGTCGACAGCGCCACACCGGCCATGGCAATCGGGGTGACTATCATCGACAGCGGACTCATCTCCGGATTCCTATCGACTCAGGCAACCGCATCATTTCGTAAAATGCGAATAACCTGGCGGAGGTTCAATTTCCTCATCTCCGACAAAAAACCGCACTCCGGGGGGTCCGTGCTCCACTGCCCCGATCTCCGAAAGCTCCAGCCCGAACTCCTCGGTGAAGTCAGCTGTGTCGAGTCGTACCGGCGCAGTTACGATCAGCTCGTATTCCTCTCCGCTTGCGGCCGCCTCGACGATGGAAACCCCATCGACGACTGCGAGCTTCGCGAGATCGACTACGATGCCAACCCTGCTTGCGGCGGCAAGATGCGAGAGATCGGCACTCAACCCATCAGAGATGTCGATCGCTGCCGTCGCTCCCTTGTCGCCGAGCCAGATCGATTCTCGAACTCTCGCGGACGGCGCGGCGAACCGTGCGCGGTCCTGCGGGTCGGGCTCTCTTCCGGCAAGCAGCTCACGAAGCGCCTTGAACGGACCGCCAAGGCGGCCTGTCACATAAACTCTGTCACCTGAGCGAGCGGACGTCCGAAAAAGTGGATCCCTCGATGTTCCAAGCACTGTGATCGTAAGGGCGAGTTCGCCACCACGGCTCATGTCGCCGCCAATGATCGGCGCGCCAACCGATGCTGCCGCTTCGCCGATCCCATCGGTTATTGCATCGAGATGCGCCCGCCACGTTTCGGGAATTGCAAGGGCAGCAAGCAATCCAAGTGGGTTTGCGCCCATCGCTGCGATATCGCTCAGTGCCGCGGCTGTCGCGCGGTATCCAACCTCCTGAGGGGTCAGCCAACCGGCGCGAAAGTGAATGTTCTCGATGGACGTATCGGTGCTCACCACCAGCGCGCGGTCACCGAGTGAAGTAATAACCGCGGCATCGTCGCCGATGCGGCGCGCGCGCGGACCCCATCGTTCCAGAACGCGGCGAATCGTATCGAATTCTGCACCAGAACCGAGCGGGGTATGCGGATGGAACTCGCCTTCCCTCGCAGCGCGTGTCTCGATCGCGCGACGGCGCCTGAACGGATCGCCGTCTTTCATGCGAACGACTCGAGTCGAGCGATGACGCCCGGTGGACGAGCGGGAGCAGACTCATTCCATGCGGCCGGCATCGCATGGAGGATGTCTGCGAGCGTAGTGCCCCGAACGCCACCGCATAGCTCGGCAGCTCGCCCGTGAACGAATGCCGCACATGCAGCCGATTCGGCCGGCGAACAAGGCGAGTCTCTCGTGCACATCTGTGCGAGGAGGGTCCCGATCATTCCTGTGAGTACGTCGCCACTTCCCCCGGTGGCGAGTGCCGCAGTTCCCGAAGCGCACACGAACCGCTCGCCCGATGGTGAGAAGATCACCGTCGGCGTTCCCTTGAGCAGCACACATGTGCCGAGCTCCGCGGCGAGTTCGATTCCGATATCAAACCGGCTACTGAGTACGTCGGGCGTCGCGCAACCAATGAGTCGTGCCAGCTCTGCAGGGTGAGGCGTGATCACCGCTGGTCGTCCGCTGAGCAGTTGAGACAATGAAAGGACATCGCCGGCAAAAGCATTGATAGCGTCGGCGTCGATGACAACGGGGCCGCTCCATGCGAGTAGCAGGCGCTCTACAAGCTCACGGGATTGTGGAGAAGCGCCGAGCCCGGGGCCTATCGCAAGCGCATCAGACGTTGCGACGATACCCGCGATTCCCTCGGGGGTGTCAGGCCAGGGAGCGACAATCGCTGCAGGTAGACTCGCATGTACGGCGGTCTCATTGCCGGGAGCGGTCACTATCCGTAAAAGTCCGATTCCAGAGCGAAGGGCTCCTTCGCCAGAAAGTATCGGAGCGCCCGCCATGCCAGGTGCACCGCCAATGACCGACAGGGTTTTTCGCGTTCCCTTGTGAGCGTTCGCGGGAATAAGTGGCACGCGCGCGTTCACCCACTCGCGATCAATGAGTAGCGGTAGTCCCACCATATCAGCTTCATGAAGTCCGATGTCGTTCACGGCAATGGTTCCGCAGACTTCTCGAGCAACGACGTGTCCGCGCTTCATTGTCCCGAACGAAATGGTCAGATCAGCATTGACTGACTTCTCGTACTCGCCCGTGGTGGCGTCGAGCCCACTCGGGAGGTCGAGAGATATCACTGTCGCGCCTTTGCTGCGTCGGAGATTGATCTCATCCACCGATAACGCCACCTCGCCTCTCGGACGTCCGCTGGACCCGGTGCCCAGAAGTGCATCTACGATCACTCGAGCGTCCTCGCTGCCAGTCGCAGACTGGGTAACTCCGCTACCGATCGCCGAGTCGCGCGCAGCTTGCGCTTCAGGGGACACTGGCGTGCCGATTGAGATGACGTCGCACGAGACACCTCGGCGGGCGAGCGAATCCGCAACGACCCAGCCGTCGCCTCCATTGTTTCCCTTTCCTGTGAAGAACAGAACCCCTGACTGCACAGCATGCGGGAAACCGTCGAAGATCAAGTCGGCTGCTCCTGCACCGGCACGCTGCATGAGCGATTCGGAAGTCGCTCCGCGCTCCATCGCGGCCCGCTCACACGCTACCGTTTCACTCGCGCTGGCGACCCGCACTTCCATTGTCAGAAATTCCGGTCAGGCGTACTGCGCTGAGTTCCAGGGATACTCGCGCTCGAACGCTGTCTCGAAATCGTACAGGTTGGCGAATTCCTCGCGTGTGTCGTTTGGCTGTTTTACGAGGAAGCCAAGGTCAATGAGCGTAAAGACGATCTCGCCGAAATCTGACGTCGACTTAACCCCCCACCGCTCGAGCACGATGCGCGTCATGAGTCCGTAGTGCTGAAGTGCGAGCTGGCGGCACGCGTCGCCAAGCTCTGCGGCGGTTATGTGCCTCCTGGCGTCGAGCCGGGATTGCGTGAACTCGAGCGCAGAAAGCACGAACAGATACGCCTGCTCATCGTATCGCGATTCGCGGAGGCGAATGCGATCCATGACTCCATCGCGGAAAGCCAGATCAGGCACCGATCTCGGAGCCTCGCGCACCAAATGAATGGGGATAAAGCGGGAAGCGCGTCATCATCTCGCGTACTTCACCAGCTACTGCATTGGCGACCGTGACGTCTTCAGGTGCAGACAACACGCGGTCGATGAAGGCCGCGATCTGCCGCATGTCGTCCTCCTTCATCCCCCGTGTCGTTACAGCCGGCGTGCCGATTCTGATTCCGCTCGTGACGAAAGGTGACTGAGTTTCACGCGGCACCGTGTTCTTGTTCACCGTGATGCCGGCGGCATCGAGCGCCTTCTCAGCAACCTTGCCAGTCAGATCGCGATTGCGAAGGTCGACCAGCATGAGATGGTTGTCAGTCCCGCCTGACACGATGTCGAACCCTGCGCCTGCGAGCGAGCCGGCAAGCACCTGCGCGTTCGTGATGATCTGACGGCAATAGCCTGTGAATGAGGGATCCAGCGCCTCCTTCAAGGCGACGGCCTTCGCCGCGATCACATGCTCCAGCGGTCCACCCTGCGTTCCGGGGAACATTGCCTTGTCGATCGCCTTCGCGTGTTCCGCCTTGCAGAGAATGAGGCCACCGCGCGGACCGCGCAGCGTCTTGTGTGTCGTAGTAGTGACCGCATCCGCAAACGGAATCGGCGACGGATGCAGGCCCGTCGCAACGAGTCCGGCGATGTGAGCCATGTCTACCACGAACATCGCGCCGATCTCTTTTGCGACATCAGCGAACGGCTGGAAGTCGATGATGCGAGCGTAAGCGCTTGCTCCCGCCATGATCATCTTCGGCTTCTCGCGACGCGCGATTTCCTTCATCGCCTCGTAGTCGATCCTGGCGTCGTCACCAACACCGTAATGGATTGCGTTGTAAATGAGACCCGAGAAATTCACCGGCGAGCCATGCGTGAGGTGGCCACCCTGGGAGAGGTCGAGTCCAAGCACCGTATCGCCCGGCTTCAGGAAGGCCAGATACACCGCGGCATTCGCCTGTGCGCCCGAATGCGCCTGCACGTTGGCATGCTCAGCGCCGAACAGCTGCTTCGCCCTGTCGATTGCAAGCTGTTCGACCTGGTCGACAAACTCGCATCCACCGTAATAGCGCTTTCCTGGAAGCCCTTCTGCGTACTTGTTGGTAAGCGGCGTGCCCATCGCTTCCATCACCGCTTCGGAAACGAAGTTCTCACTCGCGATTAGCTCGATGCCGTGACGCTGCCTCTCGACCTCGCGCCTTATGATGGCCGCGACATCGGGATCGTAGTCAGACAGCATGGGCATCTGCGCCCGCTCTTCGATTTCAGCGTTCTGCATCAATTTTCTCAACCCGGCGGGCATGACGCCCGCCTTCAAATTCGGTATCCAGCCATCGCTTCATCATCTCCACCGCTTCGGCATCAGTGACGAATCTAGCCGGAACCACAAGTACGTTCGAATCATTGTGCTTTCGCGACAGCTCCGCAATTTCCGGTTTCCACGCAAGCGCTGCCCTGACGTGCGGATACCTGTTCGCAACTATATCCGCACCTATTCCGCTTCCGCACAAGAGTATTCCGCGCTTGACTTTCCCCGTCGACACCTCCGCCGCCAGTGGATGCGCGTAATCGGGATAATCACTCGGCTCCTCACTGGTCGTCCCGAGGTCGTGCACGTCGTACCCCAGCCTGCCAAGCTCGGCAGCGAGCATTTCCTTCATCTCGAAACCGGCGTGATCCGAGGCAATGGGGATCGTTTCCCGACCCGCGTCGCTCATCGCGCCGGCTTCCATTTTGTCTTCACCTTCGCAAGGCGCCGCTCGGCGAGGCGATCGGCGGCCTCGTATGAAGGAATACCATCAGCCTTGGCGATCTCGAATACCTGCAGCACGGTATCGTAGATGTCGTCGGCCTTTCGAAGTGCACGCTCCGAATCCCAGCCCGCGACCTCGCCGAACACGTTTATAACTCCGCCAGCATTTGCGACGTAGTCTGGCGCGTACTGCATCCCCATCTCTTCGAGCTTGTTGCCGTGACGCTCCTCGAGCAACTGATTGTTCGCTCCACCGGAGATGATCTCGAACTTGAAGACCGGTAACGTGTCGTCGTTGATGATTCCGCCAAGTGCGCACGGCGCGAAGATGTCAGCCTTGGCAGAATAGATCTCGTCGCCAGCTACTATCGTCGCTCCTGTTTCGCTTGCAACGCGCTGTGCACGAGCCGGATCGATATCCGACACGATAAGCCTGGCACCGGCTTCGTGAAGTTCGTTCGCCAGGTTGCGTCCGACGTTACCGCACCCCTGGATCGCGACGATCTTCCCTGTGAGGTCGTCAGACCCCCAGCGATTTTTCGCTGACGCCTTGATCGAACGGAACACTCCATGTGCTGTAACGGGAGACGGATCACCAGACTTGTGCTTGAGGCCAGCGACGTGCTGCGTCTCCATGTTGACGAAATCCATGTCAGCGGTACCGGTGCCGACATCCTCAGCAGTGATGTATCTGCCACCAAGACTCTCGACAAATCTGCCGTGCGCGCGGAAGATCGCCTCGCGGTCGGACGTTCGATTGTCGCCGATGATGACTGACTTTCCACCGCCGAGGTCCAGTCCGGCGACGGCGTTTTTGTAGGTCATCCCGCGCGAAAGCCGGAGAGAATCTGTGATCGCCGCTTCGTCCGAGTCGTAATTCCAGAAGCGCGTTCCCCCCAGTGCGGGACCGAGCGCAGTGCTATGCACGGCGATGATGCCGCGATAGCCACACGACGGGTCACTCGCCACAAGCACCTCTTCGTGTCCCATCTCGGCCAGCGTGTCGAATATTTCCATTGACTTCTCTTTCGGTAGTGAGAGGATGACTGAATGAATCCTAGTCGTGCGAGTAAAGTTCCCGCGCGATCACGATACGCTGGATCTCCGATGTGCCTTCGTAAATCTCGGTGACTTTCGCGTCCCGGAACAGGCGCTCGACGGGGTAGTCCTTCACGTACCCGTAGCCGCCGAATATCTGGACCGCCTGGTTTGTGCAGAACATGGCCGTCTCGCTCGCGAGGAGCTTGGCCATCGATGTCGCCTGCTGAACGTTCTCACCACGGTCCTTTGCTTTTGCCGCCGCATGCATCAGCGTTCGCGATGCCGCGATTCGCGTCGCCATGTCGGCGAGCTTGAACTGGATCGCCTGAAATTCACGAATGGGACGTTCGAACTGGTGACGCTCTCCAGCGTAAGCCGTCGCAGCCTCGAGTGCTGCGCGCGCGATACCAATCGACTGCGCGGCGATCCCGAGCCTTCCGTTCTCGAGCGACTGCATGGCGTATATGAATCCCATTCTGGGCTCGCCCAGAAGATTTGCACCAGGTACGCGCATGTTGTCGAATGTCAGTTGCACTGTCGGCGAAGACCTAAGGCCCAGCTTGTCTTCCTTCTTGCCGACGTGAAACCCGGCCAAGTCGGGAGTCACGATGAACGTGCCGATTCCCCGCGCGCCTTTTCGCTCCGCCGCCGTATCCGTTCTGGCCATCGCGAGGATGACACCGGCATGGCTGCCACTCGTCACCCAGCTTTTGGTTCCGTTCAGAACCCAGTCGTCACCATCGCGTACTGCCTGCGTCGACAGGGCCGCAGCATCAGATCCCGCTTCGGGCTCCGACAGTGCAAATGCGCCAAGCAGCTCACCTCGCGCCATCGGCTTCAAAAACCGGTTACGCTGATCATCGTTTCCGAATCGCATGATCATCTGCGTCGGCAGCGAATTGTGAACGCTCATCATCACTGCCGCGGATGCATCGACGACCGCAATTTCCTCGAGTGCGACGAGATAACTCGGCGTGTCGAGTCCAAGTCCGTCGTATTCCTCAGGCAACAGCATGCCGAGGAAGCCAAGCTCTCCCATTTTTGCAACGAGAGATGGCTCGAAGTGAGCCTTCTCGTCCCATTCTGAGATAAAGGGCGCGATCTCCTGAAGCGCGAACTCGCGCGCGAGATCGCGAATTCCCCGCTGTTCTTCGGTCAGTCCAATAAGGTCGGCGCGCATCTACTGGTACACGTAGAAGCCGCGGCCCGTCTTCCGGCCGAGCCACCCGGCTGCGACATATTTTCTCAGCAGCGGGCATGGCCGGTACTTCGGATCGCCTAGCCCGTTCTGCAGCACCTCGAGAATCGCAACGCACGTATCGAGGCCGATGAGGTCAGCGAGTGCCAGCGGGCCCATCGGGTGATTCATGCCGAGCTGCATCACCTGGTCGATTGCCTCGGGCTTTCCGACGCCCTCCATCAGGCAGTAGACGGCCTCGTTGATCATCGGCATCAGCACGCGGTTCGAGACGAATCCGGGGAAATCGTTGACCTCAACAGGAGTTTTACCGAGCTGGCTGCTAAGATCGACAACTTTCGTCGTCGTTTCATCTGACGTCGCGAGGCCCCTGATGATTTCGACGAGCTTCATGACCGGTACGGGGTTCATGAAGTGCATCCCGATCACCTGCTCCGGGCGTTTCGTGCGCGCGGCAATCTCGGTGATTGAAATCGAACTCGTGTTGGTCGCGAGAATTGCATTCTCTCCCGCAATTCGATCGAGATCGCTGAAGATCCTGAACTTCAGGTCGCGATTTTCTGTTGCAGCCTCGATGATGAGTGACGCATCGGCCACGGCATCGAGCGAAGGCTGAAGCTCAATCCGTCCGAGCGTGTCCGACTTCTTCGCCTCGTCGATTGATCCCTTCTTGACCTGCCTTTCGAGATTCTTTTCGATTGTCGCGCGGCCTTTCTCGAGCGCCTGCTCCGACACGTCGATCATGGAGACCGGGAATCCAGACTGCGCGAACACGTGTGCGATGCCATTGCCCATCTGACCGGCGCCGATGACCGCGATCTTTTCCTGCATTCCTTATGACTCCATGCGGCGAAGATGCCGCGCGTGTAGGTAGATCAGCACAAAAAACATTCCGAGCGCGGCAGCGAAGCCGCCCTCGGGACCCCAGTTCCCGCCGGTAAGCCAGTCCGGACCCGAATCAATGACGCGGTAGTCGGGCGTCGCAACCGGCAATCCGCTCACTGGTGCATGCAGTCCCGCAGCCATGAACCAGTTCCACGCAAAATGCGCCATTGTTGCCGCCCAGAGACTCCTCGTTGCAAGAAACACTGCGCCCAGGAAGAATCCGGCGAGCATGACAATCAGGATCGATTGTGCATCGGAGCCGGGGTTCTGCACGTGCAGCAAACCGAAAACTATGCTGGTCGAGATGAGAGTCCACTTCGAGCCAATCGCTTCCCTGAGAACAGCAAAGATGTATCCACGCAGAAGTAATTCTTCTCCGAACGCTGCGGGAAACAGGTTCGCAAAACTGATTGCCGCCGCCGCCCACCAGCTTCCTGGCTCTGATGGGACTGCCTCGAGTTGTCCGGCAAGCAGCAGGAGGACGGACGGTATCGCAATCGGCGCAAGGCCCATCGCAGATCCCGAGACCAGCTTCGGCGTAGCAGCCGCGCTCCGGTCGAGCCCGACATAGCTCCACGATTCGTTGTCTACCCAGCGAAGCATCACCGCCGTGGAGGCAAGGAACCCGAGCGGGACTGCCCAGTCGGATACGAGAGGAGTGTAGCCGCAGCCCGCAACGAGCTCGTCGATGCGGCCTTCGAGCAGGGCGGCAAGTAACAGCGTCGCAGCGCTGATGACGATGAAGAGTATGATTCGCCACGGGGCCCGCAGCCGGCGCCCCGAGGAAAAGAGTATCCCTGCCGCGTTCAACGCGGCTCAGCCAGCGCGCTCGACACTCAGTGCGACGGCATCCCCACCGCCAAGGCACAAAGTCGCGAGACCGGTGCGCGCGCCGCGATCCTTCATCGCGTAAAGCAGTGTCGTCAGGACACGCGCGCCGCTCGCTCCGATCGGATGCCCGAGCGCAATCGCGCCACCGTTCACGTTCACACGATTCCAGTCCCAGCCAAGTCCGGCACCGTCAGCGAGCGCCTGGGAAGCAAACGCCTCGTTCGCTTCGATGAGATCGTAGTCGCTGATAGTGGTTCCGGATTTTTTCATGAGGTTTCGCACCGCGAAAATCGGCGCAAAAAAAAGCTCCTGCGGCTCGGTCCCACCTGTTGCGTAACCGGTGATGCGCCCGAGGATTTCCAGCCCGTGCTTTTCAGCGTACTCCTCAGACACGACTACCAGGGCCGCTGCGCCGTCGTTCAGCGATGACGCGTTGCCTGCAGTGACTGAGAGATCTGCGTCGTCACCTTTTCCGGGGAAGGCCGGCTTCAACTTCGTGAGCGTTTCCGCTGTCGTATCCCTGCGCGGGCTCTCGTCGGTGTCGACGATGGTGTTTCCCTTCTTCCCGGCGATCTCAACCGGTACGATCTCGGCCTTGAACCGTCCGCCATCGATTGCGGAAATCGCCTTGCCATGCGACTCCGCTGAGAATTTGTCCTGCTCCTCACGCGTTGTGCTCGACTTGCGCGCCGTATGCTCGGCATGACCACCCATGTGCACGTCACACGAAGCGCACCAGAGCCCATCCTTTATCATCCCGTCGACCATCTTCTGGTCGCCGAGCTTGGTGCCGTTCCGCATACCATAGATGTAGTACGGGGCGTTCGACATCGACTCCTGCCCGCCGGCGACGACTACCTGCTTGTCGCCTGCCTTGATCGCCTGGGCAGCAAGCATCACAGCCTTGAGCCCCGAGCCGCAGACCTTGTTCACCGTGAGCGCGGAGACCGTCGCCGGGATTCCCGCTTTGAGGGCCGCCTGTCTCGCGGGCGCCTGGCCCGAGCCGCCCTGCAGCACCTGGCCCATAATCACTTCCTCGATGTCAGCATGCTCGATCCCGGCTCGCTTGACTGCCTCGCGGATCGCGATTGCGCCCAGGTCTGGTGCGGAAAGAGAGGAAAGTCCGCCGAGGAACCTGCCAACAGGCGTCCTCGCTGCAGAGACGATGACTGGAGTGCGCGATTTATCGTTCATTTTCTTTCTGGCCGTTGGATAGAACAGAAAAATAAACTGTTATCCGGGAGGGCGGATCAAACCGGGTTAGTCCCGTCCCGTCGATAGCTCCAGGATGTCGCAGGTACAGGGGGAAAGGAGTTATTGAAGTGCCAGGAGTTTTTGAAGTTTACGCTCGAGTTTGCTGGAGCGCGCGACGGCAACTTTCCGTGCGGCTTGACGTGCTGTCCGCTCTTGTACAAGACCAGAGCGACGCGTGCAGTTCAACAGAGCTGGAACGAGGAGCCAGGATGTCGGCACGAAAACTTCAAAACCTCCTGGGACTTCAATAACTCCTTTCCCCCCTGTACCTACGGCATCCTCCATTTTGAACCGAATCAGCTCACGCCAGGGATCGGTGTTTGTCGATCCACGCGGTCCATAGAAGCATCACGGCGGTGGCAATCAACGCCGATATCCAGATGACCGCGACTGATGGCGGCGCGGACGGATCAAGCGAGTCGAATACAAAAAAGACGAGGAGAAATGCGGCGAGCGCCCAGAACGCCCATCGCCCGATTGCATCCTTCGCCCGCGTCGCGTTTGCATAAATCGCTACACCCGCAACGAACATCACTATCTCGACGACCATCGTCGCGGTGACGTTGTTCCAGAGTTCCAACCCGTATTTCGGTCCACCGGGATAAATCGGCATGTCCGGAGCGTGAGTCACCCAGTCGAGGAACCAGTGGCTCACCACCAGCGCACCGATGACCGCCCAGATCTTGCCGCCATCGATCCGCTTCCTGAAAAAAGCGCCGAGCAGTCCACCCCAGATCGTCAGCATGAGCAGACTGTGCGACCACGGGTAGCTCACGAATTCGAGGGGAGTGTAAACGGTGTTCCCAGGCGCGATGCGCACATGCTCAGCCCCGATAGCTACGAGAACCGGCCACAGGACATCGGCAAACAGCCCAGCGAAAATCAGCGCCGGCAGCGACGCGCGCGGGGCGACTCTCTTGGCGGCAAAACCGACGGCGAAATGACCGATGAACAAACGACCTCCCGCTCGTCAGGCGAGCTATAACGTCAGCGCACGCGTTGCGATCTGCTGCTCCACCCTGGCAATGAATTCGTTGACGGGAATGACATCCTGCTTCTTCCCCGCCCCGCGCAAACGCAACGCAATTGAGTCACTCTCGGCCTCACGTTTTCCGACAATCGCCATGTAGGGAATCTTGAGAGTCTCGGCTTCGCGAATGCGATAGTTCAACGTCTCGCTCCTGTCGTCGAGATGAACACGCGCGCCAGCTTTCAGAAGCCGATCAGTCAGTGACCTGACGGCGTCCGCCGCATCGTCGGATATCGGAATTACACGCACCTGCTCCGGCGCGAGCCACACAGGGAACGCACCGGCGTAATGTTCGATGAGCCCGCCGACGAACCGCTCCATGGAACCTACGAGAACACGATGGAGCATTGTCGGACGATGCGGCGTATTGTCGGAACCGGTGTACTCGAGCTCGAACCGCTCCGGCAGATTGAAGTCGAGCTGCACCGTCGGGCCCTGCCATTTGCGCCCGATCGCGTCGATGAGCTTGAAGTCGAGCTTCGGCCCGTAAAACGCGCCACCGCCCTCATCGATCGTGAACTCCTGGCCACGCTCACGCATGACACTGGCGAGCGTTTCCTCAGCGTCGCGCCAGACATCGGCTGAGCCAAGAGCCTTCTCGGGCATCGTGGAAAGTTCGATCGAATACGGATATCCGAACGTCGTTAGCATTTCGTCAACGAGGTCAAGCAACCGTCCGATTTCCCCTGGCACCTGTTCAGCGGTGCAGAAGACGTGCGCATCGTCCTGAGTGAATCCGCGCACGCGCAGCATACCGTGCAGCACGCCGCTTCTCTCGTAGCGGTAGACAGTCCCGAACTCCGCATACCTGATAGGCAGGTCACGATAGGACCGTGACTTCGACTGGAAAATGCAGATGTGCCCGGGACAGTTCATCGGCTTCGGGCGATACGCTGCGCCCTCGACCTCCATCGCGCCGAACATGTTCTCGCGGAAGTTCTCGAGGTGGCCGGATATCTGGAAAAGTTTCTCGCTCACGATGTGTGGCGTATAAACGAGATCGTATCCGTGTCGCAGGATCAGGTCGCGCTCATAAACTTCGATCTCGTTCCTGACGATCGCGCCGCGAGGATGCCAGAGAATGAGACCGGGGCCAACACGCTGGTCTGTCGAATACAGGTCGAGCTGCTGTCCAAGCAGACGGTGATCACGCCGCTTGGCTTCCTCGAGACGGTGGAGATACGCGTCGAGATCATCCTTGCTGAACCACGCGGTCGCGTATATCCGCTGGAGCATCTGACGTTTTTCATCGCCCCTCCAGTAAGCCCCCGCGGTATGCAGGAGCTTGAAATGCTTGAGGTACGACGTGTCGGGCACGTGAGGACCGCGGCACAGGTCGATGAACGGACCATCCGTGTAAGTCGAGATTATCTCGGACTCGCTGAACTCGCCGAGCCGCTCGACCTTTAGCGGGTCATCAGCGAATTTCTGAAGCGCTTCAGCCTGGTCGACTTCGGCACGAACGAAAGGAAATTTCTCGGCGATCACCTTTCGCATCTCGGCCTCGAATTTCTCGAGATCGTCAGGCGTGAACGGTTCCTCGACTTCGAAGTCGTAATAGAAGCCGTCTTCGATCGACGGGCCGAAACCGATCTTCGCATCGGGCCGCAGCCGGCGAACCGCGGTGGCAAGAATGTGAGCCCCTGAGTGCCGAAGCACGTCGAGCGCCTTTGCATCCTTCGCCGTCAGGACCCGGAAAGCCCCGCCGAATCTCAGGGGCGTGATGAGGTCCTGCACCTCGCCGTTCACCTCCACGGCAAGTGCATCCTTGAGCAGCCGCTGCCCGATCGAGCCAACTACATCGCGCGGCAAAGTGCCCTCCGCGACTTCGCGAACTGCACCGTCGGGGAGCGTAAGTGTCAACATTTCAGACATCGGATTTCCAGTGCCGCAGATGGCCTTTAACTTGCTTCGGTAAGCTATCCCTACACGATACCCTACGCCACAGGTCTCACATATGTCGCCATTCAGATATCGCGATGAAGAATCCAATGCCGTAAGCGCGCTCTACGTTGCGCTCGGCGCCCTTGCCGGCTTCGCCGCCGGCGTCGTCGTCGCCCAGCAGTATGGGGGAATATCAGGCATCACCGCGAAAATCCGCGACAGGATAGGAAACGCCCGCAACGGGGTCGATGAAGATTCCGACGAGCAGCTCGGCGCCCAGGCACTCGACCACGAGTACGACGATGAAGATTATGACGACGGGTATGGTGACGATGGCGACGATGAGCCACTCGATGCGACTGAAGAGCTCGAGGAGCGGGTTCTCGAAGCGTTCCGCAACGATCCAGTCCTTTCCGAGCGGGCAATCGACATCGGCGCTATCGATGAAGGCATCGTCGAGCTGACCGGCTGGGTGAATGCCGAGGACGAGTCACATCAGGCCGTGGTCGTCGCGCGTGGTGTGATCGGCGTTGACACCGTCGTCAACCGCCTCGCTGTGCGAGAGGATGAAGACCTGATGGACGAGCTCGCAGAACGTTATGAAGACGGCGATCCGTCGCTGACCGAAGGACAGTGGGAAGGCCAGAGCGTGGGCACAGGGCGGAGACGTCAGGGCAACTCGGCGGAAATCGACAGGCACGAGGATCCGCGGCCCGAGCTCGAAGAGGCTGTCCTCTCGGAGATTTATATCGATCCTGAAGAGGAAGCCGATCTCAAGGCCGAGCGCCGGAAGAAAGCAAAGGCAGCACGCGGCGGACGCACGGATGGGTCCGCGGTTGGGCCGAGCGGTGTTCCAAAGGGCGACCACGTCGCTGATCCGCTGAACGCGCCAACCGATGCTGCAATAGGCGACTAAGATCCGCCCATGTTGGCAGCTCACCCTACTTCCTGAACTACGGAACTAAAATGGGGAGTGGGGTGAGAACTGCTGAGTTACGTGAGTTTTACTCAGTGATGAAATCCCGCGGTTCCGGATTACGGACGTTCCATTTGTGGGGTTAAGGGCGGGAAAGAGCTCACGCCCCTCGCGACCACTTCACCCCACTCCTTTCCGGCTGTTCCGCTCTTGGAATTCGCGAGCAAAGAGAAGCCCCCCGCTGAAACGCCAAACCGTTTTGGTGTGCCCCTCTCCATCCGCGCCCGTCCGGCTTTAATTTGCGGCAAGCATGACAGACACCACCGCAGACCTCCCGACTCTGTTCGATCATCAATCCGCTGAAGCGACTCTCTATCAGGAGTGGCTCGATGCGGGATTGTTCACCGCTGACCCTGCCCGTTCAAAGCGAGCCGGGGGCGACCGCGACCCGTTCGTGATCGTGATGCCGCCGCCCAATGTGACGGCGGTTCTGCACATGGGTCACGGCCTCAACAATACCGTGCAGGACGTCGTCATCAGGTGGCGCCGCATGTGCGGAGACGAGGCGCTCTGGCTTCCCGGAACCGATCACGCAGGGATCGCGACGCAGAATGTGATCGAGAAGCAGCTCGGCACCGAAGGGAAGACACGATTCGATCTCGGCCGCGAAGCTTTTATCGAGCGAACGACACAGTTCGTCGCCGAAACAGGCGGGACCATTCTCGATCAGCTTCGCGCAATCGGCGCATCATGTGACTGGTCGCGCACGGCTTACACACTCTCGCCCGAGCTCTCGCTCGCCGTGCGAGAAGCATTCGTACAGCTGCACGAGCGGGGCCTCATCTATCGCGGACATCGTGTCATTCACTGGTGCCCGCGGTGCCTGACCTCATTGAGCGACGAGGAGGCCGAGCATCATGAGGAAACGGGCAGTCTCTATTACCTGCGGTATCCGCTGGCTGACGATCCGTCGCAGGGGATAACTATCGCGACAACGCGACCGGAGACGATGCTCGCCGACGTTGCGGTTGCCGTGCATCCCGACGACGATCGTTATCGCGACCTGATCGGACGGACGCTGACACTGCCGATCGCGAACGTCCGGATCCCGGTCATCGCTGACGAAATCGGCGTCGATCCGGCGTTCGGTACGGGCGCCGTGAAGATCACTCCCGCGCACGACGCAAACGATTTCGAGATGGGATCGCGGCACAAGCTCGCGATGCCGGTAGTGCTCTCGCCAGAAGCGACGATGATGAATGGCGCTGACGCGGAATCCCGCGTTCCAGATTCGCTCCTCGGGCTCGACAGGCTCGAGGCGCGCGCCAGAATCGTCGAGATGCTACGCGCCTCGGGTGTGCTCGTGAAGATCGATTCACACACCCACGCAGTGAGACATTGCTATCGCTGCGACACCGTCGTCGAGCCACGTCTGTCCGACCAGTGGTTCGTGAAAATGAAGCCGCTGGCCGAGCCTGCGCTTGCCGCGGTTCACAAGCGGCAGATCAGAATCCTTCCGGAACGCTGGGAAGCGGTCTACGTAAACTGGCTCGAGAACATTCGCGACTGGAACATCTCGCGGCAGCTGTGGTGGGGACACCGCATACCAGTGTGGTACTGCGATGCATGCGCTGAGGTAACGGTGGCGCGAGAAGATCCGAGTGCTTGTCCAAAGTGCGGCGGCAGCGTTCGCCAGGACGAGGATGTTCTCGACACGTGGTTCTCGTCATGGCTCTGGCCATTCTCGACGCTCGGATGGCCGGACAAGAGCACGAAGGACCTTGAGGCATTTTATCCGACTGATGACCTGGTGACCGCGCCCGAGATTCTGTTCTTCTGGGTCGCGCGAATGATCATGGGCGGGTATGCGTTCATGGGTGAAACCCCGTTTCACACTGTGTATCTGCACGGCACCGTGCGGGACATGAAGCACGTGAAGATGTCGAAGTCACTCGGCAACGGAATCGATCCACTCGATGTGCGAGCCGCATTCGGCACCGATGCCCTGCGTTACACGGTGACGGCCGGGCTCGGTATGGGCGCGGATGTAATGCTTGATCCGGACGACCTGGAAAAGTCGTTTGCCCCCGGTCGGAATTTCGTGACGAAGCTCTGGAACATCGGCCGCTTTCTCCTGACGAATGTCGGAACCGAAGCAGTCCAGCCGCTCGATTCGATCGATCCCGCGAGGCTTCGTCGATCCGACAGATGGATCCTTGGCTCGCTCAACACCGCGATCTCCGAGTGTGATGCGGCGCTTGGCCCGGCTCGTCCGGAAGACGGCGTGTGGAAAGAGTCGGAGTTGTATCGCGGACTTCGCCTCAGTGAATACACAGAGTCAGCACGGCGGTTTGTATGGAACGAGCTTGCAGACTGGTACCTGGAATCGACGAAGTCGCGTCTCGCGGCAGGAGGCGACGATGGGGAGGTTGCCCGCACGGTTCTGGCGCATTCGTTCGATGCCGCGCTGCGCCTGCTGCAGCCGGTCGTTCCCTTTATCACCGACACGTTGTGGCGGCGCATTCCCATTGCGACTGAGAACCGTGGCGATTTTATCGCGCGCGCCCAGTGGCCCATGCGGGATGATCGGTTTTCCGGTGAAGCGGAGTTCGAGCTCGTGCGTGAGGCGATCATCGGCATCAGGCAGTTGAGATCCGACTACGCCATACCCCCGGGTCAGAAAATCCAGGCGTCGCTGGAAGTTGCTGCTTCCGGGGGATTTGCGTCTCGCGACGCTGCCGTGTTCGAGGAAGAAGCTGCATTCCTTGGCCGGGCGGCGCGCACCGAACTGACGAATCACGAAGGCGGCGCGATGATCGGGGCGACAGTTCTGCTGTCGAGCGGATCACGGCTTCACGTTTCCCTCGAGGGGATCGTCGACCTGGAGAAGGAATGCAGGAAGGCGCGGACTGAGCTGGAAAAGCTGAGCTCGCAGTTGGATGCTCTCGAGAAGAGGCTGTCGAATCCCGGGTTCACTGACCGGGCGCCGGCTGATGTCGTAGCGGCAGAACGCACGAAGCAAATAGAGTGGACGGGCCGAAAGGCTCAACTGACCGAGAAGGTTGGGTCACTTTGCGGATCGTGACGCGGTTTGCGGCAGCTCTCAGCTTCATCGCCCTTGGCGCGTGTGCCTCACCGGGATCACCGCCGGGCGGTCCAGTTGACACTGAAGCGCCTCAAATTCTCGGACTGGCACCGGACAGTGGTCGCACCGGAGTTACGCCGCGCAATGTCGTCTTCAGGTTCGACGAAGTAGTGTCGGAGCGCCCATCGGGTGCCGCATCGCTCAATGCACTCTTCCTGATTTCACCGCGCGATGGAGAGCCGCGCGTCGACTGGAATCGCGATGAAATCGCAATCCGCCCGCGCCGCGGATGGAAGGCGAATACCGCGTATACGATCACGTTGTTGCCGGGCTTGAGTGACCTACGTGGTAACGTTCGGAACACCGGCGCGGTTACGGTTTTTTCAACAGGTCGGACGATTCCCTCCGGCCGGATCTCAGGCACGGTGTTCGACTGGGTCGAACGGAGAGTTCTTGCGCGAGCGCTCGTCGAGGCACGTCCGGTCACCGATACAACCATCGTCTATGTCACCACAACGGATTCGACGGGCACGTTCACGATCGGCAATCTCTCGGCGGGACAGTACGCGGTACGCGGGATCGCTGATGCAAACAACAACCGCGCGCTCGATCCGCGCGAAGCGTGGGACTCAACCAGAATCACGCTCGCTGACTCCGCGTCCACGGAGTTGCTGACCTTCGTCCGCGATTCGCTCGGCTCGCGCCTGATGACTGTGACTCTCAGAGATTCAGTTACGCTCGAGCTGAGCTTCGAGAATCCGTTGTCACTGTCGGCTCCGCTCACCGCTGCCAACGTCCGTATTGCCGCTGCGGATTCGGTTCAGGTTCCGATTGTCTCAATCGGTCCGCCGCCGCCAGACACGACGATCGCCGCGGGTCGTGTTCCTTCGCGACCATCTCCGACTAGAACGATGATCCTGAAACTCGGGCGCCGGCTCGCACCGCGAACCGAATATCGCGTCAAGGTTACCGACGCGGTGAATCTGAGCGGCGTCAGACGATCGAGCGATCGGACTGTGCTGGTTCCTGAGCAGGCCGCTGCAACTCCGCCTCCCACCGCGACTCCTCCCGCCGCACCGCCGTCGGCTCCGGCCCCGCCGCGCCGGCTCGAGTGAACGCGCTACCGACCGCGGTGTTCCTCGATCGGGACGGCACGATCATAGACGACGCGCACTATCTGTCGGATCCAGCAAAGGTCACGTTGAAGGAAGGCGCTGCAGATGCCATCGCGCGAATCAACACCGCGCTCGTGCCGGTTATCGTGATCACGAACCAGTCGGGGATTGGACGGGCCTTCTTCACAGTGGCCGAGTATGAGGCTGTGACGCGAAGGATGAATGAGCTGCTCATGGAGTGTGGCGCCCGTATTGACGCTTCCTATTATTGCCCGCACGCACCAGGTGAAGGGTGCGAATGCAGGAAGCCCGGATTGAAGCTCTTTCGTGACGCAGCGAGTGACAATCCATCGATCGACCTGTCGCGCGCTGTATATGCGGGAGATCGCCGGCGTGACGTCGAGCCGGGCATCGTGCTTGGGGGTTCTGCCGTTCTCGTTCCCTCGACGGAGACGCCTGATGACGACGTCACGTTCGCCGAAGAGCGTGCGCGTGTTGCGCCTTCGCTGGGGACGGTTGTCGACTGGTATCTGTGCACGAACTGATTCTACGGCTGCGTTCCGTCGAACCGGGACGGCAACCTCTTCCTCACGTCGCCTGGCGAAGGTAGAATCGCGAATGGCAGTGCGCATAGGAGTTCTGGCGTCCGGTGGCGGGACAAATCTTCAGGCCATCATCGACTACAACGTTGCCCGTGGTGAGCTCGCCTCAACACGGGTCGTGATGGTTGGCTCGAATCGCGCGGGCGCCGGCGCGCTGGATCGCGCGAGGTCGGCCGGGATTCCCGCGGAAGTATTCGATGCGAGCGATGAAGGCGCTGACCTCCTGGACGCGCTTCGGAGGCACGACGTGCAGCTGGTGGTACTGGCTGGATATCTGAAGCGTGTGCCGCCGACGGTGATCAGAGCATATCACAGACGGATCATCAACGTTCACCCTGGACTCCTTCCCGAATTTGGCGGATCCGGGATGTACGGCGCTCGTGTTCTCGCAGCGGTGATCGCAGCCGGCGCGCACACCACTGGAGTCACTGCGCATTTCGTCGACGACGAGTTCGATCATGGTCCGCGGATCGCTGAGTGGCGCATCGCCGTGAGGGATTCCGACACCCCTGAATCCCTGGCGGCCAGGGTGCTGCAAGTCGAGCACCTCGTCTATCCTCGCGTGGTCGATCTCGTCGCCTCGCTCAACGACAGCAACTTTTTTGCAGATTTCTGAATGCCTCTCGCATTGCTTTCTGTTTCAGACAAGACCGGCCTCGTCGAATTCGCACAAGGCCTCAGCGCTCTCGGATGGGAGCTGATCTCAACCGGCGGTACAGCGAAGACCCTGCGTGCCGCCGGACTCCAGGCCCGGGACGTCAGCGACGTCACGGGATTCCCGGAGATAATGGACGGGCGAGTGAAGACGCTTCATCCCTCCATTCACGGTGGCCTGCTGGCACGACGATCGGATCCGACACACATGGAAGTCGCGAAGGCCCACGATATCGCGCCAATAGATCTCGTTGCCGTCAACCTCTATCCGTTTCAGGCAACTGCCGCGCGCCCTGGTGTCAAACCTGAAGAGGTGATCGAGAACATCGACATCGGCGGACCGTCGATGCTCAGGTCAGCCGCAAAAAATTTCGAGTCGGTCACTGTCGTCGTCGATCCTGCAGACTACGGCCGGGTGCTGGCAACACTCCAGGCGAACGACGATGACGTCGACCTGCGCCGGCTGCTCGCCGAAAAAGTGTACGCGCATACCGCTGCGTATGACGGAGCCATCTCGAAGTGGTTTGCCTGCGAGCGAGCGGAGGAATTTCCGGACCGGACGATCCTCACGATGGATCGTGCTCAGACGCTGAGATACGGGGAAAATCCAGATCAGCGTGCGGCCTTCTACGTGGAGCGACTCGGTCACGGTATTTCGGAACTCGTGCAGAAGGGTGGCAAGGAGCTGTCGTTCAACAACCTTCTGGATCTCGAGGGCGCCCTGCTTGCAACGGACGCATTTCAGGGCGAGACCTGCTGCGCGATAGTAAAGCATACGACTCCGTGCGGTCTTGCTACTGGAGCTTCCGCGCTGGAGGCATATAGAAAAGCACTCGCCTGCGATCCCGTCTCGGCATTTGGCTCGATCATATCGTTCACGGTTCCAGTCGATGCAGAGACGGCTGAACAGGTATCGAGCCTGTTCGTCGAGTGCGTGGTGGCGCCATCGTTTGACGACGCTGCCCTCGAAATTCTTGGAAGAAAGAAGAATCTGCGCGTGCTCGAGGGTCGCGCGAGCTGGAGCGACACCGCTCTCGACTACAAGCGCGTGCGCGGCGGATTCCTCGTCCAGGAACGGGCGCGCCCCGCGTCCGCTGATGCCGGGTGGACAGTCGTCACGAAGCGACAGCCGACCGAAGAAGAGAAAGTGGACCTGAACTTCGCCTGGCGCGCAGTCGGGAGCGTCAAGTCCAATGCGATCCTGCTTGCCCGGGACGGAGCAACAATCGGAATCGGCGCCGGCCAGATGTCGAGAGTTGACGCCGCATTCCTGTCGGTTCACAAAGCGGGTCTCGCGGGCCATGACACGAAGGGATCGGTTCTTGGCTCGGACGCGTTCTTCCCTTTCCGCGATGGAGTCGATCAGGCAGCACAAGCGGGAATTCGCGCGATAGTGCAGCCTGGCGGATCCGTGCGCGATGACGAGGTGATCGCGGCCGCCGACGAGCACGACATCGCGATGGTGTTCACCGGCAAGCGCCAGTTTCGCCATTGAAACGCCGCGACTTCGTGCTCACCAGACCGCTCGCGAGGATTTTGAACAGTCTCGAGTATCTGCAAACCCCCAGGTCCTGATGACCCAGACCAACTCAGTGACAAACAAGACCTACGACGTCTGCATCGTCGGGTCGGGCGCCGGCGGCGGCATGGCGGCCTACGTTCTCACCAAGGCGGGCGCCAACGTGCTGCTCCTCGAAGCCGGGGAAAAGTGGTACGCATCACGCGACTCGAAAATGATGTTCCCGAACTGGGCGTCGCCGCGACGCGGCGGCTCCACCCGCCTCAAGCCCTTCGGCGAATTCGACGGTTGCGAAGGCGGATGGGAAATCGATGGCGAGCCGTACACGATGGCGCCAGGAACGCGGTTCCTCTGGTGGCGCGCACGAATGCTCGGTGGCCGGACGAACCACTGGGGACGCATCTCACTCCGCTTTGGCCCTGACGACTTCCGCCGGAAAAGTCTCGACGGACTCGGCGACGACTGGCCGATCTCGTACGACGACGTCGCGCCCTACTACGACCGCGTCGATGAGCTGATCGGGATTTACGGCAGCCGCGAGGGTATTCGCAACGAACCCGACGGATTGTTTCAGCCTCCGCCGGCGCCAAGGTGTTATGAGCTGCTGGTAAAGAAGGCGAGCGACAAGCTGAACATCACATGTATTCCCGCGCGCCGTTCCGTCATCACCAAACCCCTGAATGGCCGGCAGGCGTGTCACTACTGCGGACAATGCGGTCGCGGCTGCGCGACGAAGTCGAACTTCTCCAGCCCCGACGTGCTGATCGAGCCGGCTCTAAAGACAGGCAAGCTGACGCTGATCACCAACGCGATGGTCCGCGAGGTGATGATCGGACCAGACGGACTCGCGACCGGCGTCTCATACGTCGACAAGAACACGATGGCAGACACGCAGGTCAACGCGCGGGTAGTAGTGCTTGCAGCAAGCGCACTCGAGACCGCGCGGCTCCTGCTCAACTCAAAAAACGCGAAGTTTCCGAACGGCGTAGCGAACGCCAGCGGCACCGTCGGCAAATACATCACAGATACGACCGGTGCCTCTGTCTCGGGCTACATCCCGGCAATGGAGAATCACGCCGGACACAACGAGGATGGTGCCGGCGGCATGCACGTCTACATGCCGTGGTGGCTCAACAACAGGAAGCTCGATTTCCCTCGCGGTTACCACATCGAGGTCGGCGGCGGCGCGCGTCAGCCTGGCGCCGGTTTCATGGGAGGCATTCACAACTATCCGCCCGGCGGCGGATACGGCGCGAAGCTCAAGGAAGATTATCGCCGCTACTACGGCGCGACGATCACCCTCGACGGCCGCGGCGAGATGATACCCAACGACGACAGCTACTGCGAGATAGATCCCTCAGTTGTTGACCGTTATGGGATTCCCGTTCTTCGCTTCCACTGGAAGTGGGCTGAAGCTGAACACAATCAGGCGAAACACATGCAGGAAACGTTTCGCTCGATCATCGCCGAAATGGGCGGTCAGGTGTTCAGCCAGATGCCGAGTAAGGAGTCGGGTTACGGCATAGCCGCGGGCGGTCAGATCATCCACGAGCTCGGCGGCGCAAGAATGGGAACCGACCCCGCAACCTCTGTCGTGAACGGAAACTGCCAGGCGCACGAAGTGAAGAATCTTTTCATAGCCGACGGTGCGCCGTTCGTGTCGCAGGCTGACAAGAACCCAACGTGGACGATCATGGCGCTCGCGTGGCGGACGTCTGATCACATCACCGAGCTCATGAAGCAGAGGGCAATATGAGCGACGACACAGGATCAAGCGCTGGCATGGATCGGCGCGATGCGCTCAAGGCGCTCGCTCTTCTTCCATTTGCTGCAGCGTGGGACTTCTCGACTCCACAGGTAGCGCGCGCGGCCCGCGTTTTCCAAGTGGCTACGGTTACATATGCGCCGGCGTTCTTTTCGCCGGCCGAATGGCAGACGGTGCGAATGCTCGTCGACTACATTATCCCGCGCGATTCACGCTCCGGCAGCGCGACCGATGCGAAAGTGCCGGAGTACATGGACTGGCTCATGGCGGACAAGGAAGCGTCGGAGAACACGCGCGTGGCGATGCGCGGCGGCCTTGCATGGCTCGATCTCGAATGCTCGGAGAGGTTCGGGAAAACTTTTGTCACCGCCACCGACATCCAGAGGCGACAGGTACTCGACGATATCGCCTGGCCAAAAAAAGCGAAACCCGAGCTCGCCCACGGTGTCGCGTTCTTCAATCGGTTCCGTGATCTCACCGCATCAGGGTTCTTCTCGAGCGAGATGGGCTACAAGGATGTGAAGTTCGTCGGTAACGTCTTCAATCCCGACTGGAAGGGCTGCCCGCCGGAAGCGATGGCGAAGCTCGGTGTTTCGCATGACCTGATGAAGACGAGGATTCCTGTCGAATGAGCAGTGACCGGCTCGGGATAGGGTTCGTCGGCAGCGGATTCAACGCGCGCTTTCACATGCAGGCATTTACCGGCGTTCGCGATGCAGATGTGCTGGGAGTGTGGAGCCCCAACACCAGGCGCGCACAGTCCGCCGCGCAGTTTGCGAAAGACCTCGAGATCGGCGATGCCCGCGCGTACAAGTCGATTTCGGAAATGGTCGCGGATCCGGCGATCGACGCTATCTGGCTTTGCGGCCCAAACCAGACGCGCATCGAAAACATCGAAGAAATAGTATCTGCAATCAGAAACGGCGCAAAACTGCGTGGACTCGCCTGCGAAAAACCGCTCGCCCGCAACGTTGCCGAAGCACGTAAGGTCGCTCGGCTCGCCGCAAGTGTCGGGCTCAACACCGGATACCTCGAGAACCAGCTTTTTTCTCCCGAGATCTCTCGCGGCAAGGAACTGATCTGGGCACGCGGCGCTGCGCTCACCGGCAGGCCATACCTGGCGCGCGCAGCGGAGGAGCACAGCGGTCCGCACATGCCGTGGTTCTGGCAGGGTACGCTTCAGGGAGGTGGCGTGCTCAACGACATGATGTGCCATTCAGTCGAAGTAGTCCGCCATCTCCTCACTCGCCCGGGTGAGCCACGGTCGTCGATCACGCCGACGCGCATCACCGCTCACATCGCCTCATTAAAATGGAGCCGGCCGGAATACGCGAAGCGGTTGTCGAAGGCGATGGGCAAGGACGTTGACTATCGCAGACAGCCGGCCGAGGATTTCGCGCGCGCTACCATTGAGTATGAGTCGAGTGATGGAGAAACTCTCATCGGCGAAGTGACGACATCGTGGAGTTTTGTAGGAGCTGGCCTCCGGTTATCCGCCGAGCTGCTCGGGCCTGAGTATTCGATGTCGTGGAATACGCTCGACAGTGGACTCAAGCTCTTCTTCAGTCGAGAAGTAAAGGGTAAGGCGGGAGAAGATCTCGTCGAGAAGCAGAATGCAGAGATGGGTTTGATGCCGGTAATTGCGGAGGAAGCAGCGGCGTATGGGTACGAGGCGGAGAACCGACACTTCGTTCGCGCTTTTATCCGCGGCGAGAAGCCGATGCTCACTTTCGACGATGGTGTCGAGGTGATGCAGATCCTCATGACCGCGTACATGAGCGCTCAAAAAGGAAAGACTCTCAGTTTCCCGCCTCGCGGTCTCGACAAGTTCGTACCTGATGTCGCGCGCGGGAAATGGAAGCCGCGCGGGTGAACGTGTTGTGAGCCGCAATAAAAGCAGTGCTTCGATTGCGGTGATCGGCGGGGGAGTGATCGGCGCAAGCGTTGCTTATCACCTTGCGCTGAACGGAATGCGCGACGTCGTCATCATCGACGCTGCGCCAGGCCCCGGTCACGGCAGCACAGGCAAAGCGACTGGCGGGTTTCGCGCGCAATTCTCTACGCCGGTGAACGTGAATCTGTCGCTTTATTCGCGAGGCAGGCTTCTCGAATTTCTGAATGAGACTGGTGTCGACCCGGGTTATGAACCTGTGGGATACCTCTGGATTGCCCATAACGACAGGCATCTGGACGCACTTGCAGCGGCGCAGACAGTCCAGCGGGAACATGGGCTGACGGAAGCTGTTATGCTCGGGCCGGATGAAATCACCGCCCTGAACCCTGCGATCGCGCCCGAGGGTATCATTGGCGGCACGTTCTGTCAGACTGATGGATACATAAGGCCCCTGGAGATCCTTCGCGGCTATCTCGAAGCCGGCCGAAGGCTTGGCGTAACCGAGAGGTGGGGATCATCGTGTCTCGGGCTCGAGCGGGACGGTGGACGGATCAGGTCGATCCGCACATCAACAGGCATCATTGACGTAGACAACGTCGTCAACGCCGCGGGCCCATGGGCATCTCGCGTCGCGGCACTCGGCGGCTTCAGCCTGCCGGTGACGCCGCTGCGCCGGCAGGCCGCGATCTCAGTTCCAACAGATGCGATTCCGGCAAACATGCCAATGACCATCTTTCTCGACACCGGCTTTCACGTGCGGGCGAGAGATGGACGTGCCCTGCTCTGCTGGCCGACAAATGAGGCTGCAGGTGACACGTTGAAGGTCGATGAGGCGTGGCTCACGAGTGTCGACGAGATGAAGACGGAGCGTATACCGGCACTTGCCAACGTTCCGCTCGATCGCGAGCAGTGTTACGCAGGACTTTACGAGATGTCACCCGATCATCATGCGATCGTTGGATTCGCATCGGAGTGCGAAAACCTGTTTCTCGTCAACGGATCCTCAGGTCACGGCGTCATGCATTCGCCTGCACTCGGATCGGTTGCCGCCGACATGATCTGCGGCAACGAGCCGGCAATCGACGTGTCGTCACTCAGGCCATCACGCTTCGCCGACGGCGCAGCAATCAACTCAGGCGAGCTTCTCTAGCGCTTTGCGGCACTGCTGCATTCACTGCGGCAGGTGGCCTGAACAGCAGGGCAAAGATCACCAGGATCACTGCGGCGCCAATCGACGGAACCATCCAGATCGATTTCCAGTCGTGGGTGACGAGTCCACCGGGCCCCGTGCTCGCGTAGGCATCAACGACTTTGCCTGACGCCCACGAGCCTATGTAAAGACCGACACCAAGAGTCACGAAAGCGATCAACCCCTGCGCCGCGGCGCGTATCCGGTCGCCAGCCTGCTGGTCGACGTAGATCTGACCGGTTACGAAGAAGAAATCGTAGCAGATACCGTGGAGCAGGATTCCGCCGTAGAGCATCCACACCATCGAGCCGGTATCGCCCATCGCGAACATCAGGTATCTGAGTGACCAGGCGGCCATGCCGATGAGCATGATGCGCCTCACCCCCAACTTTGCGAGAGCCAGCGGGAGCAGCAGCATGAAGCCGATTTCCGACATCTGCCCGAGCGTCATCTTCGTCGCGGGTTCAGGCAGCCCGACTTCATTCAGGAAAAGATTGGTGAACGCGTAGTAGAACTGCAGCGGGATGCAGAGTACGAACGACCCGAGGACGAACGTGCTGAACGACCTGTCACGCAGCAGTGCGAGCGCGTCGAGCCCCAGCACATCGCGAATGCCGAGCGGCTTCCCTGCTGCCTGCGGTGGCGTGTGAGGCAGCATGAGGGAGAAAAGACCGAGTACAACTGATGCCGCGGCCGCGATTTTCATTGGTGTCGCAGTCGCTTCGAGCCCGAGCCTGCCGACAGTGATTCCCGCTATGATCCAGCCAATCGTGCCGAGCACGCGGATACGCGGGAAATCTTTCGCCGAGTCGCGCATGTTGGCGAAGGAGATCGAGTTGGTGAGGGCAAGGGTCGGCATGTAGAACAGCGCGTAGAGAATCAGCAGCGGATAGAAGCGGTTGAACGTCGTCGCTGTCGAGACGATGTAGAGGACTGCCGCGCCGCCGATGTGAAGCAGGGCGATTATCCGCTGCGTCGGAAAGAACCTGTCGGCAATCATGCCGACAAAAAACGGCGACACCATTGCGGCGATCGCCGTCGTGCCGTACGCGAGTCCAACCTGAGTGCCGTCGAACTTGAGAGTGGTCCCGAGGTACGTTCCCATCGTAACGTACCATGATCCCCAGACGAAATACTGGAGAAACATCATTACCGAGAGCCTCATCCTGACGCTCATGGCAGGACCCTGATCCTGATGTTGCGGAATTCCACGCGGTCACCGTGATCCTGAAGTCCGATGTGGCCTGCTTTTGCTTTCCCATACAGAGGCATCGTACTGAACTTGCTGCTCGCCACGCGAGCGGACCATTCGGCGCTGCCGAGCTCGTATTCGAGCAGCTTCGTGCCGTTGAGCCAATGCTCGACGTGGTTGCCATTCACGAGGAGTCGCGCTGAATTCCACTGTCCTGCCGGCTTGACTGCACCACGCGGCGCTTCGTAAAGCGCGAAGTTGGATCCGGCCGATGTGAGCGCGGATTTGCCGTCGGCGTGGCGCTCGTCGTCGAGCACCTGCATCTCGGGCGCGCTCTGCCAGATGTAATTCCCTTCCTGCGTGGCGCGGTAGAATACGCCGCTGTTCCCGCCTTCGCCGACACGCCAGTCGAGTGCGAGGTCGAAGTTCGCGTATTGATCATCGGTGATGAGGTCGCCGGCATCCTTTGCCGTCAGAGTCAGCGCACCATCGACGACAGACCAGCCGGAGCTGATTGTTGTCTGCCGATAGTTTCGCCAGCCGTCAGTTGTGTTTCCGTCGAAGAGGAGTTTCCAGCCGTCCTGTTGCTCCTGTTTCGATAAGGTGTTGGGAGCCTGACTGGACATGGTTCCATTCGCCGACGCACATGCGAGAGTGGTGAGCAGGATCGCGGTGAGGAGTTGCGGCGTGTTTCTCATGAATCCCTTGGGAAGGCGGGCGAAGTTACGCCCTCTTGCGGCGGCGGGGAAGAAGGATATTGCGGACTGCGGACGTATTGCGGACTGCGGAATAAGGACTGAGCTGATTGCGGGCTGCGGACGTATTTCGGACTGCGGATTACGGACTGAGGTGCGCAGTGAGTTCGGAGTCCGCAATCCGAAATACGTCCGCAGACCGGAATCAGCTCAGTCGTCAATCCGCAGTCCGAAATCCGGCAAGCGGTTGAGGATGTGGCTGTCCCCAAATAGCTTGCGTGAGTCAGTCCGGTACAAAGGAGGGTTGGCAGAATGGCTATTGCACCAGTCTTGAAAACTGGCGTCCGTAAGGACTTCTGGGTTCGAATCCCAGGCCCTCCGTTCAGCAACGCCCGGCAATCGATGCCGGGCGTTTTTTCATTTTACGGAGATGGCAACAGATGGCGCGACAGATCACCGGTGCAAAGATCTATTTGACGGGCGGGCAGACACTCCAGGTCGGAGCCGATCCAGTGCCCGAGCTCGTCGCACTTCTCGAGGAACGACCCGACGAAATCCGCCGCATCAGCATCGTCGATGGAAACGAAGTGATGCTGCACTGGAGCAACATCACCGCCCTTCAGATTTTCTCCGCCGGTAAGTAGCGAAACAGTCAAACCCGGGGGGGAGCGGATCTGGCTGATAACTGCGCGGATTTAGCGGATATGTTGTGTCTCAAACCACCGATCCCCCCGGGATAAACATGAGCGCCTTTTGCGTCGTTAAACCCTGAACAAGAAGCTGGCAAACTCGAAAAGGGCGGCCGCCCGCAAAGTCAGCCAGTCATTCAAGCCCTATCCGCGCTGTTATCCGCGCAGTTATCCGCCAAATCCGCTTCCCCCTGGGTTTCCCGCTTTTCCCGAACGATTAGCGCCGTCCGCAACGCACCTGTATACTTTTGGAATGCGAAGACACGCTCTCCCGCTGCTCACAGTTTTTGTACTCGCAGCTGCATGTGAACAGCAGACACCGAAGGCTGCTCAGCAGCCGGTAGCAACAGCCCAATCCTCTCCCAAAAAAGCGCCGTTCCGAGTCCCCCAGGAATCTGAGATCAAGGACAGCACAGTCCTCGCATCAGTTCGCCGGGGTCGCGCGCTGATCAACCACACCGCCGACAGTCTCCCGAACAACGTTCGCGCGTCGCTCACCTGCGCCAACTGCCACGCCAATGCCGGTACCGATCGCGATGCAATGCCGCTGGTCGGAGCCTATGCACGATTCCCTCAATTTCGAGCACGCACCGCACGCATCGACCGTCTCGAGGACCGGATCAACGACTGCTTCAAGAGAAGCATGAATGGCCGCGCTCTCGACTGGGACGGAGCCGACATGCGTGATATGGTGACCTACCTCGCGTTCCTTTCGACTGGGTTTCCCGTCGGCGTTGAAATGGAAGGCCAGGGCGTTCCAGCACTCGATCCGCTCAAGGGCGACTCGACGAGCGGCCGCCTCGTCTTCGAAAGCAACTGCATTGCCTGTCACGGTCCCGACGGAAATGGAACCGTCGGAGGGCCGCCTCTTTGGGGACCACGCTCCTATAACGTTGGCGCCGGGATGGCGCGCATCAACACCGCCGCGCGTTACATCCACAAGCTGATGCCGCGCGACCGCCCCGGCTCACTCACACCGCAACAGGCATTCGACGTAGCCACGTTCATCAACACCCGCCCACGCCCTGACTTCGCCGGCAAGGAGAAAGACTGGCCCAAGGGAGGCGAGCCACCCGACGTCGCCTACGAAACGCTCCACGCGAGGGCCCGCCGGTTACCTTGAGTTGATGGGGCCCGTGCCTGAAAATGCGCTGCCAGAGCTGACTGGCGACGAGCTGCGCCGCTACGGCCGCCACCTCGTTCTCGACCAGGTTGGAACCGAAGGCCAGCGCCGGATCAAAAACGCAAGGATTCTCCTCGTCGGAGCCGGCGGACTCGGCTCACCCGCGGGGCTCTACCTCGCCGCGGCTGGAGTTGGTACCATCGGCCTCGTCGACTTCGATGTCGTCGACATCACGAATCTGCAACGGCAGGTAATCCACGGAACGAGCGACATCGGACGACCGAAACTCGACTCGGCATCCGACCGCATACGCGAGATCAATCCGCACGTTCACGTCGAGCAGTTCGATACGGCACTGACGTCAAGGAATGCGTTGGGCATCGCGAAGGATTTCGACGTCATCGTCGACGGCACCGACAACTTCCCCACACGCTATCTAGTCAACGACACCTGCGTCCTCCTTGGCAAACCGAATGCGTTCGGCAGCGTCCTTCGGTTCGAGGGGCAGGCATCTGTATTCGCGACAGAGACAGGCCCCTGCTACAGGTGCCTCTTCCGCGAGCCGCCGCCGCCGGGACTCGTGCCAACCTGCGCTGAAGGCGGCGTCCTTGGCGTGTTGCCTGGCCTCATCGGAACGATCCAGGCCACTGAGACGATAAAGCTGATTCTCGGCGCAGGGGTCTCACTTGCCGGGCGACTGTTGCTGATCGATGCGCTGACGATGGAGTTCAGGACGATCAGGATCCGCCGCGATCCGGAGTGCCCCGCATGTGGTACGCGAGAGATCAGGGAACTCATCGACTACGAAGCGTTCTGCGGAGTGAACACCACTCAGCACGCTGGCGAAGGAATCAGCGACGTCACTCCGCGCGAGCTCGCTGACAAACTCGCCCGCCATGATGACCTTCAGTTGATCGATGTCCGCGAACAGTGGGAACACGACATCGCAAGCATTCCGGGCGCGCGCCTCATTCCGCTCGGCACCCTTGGAGATGCGATCGATTCAATCGATCCGAAGCGTCCGGTAGTGATGTACTGTAAGTCGGGAGCGAGGAGCCTCAAAGCCGCGGAGGATCTGGCTCGCAGCGGGTTTGAACGTGTCGCGAATCTCAGCGGGGGAATTCTCCGCTGGAGCGAAGACGTGGACCCCAGCGTCGTCCGCTACTGAGCGTCCTGATTTCCGTCCTTGAAAAATTCCTTGATGCAGACTGTAACCACTTTTGAGAGAAGCGCGTCACGCTCCGACGTAGTATTCAGCCTGGCAATCTCTTCTGACGCGTAACACGCAGTCTTGACGGCGACCAGCAGCTGCTCCGGTGACCATCCTTCGTTACGCGCGGCCGTACACAGCTCCGTGACTATTTCGCGTGCGTCGGGCGGCAGGCCAGACCGCAAGCGCCAGCCGGGCAGCCCGGACTTGAGGCGGTCGAGGGCTGCCGCAACTGCCACGGGAAGCTGAGGGCTCTCAGTGGAAATGGGATGTCCTTTCGGGGGGAGCGATGCAGTCACAAGTGCAACCGGCTCAGTTGCGGCGTCAACAATTGGCAGCCATCAGCGAAGACGGCCGCCGTCGGCCCCCTATATAGGCACCACCGACGATCTTCGCAATCGTATGTTTTTTGGTGGCAGAAAATGCGCGTATGCTTCTCAATGCCCGAATGCCCCGGGGTTGAACAAGTACTGTTGTATCAATAGCTTGCGTCACCTCTAGGAGGGATGGCCGAGAGGCTGAAGGCACCGGTTTGCTAAACCGGCATACCTGGAAACGGGTATCGAGGGTTCGAATCCCTCTCTCTCCGTTCTTGCGCGGGTCCGCTCAACATGGCGGACCCGTTTTTTTCTACCGGCAGCAACAGTTACTCCATATGACCGAACCGACCCGCCGTCCAAGACTCCGCTTCGCGCCATCACCGACCGGATACCTCCACGTCGGCGGCGCACGCACCGCGCTTTTCAACTGGCTCTACGCGAAGCGTTACAATGGCGATCTCCTGCTCCGCATCGAGGATACTGACAAGGCACGCAGCACTGACGAGAGCACGCGCGCGATCTTCGACGGAATGGAGTGGCTCGGACTCCTGTGGGACGAAGAAGTCGTGTACCAGGGTGCGAACCTCGAGCGACATCAGCGCGACGTGCAGACAATGCTCGATGGCGGGACCGCCTACCGTTGCTTCTGCACGGCTGAGGAGCTCGACCAGCGCCGCAAGGATGCCGAATCACGCAAGGAGAGCTTCAAGTACGACAGGCGGTGCGACAGGCTCCCGGAGGAGGAAATCGAAACGCGCGTTGCAGCCGGTGAGCCGTTCGTTATTCGCTTCCGCATTCCCGAAGGCTCGACGGAATGGAACGACCTCGTACACGAGTCAATCACCTTCCCGAACAAGGACCTCGAGGATTTCGTGATCCTGAGGTCGAACGGTACGCCGATTTACAATCTTGCTGTCGTATCTGACGATATCGCGATGGATATCACCGTAGTGATGCGCGGCGATGACCACATCTCGAACACACCAAAGCAGATCCTGCTCTACCGCGCGCTGGGCAAGGAGCTGCCGGTCTTCGCGCACCTGCCGATGATCCACGGCATGGACGGCAAGAAACTAAGCAAGCGCCACGGTGCCACCGCGGTGGGAGACTATCAACACCTCGGCCTCCTCCCCGGCGCGATGCTCAACTTTCTGGCGCTCCTCGGCTGGTCACCCGGTGGCGACCGCGAGGTGATGACGCTCGATGAAATGGTCTCGCTGTTCTCACCGGACGGACTTCAGAGAAAGGCGGCAATCTTCGATCCGAAAAAGCTCGAGTGGATGAACGGGCAGCACCTGTCGCTGATTCCGCTCGCGGACCTCGAGCCAATCGTCACGCCCGCTCTCGTTGCTGCCGGACTCACCACTGAAGCTGACATCGCGTCGAGGCGTGACTGGTACATGTCTCTTCTCGATCTGCTTCGCGTTCGCGCCAGAACTATCGACGACATCGTCAGGCAGGCCGGTCCGTACTTCCTGGACACGATCGAATACGACCCAGAAGCGACCGCAAAAAGCTGGAAGGATGTGGAGGTCACGCGAGATATCCTCGTCGCGACCGCCGAGTCGCTGGAGTCTTCCCCCGAGTGGACCCTCGAGGGGCTCGAGTCTTCACTGCGCACGCTGGCGGAGACGAGGGGTATTGCGGCAGGCAAGATTTTCCAGCCGCTGCGCGTTGCCCTCACGGGTCTCTCAGTAAGCCCTGGCATCTTCGAGGTGCTCGTGATGCAGGGCCGGGAGCTTTCGCTACGCCGCATCCGGGCCGCAGTCGAGACGGTAGGAAATAGCGAGTAGTCATCACCCGTGTGTTGACGCGTTCGCAATGAACCTGCACATTTACGTTACAAACAGGGGCGGTCCAACGCCGTCCTGATCCCCGGTGGAGTACCAATGCCTGAGGCGCTGACCCCCCTCGAGGGTTCGGTTTACAACTACCTGCTCGACTTCACTGCTGAGCATACATATCAGCCGAGCATTCGTGACATCGGCAAGCAGTTTCAGATCAAGTCGACGAAGACTGTTTCTGATCTGCTGCAGTCCCTTGCGCGCAAAGGTTATATCGAGCGTGATCCCGCAAGATCACGCGGTGTCCGGCTGCTTGGGTTTACCGGCGGATCCAAAACCAAGCCCGTTCCGTACTATGGTAAGATCCACGCTGGTGAACCGTCGATGCTTCCGGAAAATCGCGAAGGCTTCATCACGATGGACAGGCGATTCATTCCGGCGGACGAGGTCTATTTTCTGAAGGTCAAGGGCGACAGCATGATCGGTCGCGCAATTTCAGATGGCGACTTCGTCATGGTGAATCCGACGGCGAAGCCGAAAGAAAACGACATCGTCGCTGCACGGCTTGGTGAAGAGGCGACAGTCAAGACACTCACGAGGATCAACGGAAAAATCGTGCTGACACCGGCGAATCCCGCTGACCGCGAGATCGAGGTAAAGCCATCTGACGATTTCGCAATACTTGGAGTTGTCTGCGGCGTCTTCCGTCCATTCGTGACGATGGAAGCGACAACGGCTGACATGTCACGCCACTAGCGCAGTGCTCCCGAGGGCGCTGCAGATTCCTCATCCTGCGGCGCTTTCCCATCTGATTTTGCAGCGCGCTCTCGCTCCTTTCGCTCGCGGATGCTTTTCACAGCCTTCTTGAAGTCGGCTTCGTTCATCCCGCGCTGCGCGTTCCAGAAAATGTCAGCGCGCAGCTGGTTCTGCATCTTGTTGCGGTCGTAGCTCGTCGGGTTTGCCTGCTGGTTTATGGGAAGGAGTGCCAGCACCGCTGTCGGAATTGAGATTTTACCGAGCCTGATGTATTGCGGGTCGATTCCATACTTGCGTCCGCCCTTCTCGACCGTCCAGTCGCCCGGCTTGCGCTGGCCTGACGCAACGGCAATGGAGTCGTTGAACGGCGCGATAATGGACACGATCGCGCTGTCAAGTTTTTCCTTCGCACTCTTCGGCGCTGAAACAATGTCGCCGGTCGGCGCCCACACCCGTGGGCCGGTGTAGATCGGGCGAATACCTCGTGCGGGCCCGCCGGTTCCGACGAGTGGCCCGCTGCCCGTCTCCTCGAACCCTCGCGTTTCTGCTGCCGTCGCAGGTGGAGCAACACTTGTCGGCACTTCTGCCGGGGCGACCACCCGGACAGGCGGATTTTCGGAGAGTGGCCTGTCGTCGCCACCACTCCTCCCGGCAACGGCCGGACCCTGCGCCTGCGGGAGGCGAAGGAAGCCAATGCGTTGCGGAGTGACTTCCCGTGACTGCGCACGTCCGAAGATCCGGGACATCGTCGACGGAGAAATCAAGAGAGGCGCAACGGCCAGCGCGAACACGACGTGAATCGCAATTGAGATTGCAAGGGGCCTCGAGGGCCTGCGCGGTCCCTTGCTCTCGATCGGCGTGCGCGATCCGCGAAGCGTCTGCATCTAATGTTGCTGGCGAAAAACTGTCAGGCGCCGACGCTGAGACGCGTCAGTGCGCGGCCGGCTCGACTCGCAGCTTCGCGCAGTCGCTCCGGCGATGTGATGAAAGAGACGCGGAAGAAGCCTTCCCCGCCCTGGCCGAACGATGATCCCGGCAGAACAATCACTCCCTCCTCCTCCATCAGAAAATCAGCGAACTCCGCGCTCGTGATGTGTTCGGGAAGCGGAATCCACAGATACATCGTTGCCTTCGGCGATTCGCAGTCGAACCCATTCTCGCGAAACGCATCAACCGCAGCGTCCCGCCTTTCCTTGAACACCGCGATGTTTCGCGGAACGAATTCCGACGAACGGTCAAGCGCGGCAGCCGCAGCCGCTTGTACAGCCATGAAAGCACCGGTATCGACAAACAGCTTCACCCTGGCAAGCGGCGCGACGAGTTCCTTTGCGCCAACTGCCCAGCCGCAGCGCCACCCGGTCATGTTGTAAGTCTTCGACATCGAGTGAAACTCGATGGCAACATTGCGAGCGCCTTCTATCTCGAAAATGCTCGGAGGCACATAACCGTCGAACGCCATCTCCGAATACGCATTGTCATACACCAGCAGGATGTCGAGTTCCCGGCAACGCCTCACTACTGTCTCCAGATAGTCGCGCGGTGCCACCCTGGCAGTCGGATTGTTCGGATAATTGAGGTAGAGCACCTTTGCGCGCTTCAGTATGTCGGCAGGGATATCATCGAGGTCGACGAGAAAATCGTTCTCCGGGCGCAGGGCATAACGATATGGCTCGCCATGCGCGAGCTGCGATCCACCTGTGTACGCGAGATACCCCGGCTCCGGAATGATCGCCACATCGCCTTCCTCGACGTAGGCAAGGGCAAGATGCGAGATTCCTTCCTTCGAGCCGATGAGCGGCACGATCTCCGAGAACGGATCGAACTCCAGCTCGAACCGGCGTTTCATGAAGCGTGAAATGGCTTCGCGATACTCGACGAGTCCGAGGCCGAACCCGTAGCGGCTCATCTGAGGATTGCGCGCCGCTGTCGCCAGTCTCTCGACGGCCACTTCAGGTGGAGCGAGATCGGCGTCACCGGCGCCAAGGTCGATAACGTCGACGCCTCGCGCGATGAGCTGCCGCTTCTTTTCTGGATATTTCCCGAGCGCATACTCAGGAAGCTCGAGCATGCGCTTCGCCGGTAGTGGCATCAGCGGCCGCTCTTCACCGGATTGCTGACGCTGCTCAGGCCTTCGATCTCTACTTCCACAACATCTCCATCGTTTAACGGCGCTACGCCGGACGGGGTCCCCGTGGCGAGAATATCACCTGGCTCCAGGGTCATTACGTGGGAGACGTAGGACATCAGCATCGGAATCGAAAACACCATTTCATTGACAGATCCGCGTTGCCGCTCTTCGCCGTTGACGCGGGTCACCACTGTCATCGATGAAAGGTCCTCCGGCGGAGATGCAACGTTGCCTACGGGGCAGAATGAATCGAATCCCTTCGCCCGCGTCCACTGGCTGTCGGATCGTTGCAGATCGCGCGCGGTGACGTCGTTAAGTGCAACAATTCCGCGGATGGCACGGAGCGCATCCGCCTCGCTTGCCTTGGTAAGTTTCGCGCCAATTACGATGCCGATCTCGCCCTCGAACTCCACTCGGGATGATTGCGGCGGGAGGATGATCGCCTCGCCTTCCGCAATGATGCTCGTCGACGGTTTGAGGAAGAACAGCGGCTCTTTCGGGACTTCGTTGCCCAGCTCCTTCGCATGCTCGCGATAGTTGCGGCCGATGCAGACGATCTTGCCGGGCTTGTCGAGGCGATGGCGCCCGAAATCAGGAATGTTTGCTCCGCCTGTAAGCGGATCGTCGAATTGCAAGTCTGACAAGTGGGGTCACCTCATTGAGACACTGCGTAGAACCTTATGAGTTGCCGGGCTGTGTCATCCCAATTTACAAGAATCCGGCGCGCCGGCGGCAAAGCATCGAGTAAAGTCTTGCCGTAAGACTTGGTTACAACTCGCGGGTCAGCGATGATGATCGCTCCACGGTCGGTTTTCGACCTGATGAGCCGGCCGAATCCCTGCTTCAGGCGAAGGGCAGCGTGCGGGACCATGTACTCGCCAAATGCGTCGCCGCCGCGTTCCTGAATCGCCTCGCAGTGAGCAGCGGTCAGGGGCTCGCTCGGAACGCGAAATGGAAGCTTCGCGATGAGCAATCCTCGCAAGGCGTGGCCTGCAACATCGACCCCCTCCCAGTATGACGACGTTCCGATCAGGACCGCGCGTTCTGATTCGCGAAATCGCGTCAGGAGGCTGTCGCGAGAGTCCTCGCCGTGCACGAGAATCGGCCGGTCCGCTCCCATGCCGAGTCCGCGCAGCTCGATCGCGGCCTGCCGCACGTCGCGATGGCTGGTGAACAATGCGAATATCCCGCCATCAGAGGCTGCAGTGAATTCCACGATCATTCGTATCACAGCGCGGAAGTGCCCCGCTGGATCGATGTTCGGAGCCGGCGTGTCCGTGGGCACCGCGAGTATCGCCTGGTTGGCGAAATCGAAGGGCGACGGAAAAGACTCAGTGACCGGTGGGATCCCCAGCTGGTCGATTCCAAGGCGGCTGGCCAGAAAGTCGAACCGCGCGTTGGTGGACAGCGTCGCGCTCGTAACGATCGTCGTACGCAGCCGGTCGAAAAGATCATCTCGGAGGATCGGGGCAAGATCGAGCGGCACCCACGTGACGCCGACATTCGAATCTTTGCCGCGTGTCTCCACCCACCGCACGCGCTGGTGCGCGTCAGCCCCTGGCGCGAGCGCACCGTACAGGGCTTCCGCAATGCCTTCGAGACGGCGTCCCGCGCCGCGCAGCTCACTCACCAGCGCCGACAGCGCTTCGTCGCGCACTGCCTCCGCTTCGAGACGCTCCCGTATGAGCCCGATGCTGTCTGTCAGAAGCGCGGTCTCACGAATCAGATCCTCTAGCGCGCTGCCAAGCCCCGCGCGCCAGATCGGGTGCGACTCGAAGTCGTCAGTGAGTCGAACGACTGGCTGGCCGCTCTCTTTCAGGAAAGCGTCGAGCAGGTCGAAGACCACGCCACCTTTGTCGCGCGCTGCGTCGACAGCGGGCAACACGCGGTCCTGCAGCATGTCGAGACTCGCTGCGTTGAACATTTCGTCGCGGTTGATTCGCAAGCGCTCCTCGAGAGCAGCGAGGAGCCCGCGCCCACCCCTTCGCGAAGACTGCGTGCGTGCCAGTCGCGACAGCATCCTCTGCAATCCTCGCCGCGTTGCACTGGCACCGAGATGCGCTGCTGCTGCATCCTCGAGATGATGACCTTCATCGATGACCAGCCGCGTGTACGGAGGAATGACCGCGGCGTCGTCCCAGTTCTTCGCGATCCGGCGCACCGCGATGTCAGACATCAGGAGGTGATGATTCACCACCACTACGTTCGCCTGCGCTGCCTCCCGTCTCGCCTTGAACAGAAAGCATCGCTCGTAGTGCGGGCACGAAGAGCGCGTGCACAAATCAGGCTCCGCCGCGACTTCGTCCCACACTTCAGTTGCCGGCGGATATGGGAGATCGCTGACTGAGCCATCAGTAGTTTTCCGCGCCCAGTCGGCGACCATGTCGAAGCCAGCGCTGTTGTCGTCGAGGAGCGACGGCCCGATCAGCTTCGCCTGTTCCAGTCGCAGCAGGCAGAGGTAATTGCGCCAGCCCTTGAGCAGCGCAAACTTCACCTCCTGCTCACCTTCGAGCGCCGATGCAAGGAAAGGAAGATCTTTTCTTACGAGCTGTTCCTGAAGATTGATCGTGTTTGTCGATACGACCGTTCGCTCGCCCGTCCGGGCCGACCACCGCAGGGCCGGCATCAGGTAGCCAAGCGATTTCCCAACGCCGGTTCCCGCTTCGATGAGGCCGACGCCAGTGTCGTTGTAGAGAGTCGCAATCGTGCGAGCCATATCGCGCTGTGCGGGCCGGTCCTCGTACTGGCGCATCGCCTTCGCGACGGGCCCGGATGGACCGAGATCGTCAGCTACACTTTCGGGATCCAGCTGATCGGTGTCCCCGGCTGCCGCAGGAAAGTCGATCATTCCTCGTGCGCGATACGGTACGCGAGATTTTTCCCCGCCCCCATTTCGCTCGTCAGACGCTCGACGATCTCCCGCGCACTGAAGCCGTCGTCTTTCATCGCCCGGGCTGTATCGCGCAGCGCATCTTCAGAAAGTTTTTCCTGCGCGGCCGCTCCGACGAGAATGACTACTTCGCCTTTCACCGCACGCTCGGCGAACTGAGCAGCGAGCTCGCTCACCGTCCCGCGTGCAAACTCCTCGAATTTTTTCGTCAGCTCTCGGGCGACTACTGCCTGTCTGCTTCCGGCGCCTGCATCCGAAAGCTCCCTGAGTGTCGCGGCAGTGCGCATCGGTGATTCGTAGATGATGCCGGAATGTTCGAGCCTCATTATCTCCGCCAGCTTTTGAAGACGCTCTTTCCCTCGCCTCGGCAGGAAACCGAAGAACGTGAACTGGTCGCCGGCAATTCCAGACGCTACGAGTGCGGCGAGCAGTGCTGACGCGCCGGGTATCGGGACGACAGCAATGCCGGCATTTATCGCAGCGGTAACGAGTCGAGCGCCGGGGTCGGAGAGAAGCGGCGTTCCGGCGTCGGTGATGAGCGCGATCGATTCACCGTCGAGCAGGCGCCGGACGAGTCGGGGGGTCTCGCGGGCTTCGTTGTGCTCGTGGTAGGGCGAACTGCGCGTTGTGATGTGGTAATGATCGAGCAGCCTGCGCGAGTGCCGCGTGTCCTCGGCGACAACGAGGGACGCCGAGCCAAGGACTTCGACCGCCCTGTATGACATGTCTCCCAGGTTGCCGATAGGAGTGCTTACGATAAAGAGGGACCCCGGCGAGCCGGACGTTGTCACGAGCTCTGCCGGGGCCATTTTTCTACGCCTGGTCTTTGACCCGTCGCGTCAGGCGGCGTGCAGCTTGAACTTGGATTCCAGCTCTGACTTCGGTACCGCGCCGATGACCTGGTCGACAAGTTTTCCGTCCTTGAAGAACAGGATTGCGGGAATCGAGCGAACCTGAAAGCGGGTCGGTGTGCGAATGTTCGTATCGACGTCGAGCTTGGCGACTTTGGCCCTGCCGGCGTATTCGATCGAAAGCTGATCAAGCACCGGCGCAATCGTGCGGCAGGGGCCGCACCACGTGGCCCAGAAATCAACAACAGCCAGACCTTCGTGCTTTTCGATTTCCGCCTCGAAATCGCTATCAGTCACTTCGACCGCATTCGACATTAAGCTCCCTCTTCGCCAGGATACCCCGGCATGATCGCAGGATTATTATTGATTCCTTTACGAACTCAAATCTAATGCAAGAAAGAGCCCCGAAAGGAACCAGGATTGCGCACGTTGGCATCGCTCTCGAGTCGATCGCGCCAGAGCTTGCGTTCTTTGGCGAGATACTAGGAATGGAGGAGGTGAAAGTCTCCGATTCCGATGGCGCGCAGATCAAGGCATTCGCTGCTGGTGAGAGTCTGGTGGAGCTACTGGAACCGGATGGCGCGGATACGCCGGTCGGTCGGTTCGTCGCCAGGCGCGGGCCTGGTATTCATCATATCTGCTTTGCGGTCGACGACCTCGACGGGATGCTCGAGCGGTGCCGCGCTGCGGGAATGCGACTGATCGATGAGACGCCACGGATCGGCGCAGAAGGCACCCGCATCGCATTCCTCCACCCCAGGTCAACCGGAGGCATACTCGTCGAGCTCACCGAACACGGATTGCGGACTGCGGACTGAGCTGATGGCGGACTGCGGACGTATTTCGGACTGCGGACTGCGGACTGAGCTGATGGCGGACTGCGGACGTATTTCGGACCGCGGACTGCGGACTCACGGCGTTGACCTGTGCGGTTCAGTCCGAATTCCGTAACCCGCAATACGTCCGCAGTCCGCAATCAGCTCAGACCGGCCGCCGCAGTCCGCAGTCCGTCCGCAGGCCGTCCGCAGTCCGTCCGCAGTCCGAAATCAAGTTCGACAGAAATCTCTGACTGCGGCTATTTCCATGTTGTCAACGTAGAAGC
>JBBREF010000014.1:0-40920 GCA_038203205.1 Gemmatimonadales bacterium | reverse complement strand
CTCTTCCGCATCCCGGCCCCCTGCCCCCCCTCCCGCCCGCTGTCCGCAATCCCGGCGCCTGTCCGCAAGACCGTCCGCCGTCCGCAATACCGTCCGCAGTCCGCAATACCGTCCGCAGTCCGCAATACCGTCCGCAGTCCGCAATACCGTCCGCAGGCCGCAAAGCGTCACGTAAGCATCCTGTAAAAACCTTGAACGAAATCCCCCGAACCCAAACTATGCTGATACAACAGCGTACGGTGTGTGATGCATTCCGCCCATCACACCGACAGGCCAACGAGACTTATGCTGCGCATCGCTGCACTCCTCCTCTTCGTACCCTCTCTCATTTTCGCACAGGCTTCCGTCGCCTCCTCTGACACAACGGCAAGACGAGTAGCGACAGCGACCCGCCGAACGCTCCCGATAACGATCGACGGCAAGCTCGATGATGCCGCGTGGAGCAGCGCAGTTCCGACATCCGGCTTCACCCAGAGTTACCCGAATCCGGGTGCGGCCGCAGAGGATCCGACGGAAGTGCGTGTCCTGTATGATGACCAGGCGATTTATGTAGCTGTGAGGATGACCGATTCGCGACCTGATTCGATTGCTGCGCAGCTCGCGCGTCGCGACGCGTCGGGGATTTATTCCGACTGGGTGCACCTGATCATTGACTCGTATCACGATCGGAGAACCGGGTTCAGGTTCAGCGTGAACCCGAAGGGCGTGATGAAAGACGTGTATACCTTCAACGACGGTAACGAGGATCTCAACTGGGACGCTGTCTGGGAGGTTGGGACGCGCATCGATTCGACCGGCTGGAACGCTGAATACCGCATACCCCTGTCGCAACTGCGCTTCGGCAATGTTCCTCAGGGAACTGAGCGAGTCTGGGGATTCCAGGTTCAGCGTGATATTGCTCGCAGGCAGGGGCGTGACTCGTGGTCGAAGTGGACGCGCAATGATCCCGGCTACATCTCGAAGTTCGGAGACCTGCGCGGTCTCGTCGATCTTGCGCGTCCGAGTCGCCTCGAGGTGATGCCGTATGTGAGCGCGCGTGCCACGCGCGCGCCCGGCGACGACAACAATCCGTTCTACAACGCAACTGATTTCGCGCCTTCGATCGGCGGTGACCTTCGTTATGGCCTGCCCGGCGGGCTGACTCTTACCGCGACAGTAAACCCCGACTTCGGCCAGGTGGAAGTTGACCCTTCGGTAGTGAATCTCTCCGCATTCGAATCCTTTTTCCCCGAGAAGCGGCCATTCTTCCTCGAGGGTTCTGACGTGTTTGGCTTCGGCCAGACGAGAAGCTTCAACAACTACGGCGGGCAGGAATACTTCTATTCGCGCCGGATCGGGCGTTCGCCGCAGCGGTTTCCCGGCGGCTCCGTTGCCTTCTCCGACGTCCCGGCGCAGACGACGATTGCGGCCGCTGCAAAAGTGACCGGGAAGGTCGGCTCGTGGACGCTTGGGCTGATCGATGCTGTCACGCCCGAGGAGAACGCGCGGGTCGTGATGGACGATGGCGAGAAGTCGTCGACCGCAGTCGAGCCGTTCACAAACTATTTCGCCGGTCGGGCGCGGCGGGATTTCCGCGAGGGCAACAGTGTCGTCGGCGGGATGGTGACATCGACTCTGCGCAGCGTCGACGATCCGATCTTCAACGCGCTGCTGCGCTCTGACGCATCCTTCGGCGGTTTCGACTTCGAACATTCGATGTTCAACCGCGGCTGGGTCGCCAGTGGATACACTGGTGCGACGCGGGTATCCGGGAGCAAGGAGTCAATTGCGCAGACTCAGCTCAACAGCAGTCACTACTATCAGCGACCGGATGCCGACTACATCGAGTTCGATGAAGATCGCACCTCGCTAACGGGACACATCTCCGAGCTGGCCCTCCAGAAGAACGGTGCGTTGCACGGCTCACTCGCGCTCAAGCAGTCAAGCCCGGGACTCGAACTCAACGACATGGGCTTTCAGGGACGCAGCGATTACCGGGCGATCTCAGCGCTCGTGGGATATCGGCGTGACAATGCCGGGAAGCGTTTCCGGGACTATCTCGTCTACGGATACGCTAACCAGTCTTATAACTTCGGCGGAACGTCGATCCTTCGCTCCGCTGCAGGCGGTGCCAATGCGACGCTCAGCAATTTCTGGAACGGCGGGGTGAACTACGGTGTGAATCCCCGTTACTACAGCGATCGGTTCACGCGCGGCGGTCCGGAAGCACTTGTGCCAGCAGGCTGGAACGCAGGCTTCGACGTGTCATCGGACAGCAGGTCGAAGGTGATCTACGGATTCGGGCTTGGATATTCGCGGACCGAGGCAGGTGGCACTTCGCCGAGCGGATATTTCAACGTCGACATGCGGCCGACCACTTCGCTGAGGATCAGGTTCAGCCCGAGTGTGCAGGGAGGCAAGTCAACCGGTCAGTACGTACGTGCAGTCTCCGATCCTCTCGCGACGAACACGTTCGGGCGGAGGTATGTATTCGCTGACCTCGAGCAGACGACTGTGTCGATGGACACGCGAGTCGAGTGGACGTTCACGCCAACGCTGAGCCTGCAGATGTATGCCCAGCCGTTCGTGGCAACGGGTAGATACGAGAACTTCAAGGAGTTCACCACGCCGCGCACGTATGACTTTGCCGTGTACGGCGCCGATCGGGGGACGATCGAGCGCAATTCAGGATCGTACACTGTCGATCCTGACGGCTCTGGTCCTGCCGCGCAATTCCAGATCGGAGACCCGAACTTCAATGTGCGCAGCCTGCGGGGTAACGCCGTGATGCGCTGGGAGTATCGACCGGGGTCGGCTCTGTTCTTCGTGTGGCAGCAGGAGCGCAGCGGATTCGAACCGATCGGTGATTTTGAGGCGCGACGCGACATAGGAGAAATTTTCCGCACCGTGCCAACGAACGTCTTCCTGATCAAGGCGACCTACTGGCTGGGCAGGTAATGAGCGACAAACGTTTACCCGTTATCAGAGGCACAGGAAGTATTACCAAACTTCAGTAATCATTCACGCCGCCGGCATGGCCGCGCATTTGCTGTCCCTTGAGCCGAGATGAGACTCTCGCTCCGTTTCATAATTCCGCTGGCGCTTACTCTTGCCGCGCTGGCGTACGCGGTCACGCCCCTCGTCGACCGGCTCACGCTCAGATGGTTCACGCGTGACCTCGACCTGCGTGCCAGCCTCATCGCGAACGCTATCGACGGCCCGCTCGCCGAATTTGTCGCGACGAACAATCCGCGCGAGGTGCAGCGGTTCTTCGAGCGTGTTGCGCGAGATGAACGATTGTACGGGCTCGCCCTTTGTCCTGGTGGAACCGCACCGAAGATCGCCAGTGTAACGTTCCCGGTCGAGGTTGCGTGCGATGATCTCCAGAAGTACTCAACGGGATCAGGCAACATTCTTTCCGAGGAAGCAGGGCCGCTCCTGGTATCGGTCCGTCCGCTTCAGGTCAGTCAGGCGCCTGAGGCTCACCTGATACTCGTGCACGACATGAGTTTTGTAACGCGACGGAGTCAGGAAACCCGCACTTACCTCTTTTACTTTTTTGCTGGTCTCGCCGCGCTCGTCTCACTCATCACAGTTGTCATCGCTCAATGGAGCTTTCGAGGCTGGGTCTCGGGCCTTCGCGCGATTCTGCGCGGCGAAAGTCTCGGAGCCGGCGCGGAGCCCGAAAGCGGCGAGCTGCAGCCAATCGCAAACGACTTGCGCGCGCTCATCAGGGATCTCGAGGCCGAGAACCGGTTCAGGGACGAAGAGCAGCTCACATGGAGCGGCGGGACACTGCGGGAAATACTCGATCGCGAGCTGCGCGGCCAGCAGGTGATCATCGTCTCGAACCGCGAACCGTACATCCACGTGAGGCAGGGCGACAGCATAGGCGTGCAACGCCCCGCGAGCGGACTGGTCACCGCAGTCGAACCAATAATGCGGGCCTGCTCGGGAACATGGATCGCGCATGGCAGCGGTTCGGCGGACAAGCTCGTCGTTGACGACGATGACCGCATCGCAGTACCCGTGGACGATCCTGCATATTCACTGCGCCGTGTATGGCTGTCGCGCGAGGAGGAAGCCGGGTACTACTACGGTTTCGCGAACGAGGGCTTATGGCCGCTTTGCCACATCGCTCATGTAAGACCGACCTTCCGCGCATCAGACTGGAAGGAATACGAGCGGGTGAACCAGAAGTTCGCGAGAGCCGTGCGTGAAGAAAGCCGGAGCCCGGACCCGATCGTTCTCGTACAGGATTATCACCTTGCTCTCCTGCCACGCATGATCAGGGAGATGATGCCTGCCGCGACCATCATTACCTTCTGGCACATTCCGTGGCCAAACCCGGAGGCATTCGGAATCTGCCCCTGGCGCGACCAGCTACTCGACGGCCTGCTGGGGTCGAGCATACTCGGCTTTCACACACAGTTTCACTGCAACAATTTCGTGGACACCGTCGACAGATTCGTCGAAGCCAGAGTAGACCGCGAGACATTCAGTGTGTCGCACCGCGAGCAGACTACGGCAGTCAAGCGGTACCCGATTTCCATCGACTGGCCACCAGAACCGGAATTGGTGGAGATACCCGTAGAGCAGTGCCGTGAAACGATTCGCCAGCGGCACCACCTGCCGATGGATCAGGCAATAGGCATCGGTGTCGACCGCCTCGATTATACGAAAGGGATCGAAGAGCGCCTGCGAGCAGTCGAGCGCCTGTTCGAGCTGCAACCCGCCTGGATCGGACGATTCACGTTCATCCAGATCGCCGCACCGACACGGGCAAGCATCGAAGACTATCAGGCTTATGAGCAGCGCGTCAGGTCATTGGTCACCCGCATCAATGCGCGTTTTTCCGACGGTGCGAATCCTGCCATCATATTGCTCGTGCAGCACCATGAACCCCACGAGGTGTATGCCTACTATCGAGCAGCCGATGTCTGCTTCGTAAGCAGCCTTCATGATGGAATGAATCTCGTAGCCAAGGAGTTCGTCGCCGCGCGTGATGATGAAGCAGGCGTACTCGTCCTGAGCCAGTTTACCGGTGCCGCCCGCGAGCTTCCCGAAGCTCTGGTCGTGAATCCGTATGACGTCGAACAGTGCGCGGACGCCCTGCACGTTGCACTCACGATGCCAAGGCAGCTGCAGCGTGCCCGCATGCGGCTGATGCGCGGGCTGGTCAGCGAGTTCAACGTGTATCGATGGGCAGGCAGGATGTTGATCGACGCCGCGGAGATGCGTCGGCGTGGCAAGATTCTTGAGCGATCGCCTGCGCCAGCCTCGTGGCCTGGTTCTGCAACTGAGGTTCCGCGACGAACGAAGAGTGCATCAGCCGACTAAACTGCGGCGTGGTGCCGCCGCGCGCGCAAAAAAAAGCGGGCCGCCACATCCCGACATGGATTGGGCGTGGTTCTTCGATATCGACGGCACCCTCGTGGAACTCGCCGATTCCCCCGACGGAATCGTCGTGAAGAGCGAGGTCCCTCGAATGCTTGCAGAATTGCACGAACTCTCAGGCGGCGCCGTCGGCCTCATTACGGGCAGGGCGATCGCCGATGTCGACCGGATGTTGCCAATGCCCGGAACCGCGATCGCCGGACAGCACGGACTCGAGGTACGACTCGCTGACGGGACTTTGCTCACCCATCCGGTTCGCTCTGACAATCTCACCAGGGTTCGATCGCACCTTCTCGACGCAGTCGGGAGACACGAGGGATTGATGGCAGAATACAAGGGACTCTCAATTGCTTTGCACTATCGAAATGCTCCAAAACTCGCGGGCTACGCTCACAGGATGATGCGATCGCTTCGCGCCGAATATGTGCCCGACTTCGTAATCCAGAAGGGCAAGCGGGTTGTGGAGCTGAAGCCTGCCGGTAAGGACAAGGGAGTTGCAATCAGGGAGCTCATGCGCGAGTCGCCGTTCTCCGGACGCACACCGGTATTCGTCGGCGACGATGCGACCGACGAGTTCGGGTTCGAGGTGGTGAACGAACTCGAAGGCCACTCGATAAAGATCGGCAGAGGGAGAACCAGCGCGACCTGGAGACTGAACGATGTCGGTGCGCTGATACAGTGGCTAGGCGATGGGGTGCGCTCGGCTTCAGGAAGCACTCGATGAGTAGTCTTCAGGATCTTGCACTCATAGGAAACGGGACCATCGGCGCGCTGGTCGATGGCAACGCACGGATATCCTGGTGCTGCTTTCCGCGATTCGACGGCGATCCGACATTCTGCTCACTGCTGCGCAGCGAGTCACAGGCAGAAAGCGAATTCGGATACTTCGGAATCGAGATCGTCGACGCCGTTCGAACGGAACAGGAGTACATGGTCAACACTCCCGTGTTGTGCACGCGCGTATACGACTCGTCCGGCGGTTGCGTCGAGATCACTGACTTCGCGCCGCGATACCGGCAGTACGGGAGGATGTTCGTGCCGATGATGCTCGTCAGGCAGCTTCGCCGCCTTTCGGGAAACCCGCGCGTCAGAATCAGTCTTCGTCCGGCGCAGGGCTACGGCCGGGCGCGTATGACAATGAAGCGTGGAAGCAACCACGTCACCTACCTCGGCGACCAGGCTACCCTGAGAGTCACCAGCAACGCAGGAATGACCGCTATTCTCGAGGAGGCTGCGTTTTTCCTGGACCACCCGGTCACTGTGCTTCTCGGGCCCGACGAAACCGTAAATGAAGGTGTGGTCGAGCTTGGAAGGCACATGCTCGAAGAAACGATAGACTACTGGCGCACGTGGGTACGCGCCTTAGGCATTCCGTTCGAGTGGCAGGATGCGGTGATCCGCGCTGCAATCGCGCTCAAGCTCAACGTATATGAGGACACGGGCGCGATCATCGCTGCGATGACAACCTCGATCCCCGAAGCTCCCGGCACCGGGCGCAATTGGGACTATCGATACTGCTGGTTGAGGGATGCGTATTTCGTCGTGAACGCCTTGAATCAACTCGGCGCAACGCGCATCATGGAGCGCTACCTTGGCTTCACCCTGAACATCATTGCCGGCGTTGACGATCATCGATTGAAGCCGCTCTACTCGATCGCAGGCCTGGCAGTTCCTGAAGAAACAGTGGCCGAGCACCTCGATGGTTATCGCGGTCTGGGGCCGGTGCGGATTGGGAATCAGGCTTATCACCAGGTGCAGCACGATGTGTACGGGGCGGCAATTCTCGCAGCGCCCCACATTTTCTTCGACCAGCGCCTCATTCAGCGCGGCGATGCCGCCTTGTTCGAACGGCTCGAGGTGCTCGGAACCATCGCAGCATCTCTCTACGACAAACCCGACGCAGGTATCTGGGAGCTTCGGGGTGTCCAGCGCGTGCACACTTTCTCCAGCGTCATGTGCTGGGCGGGCTGTGACCGGCTTTCCCGAATCGCATCGCACATTGGCCTCGCAGATCGAGCGGAATTCTGGCGTTCGACGGCGGACGCGATGCGCGAAGTCATCCTTGAGCGGTCATGGAACGAACGCCTCAACAGCTTCGTCGCATCGATGGATGGAGAGACGCTCGACGCGAGCCTTCTCCGCCTGAACGATGTCGGATTCCTCGCCGCCGATGATCCACGGTTCCTGGGAACCGTTGCCGCCATCGAGCGCGATCTTCGACACGGCGACTTCGTCCACAGATATTCTGAGGAGGATGACTTCGGCGTCCCCCAGAATGCATTCCTCGTCTGCACGTTCTGGTACATCAATGCGCTTGCCGCGATCGGGCGAATGGATGAGGCGAGGAAGCTGTTCGATAACATTCTCGCCTGTCGGAACAAACACGGATTGTTCGCTGAAGACATAGATACAGAGAGCGGAGAACAGTGGGGCAACTTCGTGCAGACGTATTCGATGGTCGGTGTCATCGATTCCGCCGGGCGCCTGTCGAAACGGTGGGAGGATGTGTATTAGTGAGGCTGCAACCAGGAGATAAGTGATGGCAGGCCCAACCAAGCCGCGGCTCGACCGCGTTCTCGTTTCCGTGGATTTCGCCGAGCCTTCGCTTGTAGCGGCGCGCTGGGCGGCGAGCTCGTTCGCGCCCGAAGCCGAGATCATCCTCGCTCACGTGATCGAGCCTCCACCAGCAACGCGATCGAATGTCATGCGCTATCCGTCCATGGAGACGATAGTCGGCAATGTTCATGTCGATGCAGAGAAGCGGCTTTCGGAGCTTTGCGATGCCGTCGCTCCGGGTCGCGCGCGCTCGGAGATTCGCGTCGGCATTCCCCACGACGAGCTGGTTCAGCTTGCGGGAAGTGTTGATGCCGACGTGATCGTCGTTGGCCGACAGGACCTCATGTCATCAGGCTGGGCGCGAATCGGAGTCACAGCTCAGCGGATACTTCGCAAGTCCCGGATCCCGGTACTTCTGGTAGCTGGCGTTCGCGAAGGGTCACCGCAGAAACTTCTCGTGGCAGTCGATGAGAGCGATGCGACTTCGCAGGTAATCAGGTGGGGCGCATTTCTTACGCAGCAGTTTTCCGCGAAGGCAACAGTAGTCCACGCGGCCGGAGTGGAGAAAGCTCCTGATGAGGATTCGTGGATCGATACAGAGATCGGCAAGGTTTCCGGCATAGCGGCGATGGAGCCGCGTATTACGCGCACGAGCTCGCGTCCTGCCGAGTCGATAATCGAGGAGGGGCGGTCGCTTGGAAGTGAGCTTATTGTGATCGGGAGCCGCGGCGTCGGTGCCGCGAGCCAGTTGCTGTTCGGTAGTGTTGCCGAGAGCGTGCTGCTTTCTTCGCCTTGCCCGGTGCTCGTTGTGCTGCCGGGTTAGATCATCGAGCGTTGCCACGTAAGTCTTGAAAGTCTGGCCGGCAGTGTACGCCCACGTACACAGTCGCCTGTACGCTGCCGTAATAACTCCGCGCCGACTGGCGCATCCCGCTAGCTTAACTGTGTGAGCGCCGTTCGTCGGCGCGTCCAACTCTCGACACGGGTCAAATCAGTCGTTTGCCTCTCCCTGCCGTCTGTTTGGGTTATCCCAACTACGGCGACCCGGGAGGGTCCATGGATTACCCGGACCAGAAGTCTGAGGTCAACAGGTTACTTCGTGCGCTCGTTCGCAAGGATTACGAGCGACTCGCCCCTCATCTCGAATCAATCGAATTCAGGGTAGGCGACGTTCTCGCGGCCGAAGACGAGCCGTTTGCCCACGTCTTTTTCCTCGAGTCTGGCGTCGCATCGATCACCAACCGGATTTCCGGCGGAACAGTGGAAGTCGGTACCGTCGGCAACGAAGGAGTCGTGGGACTTGGCGTCTACTTCGACCCCGGGGTGGGGATACCAAGCCGCACGTTCATCCAGGTGCCGGGTCTTGGCAAGCGTGTGGATGCTGCAACGTTTACCAGCCTGGCAGACGAGAGTCCCGAATTCCGCAGGGTAATCAACCATTACGCGCAATCATACCTCATCCAGGTTGCTCAGACGGCCGCGTGTAATCGCGCACATTCGGTCGAGGAACGCTGTGCTCGATGGCTCCTGATGACACACGATCGCGTTGGCGACTTGCTCACGTTTCCCCTGACCCATCAGTTCCTGGCGTACATGCTGGGTGTCCGCCGGGCTGGCGTCACCGTCGCCGCCGGCATTCTCCAGAAGGCCGGGCTCATTCGATACAGCCGCGGAAACATCACAGTGCTCGACAGGGCCGGCCTTGAAGGGGCATCGTGTGAATGCTACGGGATCGTGCGCAAACATGTGGATCGGCTCACCATCTGAGGATCGGTCACGGAAACCGGCAGCGGTTAAAACCGTAGGGAGAAGGGTTCAAACCATCGGGTTCATGCCAGTGTCTGACCTCGCCTGAACACCAATCTCCCATGGAGCTCAAGATGCGTCGCCATAACGCAGCAGTGCTGGCCCTCTTTTCACTGATTCCTGCCGCGGTTCTCGCGCAGGACGATCTCTCATCTCCGAAGCGTGTGTTCAGCGACCAGGTCGCCAGCGGATCCTGGCTCCGCATCCGCACGATGAAAGGCAACATCCAGGTTCGTGAGTCGACGGGTGCGACAGCCGTCGTAACCGCGGTCCGCGGAAGCAGTCGCGGAAGTACCGATAACATCACCTTCGAGGTAAAGCGTGACGGGTCTAACGTCACGATCTGCGCGATCTATCCGCACACTACCCGATGCGACGAGGATGGGTATCAGTCGAGATGGCGCCGCAATGGCGGAGACCTCGCCTCGATCAACTTCACGGTCGAGCTCCCGAAAGGGGTAAAAATCTCCGCGTCCAGCGGCAACGGTGATGTAAATGTCAGCGGTGCAGGCAACGAAGTGAGTGCAAGCTCGGGCAATGGCGAAGTCAGGGTGCTTGGTTCGGGCGGGAGGGTCTCGGCCAGCACGGGCAACGGTGACGTCGAAGTGAGCAACGCGCGAGGCCAGGTCACGGCCAGCAGCGGCAACGGTGACTTGATTGTCGGCACAACGCTTGGCCCGGTATCGGCTTCAACAGGCAACGGCCGCATCGATGTGCGAATGGACGAACTGAGTTCAGGTGACATGCGGTTCAGCACCGGCAACGGCTCAATCGAGTTGAGACTACCTGCCAACCTCTCGGCAGACGTTGTCGCGAACGTCAACCTTCGGAATTTCAGCACCGATTTCCCGATGACGTTGCCCGGGCGATTCTCGGGTCGCAGGATCGAGGGAACGATCGGCGAGGGCGGGAGGCGCATCACGATGTCGACCGGAAACGGCAGCGTATCTCTGATAAAGTTGAACTGAGCACTACGGGAAAAGCGTTGACGGGAGTTAGATGAGGAACTGCTGAGTGGTGTGAGTCTCACTCGAATACCGGTGGGGACTCGAATGTTCGGGTTCAGCTTGTCCTGGGCCATACTGCGTTGTTATACAGAAAGCACAGATGGTCCCCGGACGACAATGAAAGAGCGACAGGACTGCTTGTTCATCGCTGACATCGGCGACAACAACGCAAGGCGCAGTTCCATCAGCGTGTACCAGGTGAGCGAGCCATCGGCGGGGGCATCTGCCGTGTCGCCATCCCGCGCGGTGACGGCCCGCTATCCTGACGGACCCCGCGACGCTGAAGCGATGTTCATTCACGCAGGCGATATTTATATCGTCACGAAAGGCAGAAAGGGCGCGATTGAGCTGTACAAATGGCCGAAGGGTGCCGGAACCGGCGGCGCCGTGACGCTCGAGAAGATTCGTGAAGTCCTGCCCGCGCCGAAGTCCGCGGATGACCGGATAACATCGGGATCAGCGAGTCCCGATGGAAAATGGGTGGCAATTCGCTCGTATCGCACTATTTATCTCTTTAGCGCGCGCAGCTTCCTGGATTCGTCTGACAAGCACGTCACACCTGTAACCAGCGACCTCGGCCAGATGAAAGAAGCGAAGGGTGAAGGTCTCGCATTGGCGAACGACGGAAGCGTATGGCTTCCGACCGAGGCAGCGGGCAAACGCCCGGCGGCTATCAGGCGGCTACAGTGTGACCTGACCACAATGGCCGGCTGACAGGTGTCGACAACGCTGCTCGTTCAGCCTGATGACGGGGCCTTACCCGTGCTTACTGCAATCCGCAAAGCGCGGAAAAGTATCGACACATATCTCTTCAAGCTTTCGCATCCTGAGGTAATCGATGCGCTGAGCGATGCAGTATCGCGCGGTGTATCGGTGCGGGCCCTCGTTACGCATGAGAACAGCGAAGGCAGCAAATCGTTGCGGAAGCTAGAGTCGGCGCTGCTGAAGATCGGCGCTTCGGTGAGCCGGAGCGACGATGACCTGCTGCGCTATCACGGCAAGATGATGATCGTCGACTGCAGGACGCTCTATGTGCTGGGATACAACTTCACGCGCAAGGATATCGAAGACAGCCGAAGCTTGGGCATTTTCACGCGGGCAGCCGACCTGGTCGCTGAGGCAATCACGCTGTTCGAGGCTGACTTTGAGCGTCGCACTTACACGCCCACCCTCGACACGCTGCTCGTCAGTCCACTCAACTCGCGCTCATGCCTCCTCGAGTTGATCGCCGGCGCAAAGAAGCGTCTTCTCATTTACGACCCGAGGCTATCTGACACGCTCATGCAGAAGGCGATAGAGCGTCGCGCACTGGCGGGGGTAGCGGTCAGGGTGATTGGAAACGTTGAAGCAAACCTGGAAGGAGTCGAGGTGGAGCGAAGTCCGGCGGAGCGTCTGCATGTCCGCGCAATAGTGCAGGACGACCGGCGTGTTTTTATCGGGAGTCAGAGCCTGCGCCGCACGGCACTCGAGAGGAGACGTGAGATCGGCGTTATTCTCGATGAGAAAAAGATCGTTGCCGGGGTTGTGGCGATCTTCGAGAGAGACTGGGCCGGCGGCGATGGTGCCGGGAAGCGGCAAGGTCGCGCGCTCAAGATCGCGGTCGCTTAGAGCAAAAAAAAAGGGATAAGACCACGAAATCCGGGACATCCTTTTTCGGTGGCAGAGACCCTCATTCCACTCGCCGTTTAACTCACCCCACTCCCATCAACGCTTCTCCCGCCCTGTTGTGGGATCGTGAAACTGAAGGTGGTGCCTTCGCCGGCAAGGCTTTGCACCGATATGACCCCACCGTGAGCCTCGACGATCCCCCTCGCGATCGAGAGTCCGAGCCCCGTACCTAGACTCGCGCGGTCGTGCGCCTGCCAGAACGGTTCGAACAGGTGCGGCAGGTTCTCAGCCGGAATTCCTGACCCGGTATCGGCTATCGAGAAGCACATGTCCCCGTTCAGCTCCGCCTGTGCAGCGACGGTAATCTTCCCGCCCTCTCTCGTGAACTTGATCGCATTGCCGATGAGGTTCGAGAATACTTGCAGCAGCCTGTCGCGATCGGCAACTATCGTGTGAGGCGCCGAATCAGATAGGATCTCGAGGCGGATATTCTTGCTGCGCGTCTGCGGCCCGAACTGCTCGTCGATCTCGCCGAGGAGCCCCGGCAGGTCTATCGGGCAGAAGCTTACTGCCAGCGCGTGGCCCGACTGCACACGTGCGGCATCGAGGAGATCGTGGATCAGGCGGTTCATGCTGTCGACGGTTCGCCGAACGATCTGAAGGTGATGCCCGCGCTCCTTCTCGTCTTTCGGATTCGCCGACATCAGGTCCATCACCATACCGATCGTATGCAGGGGATTCTTCAGGTCATGAGAGACGACCCGAAGCATCTGATCGCGATACCGCAACGCATCTTCGGCCGCCATTCGTGCACTGTGCTCGCGCTCGATCACAAGTACCCTGCCGAGCGCGGCTGACACCAGATCTCCCAGCGCAGTTGCGTAGGCGGTTTCGGAATCTGAGAAGCGATCGGCAGTACCGTCGGGAATGAGCAGGAGCGCCCCAAACGGACCAGCCTCGAGGTTGAGCGGAATGCGGAGTACGCTTAGCTCTTCGCCGGACTCCATCGCGTCGCCTTCCGGCGCACCAATTAGCTCTACCTGCCCATCGCGGAGGCGTTCCATGTACACTGCCTTGCTGCGGGTCCACAACATCGCTGCTTCGGCAACCTGCCGCGCTATCTCCTCGACGCTTGGCGCACTGTTGAGCGTGCCGGCAACGTGGTGGAGCGAAGCCTCTTCCTCGACGCCCTGACGAAGCTGTGCGGCCAGAACGTTGAGACGGCGGACGAGCCATCCGACTACCACTATAACCAGCAGTGCGACGAGAGCGAGCGCGGATACTAGCGCAGTTGCCCATCGCTCGTCGCTGTCGACCGTCGCGCGCATCGCGCTTTCCGCCTTCATCACTGCGCCGTTCGCCTGATCGGCGGCCCGCAGTACGGCGCTGACCCTGCGTTCACCTTCGGTTAGCGACCGGATCAGCTGTTCGCGCGTGCGGGTCCCTGCCAGGACTTCCTGAGGTTCTTCGAGCCAGGCCTGCTTTCGCGCGTGAAGCTCCGAAACGGCAGTCGCGACTTCAGGGCCGAGTTGAGGAGCGAGGCGGAGCAGGCGCGCCGTCGCCTCGCGGTCTCTATCGAGCGCAGCCTTGAAGTCGTCGAGGAAGAGAGTGTCTGCGGTGAGCTCGAATCCGCGGATGGCGGCGAGCTCAGACGCGAATGCGTTCTGGACTTCGAGCAGAGAATTTCGCGTCGGGAGAGCGACGTCAGTGACCTGCTCGCGGAGCTTTTCGGTGTGCCTGCGTGCCCACAGCGGGATTACAACGAGCGTCGCTAGCAGGATGCCGGTCAGGAGAGGCATGTGCCTCATCCACCGGCGCAGTGGCTCGCGTCGTTCGAGGTTTGCCGCGATCCGGTGTCGCGGCTTCAGGCTCATGGGCACCTGTTACTAGTGCTCCATTGGCTTGCGTTCCGCTAGTTCATGTCCGCAAATGTCTCGCGAATCTGGACAAGAGCCCACTCGAGATCCTCGCGCGTCACAACCAGCGGCGGCGCTATGCGGACGACGAAGTCGTGAGTTTCCTTGCAAAGCAGACCGCGTTCCATCAGCGCTTCGCAGAATGGGCGTGCCGATTCGGTCAACTCGACTCCGACAAGGAGCCCGCGCCCGCGGATCTCGCGGATCTTCGGATGGTCGATTGACTTGAGTTCACGTATGAACCACTCACCAAGCTCTGCCGACCGGTCAGCGAGCTTCTCTTCCTTGATGACGTCGAGCGCCGTTCGCGCGACCGCGCAGCCCAGCGGGTTGCCACCATACGTGCTGCCGTGGCTTCCGGGGCTGAACACGTCCATGATCTCACGGCTCGTTACGAATGCCGACACTGGGTAGAAGCCGCCTGAGAGCGCCTTGCCCAGTATGTATGCATCGGGCTTAACCCCTTCGTGATCGCACGCAAAAGCTTTTCCTGTACGGCCGAGGGCCGTCTGGATTTCGTCAGCGATGAACAGCACGTTGTTGCGGCGGCAAAGCTCGGAAACCGCCCGGAGGTATCCGTCGGGCGGAATGAGGATGCCCGCTTCGCACTGAATTGGCTCGAGAAGGATCGCGCATGTGTTTGGCGTTATCGCTGCTTCGATTGCCGCAACGTCGCCGAACGGAACCGAGACGAATCCCGGCGTGAATGGGCCAAAGCCGTCCTGATAACTTTTCTCTGAAGAGAATCCGACGATTGTCGTGGTTCTTCCGTGAAAGTTGTTGTCGCAGACGATGATCTCTGCCTGGTCGGTCGGTATTTTTTTGGTCCGGTATCCCCAACGGCGAGAGGCTTTGATCGCGGTCTCGACGGCCTCGGCGCCGGTGTTCATCGGCAGCACAGCATCCATTCCGCAGAATTCCGCCAGCTCCTCGCAGAAGAGCGGCAGCTGGTCGTTCCGGAATGCGCGCGATGTGAGTGTTACGCGTTCCGCCTGCGAACGCATCGTATCGAGGATGCGCGGGTGGCAGTGGCCCTGGTTCACGGCCGAGTAGGCGCTGAGGCAGTCGAGGTATCGTTTGCCGTCGACGTCGAAGAGCCATGGCCCTTCTCCGCGCTCGATGACTATGTCGAGGGGGTGATAGTTGTGAGCGCCCCACTTGTCTTCGAGTGCGACGAGGGATTCGGCGGTCGTGTCGATGTGCGCGGTCATGCTTTAGCCTCGGGCTGGGATCTCCCTCAAACTATCAGGATTTAGGCTTCCGCGGTGCCCTGCGCGGATGCGTTTGTGGAATCTCCTCGATGGTCCGAGCAGTGCGGGTGGCGGCATTTCGCCAGTGAGTCTCAACGGCGTGACGTGCTTCGGCAGGCTCACCCCTCCGTATCGCAGCAATGATCCGGCGGTGTTCTGATGTCGAAGGTTCGTATGAAGCATTGCTGCGGGTCCCGTACACCCATTCGTATCGCTGAACGTGTGGTCGCACGCTGTCATAAACGTTCCGCAGGCGCTCACCCGCCGACTCGTAAACGAACCGGACGTGAAACGAGGTCTGGAGCTCGAAAAGTCGATCCTGGTTGCGCGGGCGGTGGTCACCCGCGTCCATGAGCTCGTTGTTGAGGTGTTTGAGATCGGCTACAAGAATCAGCCTTCGAACGTTCGGAAGTTCCGCGACCGCCTGCACGGCGTAGCCCTCCAGCGCGCCCATCATTCCCCACAACTCACGTACGCTGTCAGATGTCAGCTGAGTAACTGCGAGCTCGGTACGTCGTCCGCCGGAAATCGGCGTGAGGTAACCCTCGTGGACCAACTGGGCAAAAGCTTCTCTGATTGGTGTGCGACTGACGTGAAAGTGCAGCGCCATCTCTGATTCGCGCACCCGATCACCAGCTCTGAGGCGGCCGCGGATTATGAGGTCCCGAAGCCCCTCGTAGGTGCGGTCCGGCAGAGTACCATGATCAACCAACGGCTGGTCCATTTGCATTAACTCAGGAGTTGAAATGGGTGATGGTGGGCAGAATATACCGCTTCCGCCACGCTGCATGAACTCAGGGTCTCACCGATGGATCCGATGTATACATCGGCGTCGTATATCCCCTAGGCAAGCGATTGGCCCATTGTATGCAATGACAGCTGTTTACTATCCGGAGCCGTGTCGGCATCGCGGTAGTGCGAATTACAACCATTTGGGGGTAGGATCATGCCAGACCGAAAAGAACCACTCGTCCTTTCGCACACCGCGCAACTCTGGGAGCCCGGTACACGACGCAGTTTTCTCAGGCTGATGGGCATCGGAGGAGCGGTCGTATTCCTCCCGAGCATGCTCACTGCCTGCGGTGACGATGATGACATAACGGGACCGGGAACGGGTTCAACCGTTACCATCGACTTCTCCAAGGGGGACACCGCTGTTCTCCAGTTCGCGTATGCCCTGGAACAGCTCGAAGCTGACTTCTACACGCGCGTCGCTGCCAACTTCACGGCATCCGGCCTGAGCACTGGCGAGCAGACGATCTTTACCGACATCAAGAATCACGAAGTGATTCACCGCGAGGCGCTCAAGACGGTTCTCGGCGCGAGCAACGGGTTTACCCTGTCCCCGGTCTACAACGGAGTCAACTTCAGCAGTCGCACGTCGATTCTCAACACTGCCCTCGCGTTCGAAGAGCTTGGTGTCGCTGCATACAATGGCGCCGCACAGTACCTCAGCAACGTGAACAATCTTCTGGTCGCTGGAAAAATCGTCTCCGTCGAGGCGCGGCACGCCTCGGCAATAGCGGATCTGGTCTCGCCTAACACGGCTGCTTTTGCGCCGAAGGCGTTCGACGACGCGTTCTCCCCGTCAAAGGTCAGCATCGCTGCACAGGGGTTCATCACCGAAAAGCTCGCGTTTGCCGGTTCGGTTCCGGCCTTCGTTCAGGGCCCCAACAACAACGGCTGAGGAAATGAAAATGGAACAGAACACACTCATGGGCGGTCTCGATCCCGAGATGGTCGCACCGATCGTCTCCCGCCGTGATGCGATAGCAAAAGGTGCTTCCGCCGGCTCGAAGCTGATGGCGGCGCTGGCGCTCGGATCAGTTCCGATTGCGCTCGGCGCACTCGCCAAGGATGTCTATGGTCAGGCGCCTTCGGACGTGCTCGATGTGCTCCAGTTCGCGCTGACGCTCGAGTATCTCGAGGCCGATTTCTATACCCGAGGCGTCGCCGCGGCAGGAATGATTCCCTCGTCCGCAGCTCTGGTCTTCACGACAATCCGCGATCACGAGAACACGCACGTCACCGCGCTCCGAAGCATCATCAGTGGCAAGGGCGCAACGCCCGTCGCGAAGCCCAATTTCGATTTCACTGCCAAGGGCAACGTCGCGGGCTTCAATTTCGGCGCGGCACAGTATGCAACGTTTCAGGTGCTGGCGCAGGCGTTCGAGGACACCGGTGTGCGAGCGTACAAGGGGCAGGCCGGCCGCCTGATCAATGACAAGGCGGTACTGACAGCAGCACTGACGATTCACTCGGTTGAAGCGCGACACGCTTCGATGGTCAGGCGTATGCGCGGGAAAAAGGGTTGGATCAGCGGCAACAGCCGTGATGATCTGCCGGCTTTCACGCAGGGGATCTACAATGGCGAAGACAACGCCAGTCAGGCGGGTCTCGACATCACGGCGCTTGGCACGGGTAACGGCGGAATCTCAGGGGTTACCGAAGCTTTCGACGAGCCGCTGACGAAAGATCAGGTGCTCGCCATCGTGACTCCGTTTCTGGCATGACGCTCGAGGCGGTGCGTTCTCCAGGGTAGAGGGGAACGCGCCGCCGCAGTTCAGCGAGCCAGCCAGTAGGTAGCCTTGACCAGGAACACGTTGCTCGGCCGTCCGAAAATTTCGCGAACGTCGCGTCCGGCGTTGAAATCTCCCTCGAACGGCTGGAACGCGCTTCGCGACTGCTGCCACACGAAGAAGAGGGCAGAACCGGGACGATACTCCCATCGCACCACCGCGTTGCCGCGGAGCGAATGGAACTTGAAGTCGGGGTTGTTTACCGAAAACGACTGAGCCGGTCCGGCGCCGTCAGGGTCGATTGTATACGACTCGACCTTCGCCGATCCGTTGACGTTCTCGACGACAGTACTCGCTCCCGCCTCGCCGTAAACGGCATATGCAAGCTTCCGTGGCGCCGACAGCTCCTTGAAGTCCTCATACCGGCCGGCGGAAGAGAATGGCTGCGCGTAGAGCTGCAGGGATAGTGTCGGACTTGCCGTCCATGACACGCGCGTCGTTGCCGACAACGTGCTCTGGAAGAGGTCGGCAAACACGTAGCGCTTCCCGAACGTCGAACCCGCCAATGCATCTGCCGTCGTCGTAACATACTGTGCGATGCTGTGGTACTTCGAAAGTGACGGGGCGAAGCTGAACGTTACGTTCGACGAGGGTCGCACGTCGACTCCGACAGACATATTGCGGTTGTATCCGCCCTCGACGTCAGGGTAGTAGTTGAAGTTCGTGTTGAAGGAAACGCGCTTTCTCGAGTCCGTTCCGCCGTACAGGTATGCGCCATAACTCGTTGGTCTGCGCGCTACTGGTCCGCCACGCGTCAGGCGGTCATCAAATGAGCCTGGATTCAATTCGGTTCCGCCGCCGATATTCCAGAGATTGTTCAGGGTCGTATTGAAGTAGTTGTACATGCTCGTCCATATCCTGTCGCCGCCGAAATTCCACGCGTGATTCGTCCCGGCGCCGAAGCTGTACTCGCGGAAGAGCTTGCCCTGCTTGCCCTGGTAGTAGTTCGTGCTGATTCCGACGTTCCGGTAATCGACGCGTCCCATGAAGCCGAGATCATTCACCTCGAATCCGGGACTCACCTGCTTGAGCGTGGCACCCATTGACCACGCACCTGATTTGTTGAGGCCGAGTGAAGTCGAATAGCCCGAGAGCGATGTCCGGTCCGAATCGACGGCGAGGTAATCGGCATCCGGGCGCTGGTAGTAGCGGGCACTCGAGCGTTGTGCGCTGGTAATCACGTCCTTCGATCCGCCTATCGATGAGGCGGCAATTGCACCGGTAAGCGCCCACATGCGGTTCTTCCACTGGTGCTCAAAATCGACTGCGCCAACCTGCGCGCGGCTGCGGAGAATGTTCTCGAAGAGGTCACTCGAGAGGTGCCGGCTGACTGAAGTGCCACCGCCGCTGATGATCGTGCGTCCGCCCCTGAAGTCCCTGCGGATACGGGAGACGAAATAGTTGGTCAGAGGTTCGACGGGGGTTGTCGCCTCTACATCATTTGCATCGATCGTCCGCGCGTTCTCTTGAGCGGTGACCGCATTGAGGATGCCGACTGTCCAGGGACCGGCTTTGCCGCTGACTTTTGCAGCGCCGTAAATGGTGCTGGCATCCGGGGCATCAATGTAAAGCCCGTCAGCGAATCGCTGCGGAGGCCGCCCGATGCGCCGCGAATAGAATATCTGCTGGTGACCATAGCTTGGTCCGCCGCGAAGCCTGCCCAAGTTGAAGATGCTGGCTCCTTCGACGAAGAAGGGCCTTTTCTCCGGGAAGAACGATTCGAAGGCGGAAAGGTTCACGACTGCAGGGTCAACTTCCACCTGACCGAAATCAGGATTCACCGTTGCCGTCAGCGTCAGTCCACCCGGAAGCCCGTATTTGAGATCGGCGCCGCCAGACGGGCTGAAATCGTTCAGACTGTAAAAGGGATTCGAGTTATCACCGGGAGCTCGCACGAGCTTGGTGCTTACGTACGGCATTATCTCGAGGCGCTCGGGAATTGGAATGTCGACGATTCCCGTCAGGTCGCCGGCGAATGACATGTATCCTGGATCAGTTGGCTTCCATGGAGACCACGATGCCCGCTCGCTTGACCGTGCGATGTCACGCTGCACTTGCAGTCCCCAGACACGTTCAGCGCCCTTTGATGCGCCTCCGAACCGCAGCTGGGAGAAAGGGATTCGATACTCTGCTGTCCAGCCTAGACTGTCGATGCTGGTCCCGACTTCCCAGACTGCGTCCCAGTTGATGTCCTCGTTGCGATCATCGGAGTGCAGTACGTCTTTCTGAACTGCCCTGGGATTGGTTGAGAACCTGAAGCCGGTTCGCCTGTCGTGGTAGGAATCGATGACGAGATGTACCCAGTCCGAGTAGATGCCGGATGCGTCACGTCGTGCAAGCTGGGCAGCGATTGAATCCGGTCTCGAGTCGAACATCCGCACTCCGACGTAAAGCGCGGCGTCATCGAACATGACACGTACTTCAGATTTCTGGGATGGCGTCTCGCCCGGCTTGGGCCAGCTCTGAGTGAAATCGCCTGATGCAGGCGCAGACCCCCAACCGGCTTCATCAAGCTTCCCGTCAATTTTCACCGTAGACGACACGCGAACTGCGCGCGCGACTCGTGTTTGACGCGCTGATGGTTCTGGGGATGGGACGTTGTTCTGGGCTTCCGTAAGCGTCGTGGACAGGCACAGTGCCAGTGCAACGAAGGGGGTCGGGCGCATGGAGTGGGTTTGTCAGAGATGATTGATTCCGGCTGCTTCATCTGAGACAGGGGGTGCCACCCGATGGTTTAAAGGTTCGGCCGCAATTCGGCGCGGATTTACAAAATCCTTGCAAGCATGTTCGAAAGTTTCATGTGCGGAAAATCGCGATATTCGGCGAGAGCGTGATTTCCCAGCCGAACCTGCTGGCGATCCAGCGCATCGTGTTTTCGCTGTAGAAGCAGACGTGAGTTGGGTCGCGACGGTACCACCATTGGTCGAATGGCGCATCGACGCCGTAAAACCTGGTCATGATGGCAATGGTCCCGCCCGGCCGGACCAGCTTCCCGAAACGCGCGAGCAGTGCTGCGGGATCGTGCGCATGCTCGATCACTTCCGAGCATGTCATGAAATCGTACTGTTCGTGCAGTGCGTGTTCATCCGGCAGGAAGAGCGGATCGTAAGAGGTCGTCGGTCTTCCCGAAGCTGTCAGCAGCTCGGCCATTACTGGTGCGGGTCCGCATCCGAAATCGAGCCCGCGCGATCCGGTTGGTACCACTTCGCAAACGGGAATTACCAGACGCTCGAGGAATTGAACGTAGCCGGGGTCATCCCGGTGATTCTCGTGGTTTAAATAGCGGAGTATTTCCTCGAGCGGTCGCAACCTGTCAGATGGTTGCAAAAAAATCAGGGTGCACTCCGGGCAATGGAGAAACACCCGCCCCGGTTCCGCGTGTTTTGTCGCCGTCGAGGTTCCGTTGCACAACGGACACGCAAAGTTGGCGTGTTCGTCGGAAGTGTCGGCAGCGGTGGCTGGCATCGCGGAATTTAATCCGCAGCGACTCGTCAGCGCGAACCCTTGTCGGCAGCGTGTGATTTGGGGCCCAACCTTGCACTACTGACCTGATGATCGCCCTGCTTATGCAGGCGACGACACATTCAGAAGGAGTTGCAGAATGATCACAAAGCTGAGAGTAGCGGTGCCGCTGGTGTCGCTTGCGTTGCTAGCTTCTGCGTGTGGTGTGCGCACGCAGACGGTGGACGTGAGCCCCGGCATGGCTCGCGCCGCAACGTGTGATGAGGCGGTCGACGTGTATACGAGCCGCGCGCAGGTACCGCACGACTACTATGAGCTGGCGTGGATCAGCGGAGAAGGGAACTCGGTCTACGCGAGTGAGGGAAAAATCACAGGCCAGATTCGAAAGAAGGCTGCGGATGTTGGCGCGAATGCAATCATCGTCAACGATTTTCAGCAGACCGGCGCCACCACGAAGGTTATTGGCGCGGCACTCGGCTCGAATTCAGCTGATGCCAAGGTTTCGGCACTTGCGGTTTATATGCCGGCTGAAGCGGGGCGCGTGACTCTGAAGTGCGGTAACTAGCTCGCATGGGTCCTCTCCCCCGCTGACTACGGGGGAAAGGATTTTCAGAGGTTGTTCAGACACTTTCCATTACACGAAGAAAATTTCCGAGCGAAGGCGAGATCGTATCCTTCCTCCATGCCATCACCAGCGGGCTCTTAGTCGGCGGTGGCTCGAGCTTTCGGTAGACTACGCCTTCGCGCCGAACCTTCGTGACCGACTCGGGAACGAGCGCTGCACCGAGTCCGCTCGCGACGAGGTTGATCATAGTTGGTATCTCGCCGGCCTCCTGCGCGATTACGGGCTCGAATCCCGCCGCCTCGCACGCTTTCTGGAAGTCACCGAACAAACCAGGATTTGGCGTGCGGTCGAACACGATCCATGGCTGATGAGCCAGGTCCTTCCAGTCGACGACACGACCGCGAGCGAGCGCGTGCCCTGACGGAAGCGCGATCACGAGCTGCTCGCGGCTGATGACTCTGCTGGCGAGCTGAGCCTCGCGCTGGACGACGCGGCGCATGAAACCGACGTCGATGCGCGCTTCGCGGAGTGCATTCATCTGCTCGAATGTCGGCATCTGTCTAAGAACGATCTCGACGTCGCCCCATGCCGCACGAAACTGACGGACTGCGCGCGGCAGCACATCGTAGCCCGCCGAGCCGGCAAAGCCGACGGTCAGGCGCCCGGTCTCTCCCTTGTCTGCCCGTTGGGCCGCGCGGCGGGCTTCGTCGGTGACCTTGAGGATGTTGACGGCCTTCTCGTGGAAGACGCGTCCGGCCTCTGTGAGTGCAACCTGGCGGCTCGTGCGGAGGAGGAGTCGCACGCCAAGCTCTTCCTCGAGGCGCTTGATCTCCTGGCTGAGGTGTGGCTGCGCGACGTTGAGCTTTCGTGCGGCGCGGGTAAAGTGCAGCTCTTCAGCGAGCGCAATGAAGAACTTCAGGTGCCTGTATTCGATGTGGGTCTCCCGTGTCCGTATTTTCAATAAATAAGAAATACCACTCAATTGAGCAAGAAATTCGACTTGGACTGATGAATCTATCCCACCTACCCTCAGCGTTCGCCGGAGCAAGAACTGCCCGGCTCAACAAATCGGGGGAAACTTGGGAAAATCCGGATATCCGTTGGCAATCGCCGCTGCCGCTCTCGGTTTCGCCGCGTGCGCGTCCGCAAGGCAGCATCCTTCGACCTCCCCCGCCGCATTCGATGTCGGAGTTTTCGGCGACATGCCGTATGTCACCAAAGAATCTGAGCGGGAAGCGAAACAGCTTCACTATCGCAACGCACTGAAGTCGCTTGGTGATGCGAAGCTCGCTTTCGCGGTGCACATCGGCGACTTCGCATATGCCGGGCAATGCAGCGATTCGATATACGATCTCCGGAAAACCGAGTTCGCGGCGTTCCCGCATCCGCTCGTCTATCTCTTCGGCGACAATGAGTGGATCGACTGCAAGCCACCATTCGATCCCGTCGACAGAATCGCGGCACTGCGTTCGAGGTTCGCTGCTCCTGATGCTCCAACACTGGGCGCAAAAACTTTCGAGGTCGGGAGGCAGAGCGCCATGCCCGGGTTCGCTGAATATTCGGAGAACGTGATGTGGAGCAGGGAACGTGTTCTATTCGTGACGCTGAACGTTGTCGGCTCCAACAACAACCGGGGCAGCGATTCTGTGGCGACTGCGGAGCACGCTGGCAGGACGCGGGCAAATGTCGTCTGGCTTAAGGAAGCGTTTGCCCGAGCGTCTCAGTCAAACGCACTCGGCGTCGCGGTGTTCATCCACGCGAATCCGCTCCCGACCACTGCTGTGCGAGCGGCACGCCCTAATGGCTTTGAGTCTGTAACGACAACGCTCCTCGAGCTTGCACTTCAATTCAACAAACCAGTCGCACTCGTACACGGCGATACGCATTACTTTCGGGTAGACAAGCCGTTCGAGCAAGCCGGCACTTACCGCGTCTACGGGCGCATCACACGCGCAGAAACGTTCGGCGACCCGAACAGCCACTGGCTCCGCATGCGCGTGGATCCTGGCGATCCTGACGTCTTCTCGTTTTATCCGGTACTGGTACCGGGAAACCTGCTTGGCCGTTGAATGCACGCCAGTCAACTCTCTATGTAGTTTCCGCATTGGCGGCGACGGTCTCCATACCCAGTTCGCGCCGGAGTTCCCGTCTTGCCAGTTCGATGGCCTCGCGCGTCCGGTCGCGAAGGGCGGCCACGTCATTGATCGTCATACTCTCCGTCGCGATGGGTTCGAGAACCCGCGCCTTGGCGCGCGCCTTTCGAAATGCGAAGCTGTGCTTCGCCATACAGTTGCGCGTACCCGCGACGGCGATTGGCAGAATAGGCACACCGGAGTCAATCGCCAGTCGAAACGCACCATCCTTGAAGGGAAGCATGTCGCCAGTCGGCGATCGCGTTCCTTCAGGAAAAATCATTACCGTCACCTTCTTTGCGAGCCGGTCCCTGCATCCCTGAATTGCACTCACTACGCTCTCGCGCTTGCCGCGCTTGATCGGGATATCGTTGGCCATGCGCATCATCCACCCCATCACGGGAATCCTGAAGATCGTGTCCTTCGACAGCCACTTCATCTCCCATGGAAAGTGGCTGATTAGAAAGATGTCCGCGTACGACTCGTGATTGGAAACGGCGACATACGGGAGGCGCGGATTCAGAGGTGCCTTCCCGTCAGTCTCGAAGTGCCACAGCGGATTGACTTTCACCGACGCCACCGCAAGGTGACGAAACGCGCGACCGGCGTAGTACCGGCCTCGGTCGAACGGCGCAGTAACGAGCCAGACCGCGGCAACGTAGAAGAAGCCCAGCACCAATACGAGTATCGTCAGCACCCATGCGGCGACGCTCAGAATCCGTTCCATCCGCTGAAAATAGCCGGATGGGGTTACACACCCTAGGCCCGCGACATTAGCTGCCAGTTGAACCCATTGGTTGCAGTATCAGTGGGCGTTTTCGCTTCAACCGGGGGTTTGCGGGAAAGTCTGGCGAAGTCGATATTCTGGCCGCTCGCCCCAAACCACCCGGAGAACTCCATGCTCGCCAGTCGCGGTCGCAACGTTACGCTGGTCGTCGTCGCCCTCATATTTGCCCCTCTGCTTGGCGCAACCGGAGTTGTCAACAACGTGCTGCTGCAGTGGCGGGAGCAGACTGACAAATGCGAGGACACGCCTCAGGGCGACGACGGTGCGATGGTGAGCGTTGCGATGTTCGAGGCGATCAACGCGATCGCCGGCAAGTACACACCCTACGTCTCGAAGATTGCCGCAGCGAAAGGAAGCTCGATGGAGGCTGCCGCGGCGCAGGCTGCGCACGACGTGCTCGTGAAGATCTGTCCGGACCAGACATCGGGGCACGACGGCGCGCTCAAGACTTCGCTGGCTGACGTGACGGACAGCGTCGCGCGTGAGAACGGCGTGAGCGTCGGCAAACTCGCGGCCGCTGCAGTGCTGAAGGCTCGAGAGAATTCAAACGCGGATCTAAGGGATCCCGTTATGAGTCCGACAGCCGCCGGTGCATATGTGCCGACAATCCGGCTGGTCGGAACAACGTTCTCGAAGCAGGCGCCCTGGGTAATGAAGACGCCGGACGAGCTGCGGTCCGCGCCGCCACCGGCATTGACGAGCGAAACGTGGCGCCGCGACCTCGCTGAGATCCGGGACATCGGCGGGAAGAAGGCAAAGTTGCGCACCGCCGGCCAGAGTGAGATCGGCCAGTTCTGGGCGAATCGCGATGTGCGCATCGTACTTCGTCAGCTCGTGGGATTGCCGGGTCGAAGTCTCGTTGACGATGCGCGTTTTCTCGCGCTTGCCGAGATGGCGTGGGCTGACTCGTACGTAGCGATGATGGATGGGAAGTATGCGTACAGGTTCTGGCGCCCGATCACCGCGCTGCGCAACGCGGGAATGGTCGCCGGCGACTCAGCCCTCGGTGACGTCGCATGGGAGCCCCTCGTGCAAACGCCCGCGCACCCTGAGTATCCCTGCGGCCATTGTCTGTCTGCCGGTGCTGTTGGAATGGTGATCGATGCTGAATTCGGCAAAAATTTGCCGCCGATCGTGCTCGACATGGATAAGGCGCAGCTGCGGCGGTATCACACGGCGCAGGAGTACATCGACGACGTGACTGAGTCCCGCATTCTCGCAGGTGTGCACTATCGTTTTTCTGCGGATGCAGGGAGGGATGCTGGCGTGAAGGTGGGCAAGCTTGCGGTAGAGCGTTACTTCAGGCCGGTGAAACAATAGGCGCCAACCCGTAGGAGGCGAGGAATTATGAAAATCTTTCGAGTAACCGTCGTAGCGATGCTTGTCACATCCGCTGCGTGCGGTGACGACACTTCGCACACGGTGTCAGACACCGGGCTGACAGTGACTATTTCTCCAATCGGCACCGACGACGCAGCGGCCGCGGGTCCCGTCAAGCTCTCCGCTGCGGACCTCGACGGGTTCGAAAAGGGAATCGCCCGGGAAACACAGCTTGTGCGTGAAGCAGCAGAACGGGCGAGCAAGGCGACGACCCCGCAGGAGCGCGGTGAAGCGATTCAGGCCGGATTCGAAATGAACACAATGCCTGCGGCAGCACCCGTGGCCGGCCTGTCGCCAGAACGCTACAAGATTGTGCGCGAAACTCTCAGCAAGATCATGACGACACTCGATTTCCAGGGGAAAATCGACGGACCGCAGTCTGTCGACACGGCTCGTGCCGGCCCCGCCATGAAGGAGCGTCTCGCGAGCGATCCGTACGCGTCACTCGATCCGGCGAGTGCCGAGGCGTTGAAGGCTCGGCTCGACCGCATCGTTCCGGTGTGGGTCGAGTACATCACCCTCACTGCTGTTGGTGGCTGAACGATGCCTGGAATTCGAGATCCGCATCACCGCCGCCACACAAGGTTCGACATGGCCTGCGTCTGGCCGATGGTGAACACCATATAGTTGCCGGCGTTCACGGTAACCAGGTCCGTCGCGTGCGATTCGCCGGCGCCAAGGGGCACGGCAAGCAACCGAACGTCCGCCGGCGTAAGGATCACACCGGGAAGCCTGAATGTCACCGTCGACGCCGCCGAGACCAGGCCCAGCCTGTGCTCGGCGCTGCCGGCCACGACGTAAACCTTCATGTCCGCTGCCTGTTGATTGCGGACCATTACTAACGTCGGTGGCGGGGATGAAAGGAGCTTGTCGACAGACTGTCCAGTATTCGTGGCTGGTGGGGGCGCGCACGCGGCGATCAGGGTGAGTGCCGAAGACACAGTCAGCACCATGAGCGGGTTTGTGAGGTTCAGTCGCATTTGTCTGCTTCTCCCTTGATATGGTCGCTTGCAATCCGCCCGGGTGCGTGTTGCAAGGCGATGTCTGGCGTGGTATCTAGAAGCAGGCGGTCAGACCCCAGTTATCGCCGGGTCATAAGTGGGTCAGATTAGGTCGAACATGCTCAGACTTCGCACTTTTGGCGGATTGACCCTCGAGAAAGAGGGCATCCGGCTGGATGAGATCGTCGCACAGCGGAAAGTGCTGGCTCTGCTGGCTGTGCTCGCGCGGGCAGGACGGAAGGGAATTGGTCGCGAGCGACTGATGGTCCTGCTGTGGCCGGACAGCGACACTGAAAGGGCGCGAGGTGCGCTCAACCAGATGCTGCACACGCTCCGCCGGCAGTTACATCCCGAAGTCGTCGCGGGTACGGCGGAGCTCCAGCTAAATCGAGACGTCGTTTCGAGTGACGTTGCCGACTTCACAGACCTGGTGTCTCAGCGTGAGCTGGAGAAAGCGGTCCAGCTCTATGAAGGACCTTTTCTCGACGGCGTGCACATCGATCGGGCACCGGACTTCAGCCGGTGGCAGGACGCCGAGCGGGCCGAGCTCCAGCGTGTGTACATCGAGGCACTCGAAAGCCTCGCGCGATCGGCGGAAGTTGCACGGCGACATGACCAATTGGTAACCTGGTCATCGCGATGCCTGGCAGTCGACCCTCTTCGCGCGCGCAGCGTGATCGGCATCATGAAGGCACTCGATCTTGTGGGTGATCGCGCAGCTGCGCTGCGACACGCGCAGATGCACGAGGACCTGCTGCGGGAGGAGCTCGGCGCCAATCCAGATCCGGACGTGAGTGCACTCGCAAGCCGGATGCGCGCATCGCCTACGCGGAACCTCTCACTCGACGAGAATGTCGCACCGGCTGGGCCCACGAAGCCGGCAGTCAGTCAGACGCCGCAGAATTTCCGATCGAAAACGAGCATGGGACGGTGGCTCGCCGGAGGTGTTCTCGCTGTAGCGCTGCTCGCGGCAGCGCTTGTACCGGGGTCGGTGACTCGCTCGGACCCTGAAGCTTCCGTCGACGGAAGAAGAATCGTTGTTGCGATGTTCGCAAACCAGACTGGGGACACGGCACTCAACGCGCTGGGGCTTCTCGCCGCAGACTGGATGACGCGCGGAATGGCATCGATGCCAGGCGTGGACGTGCTCGCTCCGGGAGTGCTGTATTCGCAGGGTCGTACGATGTCGGGGGTGCCGACCACGGCACTGGATCTCGCCCGTGGCAATGGCGCGCAGATCGCTGTTTCCGGCACCTTCTATCGTTCTGGCGACAGCCTTCACTTTGCCGCGACTCTCATCGATGCCCCGACCGGCAGAGTGATTCGGGGTCTCGGGCCATTTCCTGCTACCGTGTCCCAGCCGCTCGACGGTATCGAGGCGTTGCGCCAGGCCGCCTCGGTCGCGCTTGCGTCCATGCTCGATATCCGGGTGAGCAGTTTCGTATCGGAGACGGCGAACCTCCCACGACTCGATGCGTACCGCGAGTTCATGATCGCTGAGGACCTCCACTGGCGTAACAAATTTTCTGAATCGTTGCCGTACTTCGCAAAGGCCGGGCAACTCGACTCGTCTTTTTTGCAGGTCGCCGCGCGAATGGCGATCACTGCGGCGCAGGCGGGACGGTGCGACCTTGTCGATTCGATCGCGATCGCTACCGGCAAGCGACAGCCGCCTCTTTCGGAAAGAGAGGCCGCGTGGATTGCAGGCTCGGTAGCACAGTGTAACGGAGATTTCGAGCAAGTCATTCGCTTGGGCCGTCAGCGGCTCGCGACCGAACCAGGACAGCCACTTTTCAGATGGGTACTAGCCGCCAATCTGAGGCGCGCGAACCGTCCCGCCGAGGCCGCAAGAATTATTGGCACGCTGGACCCCGCAGAAGATCTCGGCTGGATGCAGGGGCAGCAGAGCCTCTTCTACTGGCGCGAGATAGTGAATGCGCAGCACGCGATCGGAGACTACAAGGGTGAGTGGAAAAGCGCGGACCTCGTTGCTCGCGCAAGTCCCGGCCCCGTGATGGGCCATTACTACAAAGGACGAAGCTTTGCCGGTAGCGGAGATGCCCGAGCCGCGCTCCGAATGGTGGACTCGATGGAGGCAGTACCGGGAGGCCCGATAACGACTGGAGAAGCAAACCGAACGCAGATCATCCGTGCGGCTACGACAGGTTGGACGATGTACGGCATCAGTACTGAGTTGCTCGCCCACGGTAAGCCTGCCGAATCACGCGCTGTCGCGAGGCGCACGATTCGCTGGCTGGAAGTCCGGACAGATGAAGAACAGAAGGAGCCGGAGTACCGATTGATCCGCGCGCGCTCTCACATGATGATCGGCGACTACGATCAGGCTTACCGTTTGCTCGCCGAGTTGGTGAAGGCAGATTCGGCCAATATCGAGTACAGAGCTGACCTCGGTCGCGCGGCTGCATTACGCGGTGACAGCGCGGAGGCTCGCCGGATTTCCATTTCACTCGCGCAGGTTCCGTTGCGTAAGGTTGCCGGAGCGATGGGTCTCAGGGGTACAGGCATGCGGACCCTTGGCCGGGCTCAGATCGCTTCAGCCCTTGGCGACTCCGACGGGGCGCTGGCACTCCTCGACTCACTCCCAAGCCGTCTCCACCCAACCGACTTCCTGCAGCTCCATGCAGACCCTGGATTGGCAGGGCTCCACGCTGATCCCCGATTTAGACGATTCATCCGGCCGAAGGGCTGAGCGAGCACGCTTCCGGGAGACCGAAGGACCTAGAGGATGTTGATCCGGACTGGCAACGAAGGTAATATGACCATAACAATGGTCATTGGAGGTTGTCGTGAAAAAGCTGGTGCGAAAGCCCAAGGCGGTGCGCGCGACACCGACCGATGGCTACCGGGTTCGTGAGGTACACAGTGCTGCGATCTTGCACGGGACCGTGGTGTCGGCAGCGGATTTCAAGGCGAATTGCCTCTCACTGATGGACGAAGTGCGGGACGAGGGGATTGAGTTCGTCATCACAAAACACAACGTTCCCGTCGCTCGCCTCGTGCCGGTGCTCGATGAGGCGGGGACCAGGTTCATCGGGCGAAATCCTGGAGTGCTGTTTGACAAAGGCGACATAGTCGCGCCGACCGCCCCAGACTGGGACGAAGGTGCTGACACCTAGCCTCGGCCCACCCGTCCCTCTCCTCCTCGACACGCACATCTGGGTGTGGTCTAGCACAGGGTCAAAAAAATTCAAGGCGGCCGCGGCGAGAGCAATCGAAACCGCGTCTACTGAACGGCGGCTCTTCGTTTCTGCTGCTTCAGTATGGGAGATCGCGCTGAAGATTCAGAAAGGGGAGCTGCTGATCTCCGGAGACCTTCGCGCGTGGCTTCGTGATCAGCGGCGGTATCCCGGAGTTCGTGTCGTCCCGATCACTGGATCGCTTGCCCTCGATTCCACAACGCTTCCCGAATGGACACGCAAGTCTGACAAGAGGCCTCACAAGGACCTGAGCGACAGATTCATTGTTGCCGAGGCGCGCAGGCGTAATGCGGTCCTCATTACCTGCGATGCACTGATGATCGCCTATGCGCGCCAGGGCAATGTGGCGGTCTTCGACGCGCGCAAGTAGCGTAACGATTGCGATTGGGCCGACCTTGACCCATACTTGCGGCCAAACACTTCCGGAATGTCTTTGCGCAAATCAGCCGCACTCCTTTCGCTCGCAATCGTCATCGTCGGCTCGGCCGGCTGCAGGAACTCAACCGCTGCTGATCCATCCCGTTACCTGTATGTATGGGCAACCAGCGGTCATCATGATCAGCCTGGTATCGGAATGGTCGCTGTGTTCGACGCGAATCCTGCGAGCAGCAAGTACGGCTCTCTCGTGAATGTGCTCACGGTGGACAGCGCGGCGGGCATGCCGCACCACACCGAGTTTACGCCGCCAGACAATGCTACTTCATTTTTCGCGAACGACTTCGGTGCTGACAAGTCATGGGTGATCGACTTCAGTACGCCCGACAAGCCGCGCGTCGCGGGACGAGTGGCAAAAGTTCCTGGCGCGAGGGTGATGCACTCGTTTGCGCGGCAGCCGAATGGAAACGTGCTCGCGACGCTTCAGTTCGGCGATGGAAAGGCAGCGGGCGATCCAGGCGCGCTCGCCGAGTTTGACAGGGATGGGAAGCTGGTGCGGAGCGGATCGTCGGTGGATGCAGCGTTTCCGGAAGGAAAGATCCGGACTTATGGCATAACTGCTCTTCCAAAGATCGATCGTGTGGTGACGACCAGTTCGCCAATGGACGACGAGTCGACTGCGCACGTTGTGCAGGTATGGCGGCTGTCGAATCTCGAGCTCCTTAAGACGCTCGCCGTGCCAGCTCCGCCCGGTGACACGCTCAACAGGTATCCGTTCGAGCTGCGAACCATGGCTGATGGAAAGACTGCATTTCTCAACAGCTATTTCTGCGGGCTGTACACCATCACCGGCCTCGATGCTGCGCCAAAGATCGAGCGCGTCGGGAAGATCGATGGTTTCGGTTGCTCGGTTCCCTATGTTTCGGGCAACCTGATGGTGATGCCGGTTGCATACGGGCACAAGTTCGTGACGCTCGACATCTCGAATCCGTCGAACCCCGTAGAGCGTGCTTCGATTGCTGTCGATACGACGTTCTTTCCGCATTGGTTATCAGGTGATCCGGCGAGCAATCGTATCGTGGCGACCGACCAGGGCGACGGCATCCCGCGGTTAATGGTCGGAACGCTGGATCAGGCGACTGGAAAAATTACGTGGGACGAGAAATTCCGTGATGCGGGATCGAACAGGGCGGGGGTTAGTCTCGAAAACGTTAACTGGCCGAATGGAGTGAAAGGCAAGGTCATGGCGCACGGGGCGCTGTTCATTAGATAGCTGGTAGTGCGGAGAACGGCGCGGGCTTCGCCTGCTGTTAGCCTTAGCCGCACTAGCGCTCAGCAATTAGCATCGGCTGTCAGGTATCAGCCCTGTCAGGAGGCAGAGGGCCGTTAATTACCGAGGTCGATCTCCAAACCATGGCCTGCTGCTACGGCTCGCTCGTAGACCAACGCAGCTGCGGCGACGTCTTCCAGTGCGGTGCCGGTGCTGTCGAACACGATGATCTCCTCCGGCGAGCGTCTTCCGGCTTTCGCGCCGCTGACGATTTCAGCGAGGTCGGCATACACGTCGTCACGGGTCATCACGCCGGCGGTGATTGCGTGATGGAGGTCGCCGAACGTCGCGCACTGCTCGAGTACGTCGACAACAAGCGTGGCCGAGGCGAGAAGTTCGGGTGCGATTTCCTGCTTGGTATCGCTGTCCGCGCCGACAGCGGCGATGAACGTGCCGGGTGACACGTCGCTGTTGTGAAGCAGTGCTACTGTCGACGTTGTAGATGTGATGATGATGTCAGCGTCGCGAGTCTTCGATCTGTAGTCGTCGCAGACTTCCACCAACATCCCGGTTTCGGCGCTCATATCTACCGCATACGACTCGGCAAGCGAGCGATTCATGTCGAACGCAATCACCTGTTCGATTTCTCGCACGCGAAGCAAGGCGCGAAGCTGGCTACGGCCCTGGTTACCGCAGCCGATCATCAGTACCGTGCGCGCGTTGTCGCGAGCGAGGAATTTCGCTGCCACTGCGGATGCGGCGGCTGTTCGAATCGTTGTCACTTCCATCGAGTCCATGATCGCGAGCACCCGGCCGTCGGTCGCGTCATGCAGGCTGATGACACCCTGAATAGTTGGCAAACCATTCGCAGCTCGATTGCCTGGGAAGTTTCCATTGGTCTTGGTGACGTAACAGCCGCGGCCTTTGGTGAGGCCGGCGGTCTTTACGTGGAAGCCGCCGCCTGCGACATGAGTGCCAACGGCAGATGCGGCGAGTACTCCACCGGCAGCTGAAGCGCGAAACGCATCCTCGACCGCAGCTATGCAGCTGTCGTAGTCGAGAAGTGCGGCTACATCTGACCGGGTGAGAAGAAGAGTCACGTTAGTGCGAAAGACTGTGAAGACGCTTTCTATAGTGTAGTGCGTTTGTTGAAGTGATGCCTGGATGCTGCCGCGCTGAACCAATCGATTTTGCTCTAGCCGATTCTGGTAGCCCGGTTTTTCATCGCGAGGAGGATGGCTGCGTCCTCCCTGTCCTTTGCGCGTCCGGCGGTTTGTTTCGACCGGATGATATCGTCAAGAGAAGCGACGAGGAACTTCACTCCAAACGCCTCGAACTCGTTTGCTCCTGCTGACAGGTCGTCGTAGCCTTTCGTACCAGCGGGCTCGAAAGCGATATTCATGCGGCCCGCTGACGTCACGAGGTTCCACATGTCGGCGCGCTTCAGCCTCGTTGCGGTGCAGTCGAAGGCAAGTCCCTCCGGGATCGAATCAGTAAAAATCCGTGCGTCGAGTAGGCGCAGCGCCGCAGCGAGATTCTCCAGGTTTCCGAGATCATTCGCCGGAGTAATGTCGGCATCGGCGGTCAGCCTTGGAAATCCGTAAAGGCGCGCTGCGAGCGCGCCGATCAGTACGAAGCGCACTCCGTGATCGCTCAGTACCGTCATGATGCGGCCGGGATCGAGAGGCGCGACTTCAGACACGCCGGGCGGCGCTGATGAAGCGGCTGACCTGCGCGACCTCTTCTAGTCTTTGCTGCGGAGTCATCGCCAGTATTCGCGCTACGTCATCGAGGATCTGCGGATGCACGACAGGAATTCGTTCAAGTGAAACGCGGAGGGTAAACCCAGCGGCCTGGAGCAGCCGCATCAAAGTGTCCCACGCGGGACTGTTCTCTCCCAGTTCGGTTCGGGCGATCTGCGACTGGGCCGTACCCGCCCTCTCTGCGAGCTGGCGCTGGCTAAGCCCTGAGTCGGTTCGGGCCTGTTTGAGAATTGTGCCAGGTTCGGAAGCAATCATATGGTGTATGATAGCATATTTGCTATCAAAAGGCTTATGTCAAGATGCAACCGAGGCTAACCGTTTCCGCGACTTCAGTTGATGGGGTTCAGCCAGCCAGCACACTACGTAATGTGCTGGCTACGCTGGACCAGTCGTATCGTTCGCGGGCAATCTTTGCGAGGTCGGCCTTGTAGCGAGGGCCGATTTCGACTGCGCGGGGCACCTGGCTGACAAGATCCTCAACGGTGTCGGTGAGACTGAGCTTCATGGTCTCGCCGACTTCCGCGGGAAGATCGCGCGACACTGAGTCGATGCTCGCTGCCATTCCGCCAAAGTAGGTCCCGATGGGGAAGCAACCGGAGGCCAGTGCTTCGAGGAAGACTAGTGGTCCGGCCTCGCGCACGATCGAGGGAAAGACGCCGGCGTCGCAGCAGGGAAACAAATGCCGGAGCTCGTTGTGGGTCAGGTATCCGGTAAAAGTCACCGTATCTCTGGTGAGGAGGCGGGTGGCGGTCTCGAAGTAGTGGTCTTCGGTTCCATCGGCCACTCGCGCTTCGAGAAAGTTCGTAAGCTCACGGAGATCCGGCGCTGCGTCGTGCCCTTCGAGAGATCCCTCCAGCCAGTTGCCCCATGCGACGATGTTGCGAAAGAGGTTTCGATCACCGGTGCGGAGAGCGACGATCATCGCTTCCATCGGTTCCCTGAGCGGGCCGTGGCCAACGACAACCAGCCGAAGCCTTGGGCGCTTTTCGAGGATGAGCGGGAGTGCTGCGATTACGCAGTGAATTCCCTTGGGTGAGATGATGCGTCCTGTGAAGAGGAGAACGTCATCGTTCTTCCAGTCGATCTCCGCGAGTTTGTTCTCGACGTCGGCGTCGGGCAGCTTGCCGTCGTAACGGGCATCGTTCTCGAAAAGCGACTTCAATTCCTGTCTCGCCAGATTTCCTGAAACGGCGTACAGGAGCGTCTCAGTTTGTAACCGGGACTTTCCGCGTGGTTTGCCCTCGAGCGCGGATGCCACTGATGCGATGCTCTTTTCTCTGTCGTCGCGTGTCACGGGCTCAAACTGGGACGAGTCGACGCCGAGGTGAAGCTCAGTGAAACGCGACTCGATCGCCGGAATCTCCGGGAACACACTCGTGACGCGCTGCCGCATCTCGCTGCCGATGACGAATACGCGCTTTGCGTCGGTGAGGGCGCTGCCGGCGTAGCGCCTGAAGCGCTCGTCCTTCTTTGCAGCGTACTCGATTCCGCTGCCGTGAGGCATTACGGCATACGGAATTCCCGTTTCCCTGCTAACTCGTTGCGCGACGGTGGCCATGAGCACGACATGGTTGGCATGGATGCCCGAGATTGGAAACTTCTGCACGATCCCCCGAACGACCGCCACATTCCTCTCGATGTAGAGCTCGATCTCATCGTCAGGAAGCTCGACCATGGGGATGACGCGCTCATACTGCTCGTACTTGTCGTTGACGAAGACGGGGAGTGTGTCGCCGATCTCAGGCTGGTGCAGAAAACATTTTCCCGGATAGGGGGTCTCGCGCTGCAAGAGAGTCTCGACGTCACCGGATAGCCGATGCCTGTAGGCCTCGGCTATCGCGCCGTAGCGGTCCGGATGATTTTCCTGGCAGACGAGGTGAACGTCCTCACCGCTTCGGGCGAGTGCAGTGATGATGGAGCGGGTCCAGAGGTTGCTGCCTGACCCTTCGAGTAACCAGCCGTGGAGGAGGAGGATCATCTGGCACTGACACGCAAACATCCCGCCTCACGACTTTCCTTGCACCTGAGAGCGGCGTCGTTCCTGGCATTGGCACGAGGTAAGGACCGTTGATTGCGCTGTTTCGGTAGCTGATTAGATTGCGTAATGACCCCATTCTGGTACCATATTGGCTAATCTCACTTTAAAGGGCGTCCCCGAGGTGCTGGTTGCAGAGCTTAAGAAATTGGCAGCGGCTCATCGGCGTAGCCTGAACGGCGAGGTGATCTACCGCCTCGAGCGATCCGTGTCCCGAGACGACGCAGACACGCGGCGTTTCGTGCGCGAGTCTGATCGCCTGCGGGCTGAGATCGGAATTGACACGACTGTAGACGAAATAATTTCCGCCAGGGACGCAGGTCGTCGTTGATCACGGCTGACTGCACGTTGATTGCGCAGTTTTTTCTCAACACGCCTGAGACAGAGCTTGCAAGGCGGATCGCCATGACGGAGGACACATGGCTCGTTCCCCCGTTATGGCGAAGTGAGTTTCGCAGTGTTCTCCGCAAGTATCTCCTGAACAAGGAATTGTCAGTAGAGCTCTGCATCGATGCCACGATGGCAGCCGAGGAGATGTTGTCCGGAGGCGAGATGCAGGTGTCGAGCGCGGACGTGATGACAATTGTCGCCGCAACAGGATGCTCAGCGTACGACGCGGAGTACGTGTCGCTGGCGAAGTCGTTTTCAGTCCCACTTGTTACGAGCGATCGGCGTCTTCGCGAGCGCTTTCCCGACGTCGCGGTATCGCCTGCGGAGTTTCTTGCTGGCTGAAGCCCTCATGCGATTCTGAGCGTATACTATATAGTAGTAGAGATAGTAGTAGAGCGAGCCGACGTCATTCACGGGAAGGCATATGAAGCTTCATCCCCTCGCTGTTGCAATCGCATTTCTTATATCGACCACCAGCACTGCCGCCGGTCAAGCGACTAACAACGAACGAAAGCTTCCGGGTCAGGTGATTCCTGTGGAAGCGGGCGAGTTCTTCATCAAGGCCGCTGACACCGTCGCGGCTGGACTTACAACGTTCGTGCTACGACAGGTTGGCGACGCCCTGACCAACCGCGAGAAGACCCTCGCGGAAAATCTCGCGCCAGCCTCTGCTCAAAACGATCCGACGCGAGCGTTCCACATGCTCTGGGTCGTGCGCCTTGACAGCGGACACACCGTGGCCGAATGGTACGGGTCGTACCTGAAGGGAGAGAGGAAACCGTGGGCGGAAAACCTCGGAGGGCCCTCGTTCGCGGATCCACCACTTACATCGAACGCCACGATGATACTCGAGCCCGGCAACTATGTGCTCGTCTGCTACGTCGGCTCGGCCCGCGAAGACAAGAACAGGCATCATGTGTTGAAGGGAATGTTCAAGGGTCTCACGGTTCGCACCGCATCGTCGCTCGCACAATCCCTTCCGGCGGGAGACGTCACCGCAACGATCACCGGCACAGGACAGGTCACGCTGGCCGGCACCCTCCGCGCTGGAGCTCAGACTATCAGGGTGACCAACCAAACCGACAAGGAACACGAATTCACTGTTCAACGAGTGAAGCCGGGTCGCACAGCGGTCGAAGCGATCACCTGGCGGCGCAGAGATGGAACGACTCACCCCTTCGAGCCAGCAGGAGGCGGATTCTCCGATGTGCCTCCGGGTGCCAGCCGGCTCACGACCATAACATTCGAGCCAGGCGCCTATGTGCTGTGGACCATCAGAAGTCCCCAAACGAGCGTGGCGGTAACAATTCCTGCGAAGTAGATCGCGGACGCGCCCCCAAGAGTGACCATCAGAGAACCCACCGCTGCAGCGTTTCAATCACTCGAAGCATCTGGTGACCGGCGGGGTCAAAGCGAGCAATGCTTTGCACTCGCAGGGCTGTCGGCTACGCTCCACTCCGCGACCCCGGGACTTGTAGAGCTCTTCTTCCGGGCATTCTCGCATTTGCCGGCTGTATTGCGGCCAATGCAACCGGATATCGACATCGAGATAGTCACGGATGTCGCCCGGCCCGATGTTTTCTCTCAAGCCGCAACCGGATTCTCCAGCGATGTCGGCAGGCATCGCTTTCAGGCATCGAAAGATGGGCGATTCGTCTGCCATGAAGTGATAGAATCGGGCTCACTGTGGTGTCTCGACAGGCAAACGCGCCGGGTCATCGGCTGGATTAAGTCCGCACAGCACGTCACGATGTATGAGATGGGAAAGCCGCTCGCCAATCTTCTTCCGCTCATCGTAGAGTCGTTCGGGCTCTACATGTTTCATGGCGCTCTGGTCAGCTGGCGCGAGCACGGGATCCTTTTTGTCGGAGCCGGGGGGTCGGGAAAATCCACATCGGCACTCTCCTGTCTTCGCGGTGGATTCGACTTTGTGGCCGAGGATCTCGTGGTCTTGGAGGAGTCTGCTGCGGGGTTTACTGGTCACGGCGTCTACAATTCTGCCTGGATCGAGCCCGATCACTTAGCGCGCTTCGGAGATATCGCCAGGATTGCCCATCGCGGTGGGGAAGTGGAGCAACAGAAAAGCCTGGTAATGGTCGCCGAGTTCGCGGCCGATCGAATGCGGCCGGCCGCGCGTCTCGAGTACATGATGCTGCCGACGGTGTGCCCGGGAGAAGAGTCCGCCGTGTATCAGGTAGGCAGGCCCGAGGCTCTCAGGCAGCTTGCACCCAACTGTCTGATGACAGCAAGTCGCATCGACATGAAGGGATTTGAGAGTCTCGTACGTCTTGTGAAGGCAAGTAAGTGTTACAGGCTCGAGTTGGGAAGCGACCTCGACCGGATACCGGGGCTCATCTCTGAAACCATTGAGCGCGATGGCTGACAAGATAAGAGTCCTGCTCTGGTCCGATGCGTATTGGCCGGCGATCGGCGGGATTGAGGTGCTCACCTCGAATCTCGTTCCTGCGCTTGTACGCCGGGGATTCGAATTTCTCGTTGTCACTTCCCACAACGGTGATTCTTCGCTGCCTGATTTCGAGATTCACGACGGCATTCCCATTCATCGCTTTCGATTCCACGAAGCGCTCTCTCTGCGACGTGCGGATGTCTGGTCAGGGGCGCTGAGCGGCGTAAAACGCATGAAATCAGAGTTCAGGCCCCACCTCGTGCATCTCAACTTTCCTGCACCGAGTGGGCTGTTTCATCTGATGAGTGAGCGTGTTTGGAGTGCGCCAACGATTGCGTCGATCCACACTGCGTTTCCCCCGGGAACGGGCTCGTCGGACACTCTTACGCATCGAATACTCACTGCCGGCGTATTCATTACTGCTAATTCGGAAGCGATGCTGCGCCAGGCGCGGTTGCTCGCTCCCGAAATCAATGAACGCTCGATGGTGATTTACAATGGTGTGGCCGCTTCGACGATCCAGCCGACGGAACTTCCGTTCGATCCACCAGTCGTGCTTTGTATTGCGCGACTCGTCGCCAAAAAAGGTGTAGACGTCGCGTTGCATGCTTTCACGAGGGTGCAAGCCCGCTTACCTGAAGCAAGGATGATCGTTGCGGGCGATGGCCCGGAGCGGCAGAGTCTCGAGCATTTCGCAGCAGAGCTTCGCATAGCCGATCGCGTTGAGTTCAGGGGATGGGTTCAGCCTCTGGATATCCCCGCAGCAATCAATTCTGCAACTCTTCTCGTTGTTCCATCGAGAAGTATCGAGCCCTTCGGGATAGTTGCAGTGGAGGCGATGCACATGGCCCGGCCGGTGATATGCACGGATCAGGGTGGGTTACCCGAAATCGTCGAAGACGCGCGCACTGGATTCACGGTACCCGTCAACGATCCCGATGCGCTCGCCGAAAGGATGTTGACAGTGCTTGGCGACTCTTTGCTTGCCCGCCGATTAGGGCACGCTGGAAGAAAGCGCGCGGCGGAAAACTTCACAATCGAGAAGTGTGCCGATGCCCACGAGCGGCTCTATCGCCGAACTGCCGGCGCCCGAGCGTGAAAATTCTTTTATGGACCGAGCTGTTCTGGCCGTCGATCGGTGGAATCGAAGTGCGATGCCTCAGTCTTGCGACTGCCCTTAGTGCTCGAGGGCATGACGTCGCCGTCGTAACCTCACACGGAAACGACCCGCTTCCGGACAACGACTCAGTTAATGGAATTGCGGTGTCACGATTCAGGTTTCTCGAGGCGCTCAGTGCACGGCGCCTTGATGTCTTCGCGAAAGAGAAAAGACGAGTTGCTTCTCTCAAGTCGAAACTTGCACCCGACATCGTGCATGTGATGTTTACAGATCCGAGCGTTCTTTTCCACTGGCAAACACAACGCGGCGAGGCGTGTCCGACGGTCGTCACCATTCCAATCGGCATCGAGAACCTGGCGGGCGGGGCCGACACGCTGGCCCATCGAACGCTACAGCACGCTGCATGGACCATCGCAGTTTCAGAGGCGATTCTTGGCGACGTAAGACGACTCGTCCCTGAAACTGAAAATCGATCATCGGTCATTCATAACAGCATTGACGAACCGTCGATCGAGCCGTCGCCCCTTCCATTCGATCCGCCGCAACTTCTCTGTCTTGGTCGCGTGGTGCGGGAGAAGGGGTTCGATATCGCGATCGATGCTTTTGCGCGAATGGACCGCGCGCGCCTCCCGGGAATCAGGCTCATCATCGCTGGCGACGGTCCCGCGCGCAACGAGCTTGAAGCGCAGGCAGCAAGTCTCGGGCTCGGAGAGTCAGTTGTCTTCAGAGGATGGGTTCAGCCCAGCGACGTTCCCGCTCTTATCAATTCCGCGACAGTGATGATCGTGCCTTCGCGCTGGAGAGAGGCATTCGGCAACATTGCAGTGCAGGCAATGCAGATGGGACGACCGGTGATAGGGGCTGATGTCGGCGGAATTCCGGAGATCGTCGCGGAGGGACTTACGGGATACATTTTT
>JBBREF010000013.1:0-43275 GCA_038203205.1 Gemmatimonadales bacterium | reverse complement strand
TTCGACGATGGCCGCGAGTTTCGTCACTTCCCGAACTTGCCGATATCGCAATTCTATAAGGTGGCCTTGAATAATCGCGAGCCGTTCTACGATATCCTGGGCGGCGCACAGGACCTCGGGACCCTGCATGGTCCATCTCGTACACTGAACAGAGACGGAATCCGCAATCAGGACTGGTACGTCCCAATGGGTGCTGACGGATACGGAGTGGCATTCGATCCCAATGATCCGGAGATCACCTATCTCATGACTCAACAGGGCGATCTCTACCGAACCGATCGCCGCAGTGATGAGGCGCTCGGCATACGTCCGATGCCGAAGGTCGGCGACGCGCCTGAGCGGTGGAACTGGGACGCGCCGATCATCGTGAGTCCGCATGACGGCAATCGCATCTACTTCGCGTCGCAGCGGTTGTGGCAGAGCGACGATCGCGGCAACTCGTGGAGGGCAATAAGTCCCGACCTGACACTGGGATCGCTGCGCTATGAACTGCCCTTCATGGGCCGAACATGGAGCGTTGACGACCTTCACGACAATGGCGCGATGTCGAAGTACGCAACGGTGACAACCGTGGCCGAGTCTCCCGTTGCGGCAGGCGTGCTGGCCGTGGGTACTGACGATGGTCTCGTACAGTTCAGCAGCGATGCGGGGCGCAGTTGGACGAGGAGTGCGCCGGTTCCAGGACTCCCACCGCGAAGTTTGATAAACAGGGTGGAAGCATCACTTGTTGACGCGAATACGTTTTATATGGTAGCTGACGCGCACAAGATTGGTGACTTCACGCCCTACGTATACGTGACAACGGACCGAGGCCGCAGTTGGCGCTCCATTGCCGGCGACCTCCCTAAGGGAGCGATCGTCTGGGCGTTCCAGCAGGACCACGTCCGAGCTGACTTGATGTTCGTAGGCGCGGAAAACGGGATGTACTGGTCGCCGAACGCGGGCCGCAACTGGCACAAGCTGAGCAACGGTGTGCCGACAATCCCCTTCCGCGACATCAAGATTCACCGGCGGGACAACGATATAGTCGGCGCGACTTTCGGCCGGGGTTTTTATGTCCTGGACGACTACTCGGTACTGCGCGACCTGGCCAGCGGCTCCGCGCTTGTCGGTGATGGTCGGCTCTTCCCGGTACGCGACGCATGGTGGTTTATCCCGGCGGCGGTGTCGCAGGCACCCGGGCGCCCGACGGCGGGTAGTGATGATTACACGGCACCCAATCCTCCACACGGTGCGCTGTTTACCTACTGGCTCAAGGATTCAGTGGTTACTGGCGCTCAGTCGCGCCGCCGTGCGGAACAATCGCTGCGTGAAGCGGGGCGTAACGTTCCGTTCCCCGGGTATGACACTTTGCGTGCCGAGGCCAACGAAACTCTTCCCAACCTTTTCATCCAGATAACCGATGCGACGGGACGCGCGGTTCGTCGAATCGAAGCGCCGTCAGCCGCGGGTGTGCACAGGGTGAACTGGGATCTTCGCGGGCCGCCGCCCGACCCGGTAGATCTGAGCCCTCCGGGTTTCCGCCCACCGTGGGCTGCCAATCCTCGCGGCGCGCTGATGGCGCCCGGTCGCTATACGGCGGAGCTGGTGCTCATATCCGGCTCAGGAGTCCGAAAGATTGGCGAATCCCAGTCGTTCACCGTCAAGCCGGTTGCGAATGCGTTGCCGGGAACGGACTACGCAGCGGTGGCAGCTTTTCAGCAGTCGTCAATGGAATTAATGCGACGTGTTCATGGCGTGTCTGCTGAGCTCGAGCGCGCACGCGACCGATTGCGCCACATGCGCGTTGCGTTCGCGCAGGCTCCACGAGCAACGCCTGCTTTGCGCGCCCGCATGGATTCACTTGCACAACGACTTGCCGATCTCGCGATGCGGCTGAATGGTGACCCTGCGCGCGGGCGACTGGATGAGGCGAGTGCACCGGGCGTGCGGGATCGTCTGGGCGAGGTAATTTATGGGCACGTTGACACGCGCATGGCACCGACTGCCACTCACCGAGAGAACGTCGCGCTGGCCCGAGCGGAGTTCGAACTCGTCGCGCGCGAAGCTGATGCGGTGATCGTCGGTGAACTCGCGCGGATCGAGTCGGATCTGGAGGCCGCCGGTGCTCCGTGGACGCCGGGGAGGGTACTGCGGCCTGGTAATATGTGAGTCGTCGGAACCGGCGCGGTTACGGGGACTGCACTTCGGAGTTGGCAAGCCGCAGCGTCAAGGTGAACGTAGATCCAACACCTGGCTCGCTTTGCGCACTCAGATCGCCGCCCATGCCACGCGCAAGATCCCGACTGATCGCGAGGCCGAGTCCGCTGCCCTGACCGGCGCGACTGTGACTGGAATCGACCTGCGTAAACGGCTCAAAGATCGATTCCAGCTTGTCGCGCGGAATTCCCTGACCGTTGTCAGCAACACGGATGAATGCTTTCCGACCGGGCTCATCCTCGGCGGCAATGCAGTCGAGTCGGACCTGACCTCCTCCATCTGTGAATTTCACGGCGTTCGACAACAGGTTCAGCAGGATTTGCTGGAGCTTGTCACGATCTGCGAGCACAGCGGGAACGTGCGAGCTGTCGCAAGCCTCATATGTGATTCCCTTTCCGCTGAACTGCGGCTCTATCATCGGCCGGAGATCAGCTAGCGCCTCGTCGATATTCACTTCGGTGATGCGATAATCAACGCGCCCCGCTTCGATGCGAGACAAGTTGAGAATGTTGTTGATCAGGCCGAGAAGATGACGCTGACTACGATCGATACGGAATAAAGCCTGACGCTGGTCGTCATTGATCGGTCCGTACACACCAAGTTCGATCAGCTGTACGTGGCCGCCGATCGCGTTAAGCGGTGTGCGCAGTTCGTGACTCATCGTAGCGAGAAACTCCGACTTCGCCTTGTTGGCAGAGTCGGCAACCGAACGCGCGCGTGCCAACTCCTCGATGGTATCCTGGAGCTCGTCGGTTTGTGCTTGCAGCTCCTCGGCCTGCGTCTCGAGCTCTTCCGCCTGCTGCTGCAGCCGTCGATTCGCACTCTCCAACTCGGCGCGCGCATCCCGGGACTCAGCGAGAGCATACTCGAGCTGACGTCTGGTGCGGTCAACTACAGTAGCAAGCATGGATGTTCGCGCGGCGTTTTCACGCGCAAGCGACTCTTTCGCAACCGCGGCGGCCGCCGTGCGCTCCGACTTGAAAATGGCGGCGAACATCGGCAGTAGCGTGCGAAACCATTCGACGTCACTCGCCGGCGAATCGGCCCCGGTGATGACGAACACGATATCGAGACCATGGCCAAATGCGACCACTGGTTCGAGCCGGTCTGCGGCCTCTACCGGAAGTTGCCCCGCGAGAACGCCGTGACGAACCGCCTCCTCGAGGAATGCGGTCCACACCCGTCCGTTCGGAACTGTTTTCGGAAATCCGGGTGCGGGCAGCAGGAGATCTACCTCGGCATCGCGGGCGAAGAAGATGAGCTTGTCACCGCCGAACTCACCCGCGAGTGCATGCGCTGCGGCTGCCCTGGTCTCCGGAATAGCCAGCGCCGTCGCAAACTGCAGGAGCGCAGAACGCGGCCCGACCGGGGACGCATTCATGTGGGGCAGCCGATCAATCCGGAAAGACGCAAACGACCGCGGTGCAATTGTGAAAACCGCTGAACTGGCCGTCGGCCCGTACGATCTGCCCGTACGAGTTGAAGCCGGCAAACTTGGCATCGCCGAGCGCATTGCGAACGGCTGCAAGCTCCTCTTTGAAACTGTCGCCCAAACGGAGCCGCGTAGCGACGCAGTCGAAGAAAAGCGCGCCGCTGGGCTCGGCCCCCGCACGCTCGACCTGCTCGATGGCATCGGTCACGGCGACGGCTGCGGCTTCCGCCGCCGAGCTTGCGTCAGTGGACATGATCTGCGCCGTCGATCCGAGGGGGACTTCGGCGGCGAACGCTATCCCGCCGTCAGCGTTAACACCGAGGGGAACGCGCAGCTTGTGGCCATCGTCACCCTTGATGCCGACAATATTGTGCAGAAAGAAAGGCAGAGGGTCGGCGCGGTCGAACTGCTGATTCGTTGCAATTGCGTGGTCCTCGAACGCGTCAACGGCGGGCGATACGTTCATCGACAGAACGCAAGCATCCGCAGCATCCGTCACGCGCAACGCGTTCCCCGCGCTGGACCAGCCATGGCGGGCTCCGATGCCAACCGGCTTGTTGGACAGCACTTCGAGAGCAACCGCAGCATTTGACGCCACGCGCGTACCACAAAAGACATGAGTCTTTTGGAAGAGCCCGTTATCTCCCGCGCCGCCACCGGCAAATTGATACATCCCGCCAGTCGCGAGAGTGAGCTGATCGACGAGGTCTTCCGCGAGCCCGGCGAGTGCGTCGACGAGAACAATCGCCGTTCGGTACCGGAAGTCCGAAGTGTCCAGCCCCTCGAACCCGCTCACCAATTCACTGGCGGCGATATCACGCCCGCGAGAGAGATCCACCGTCATCGTCGCATTGAAGCGCATAGCCGGATTCTGAATGGCAAACGCCGATGACATGTTAGTGCCCGATGAATCGGTCGTAAACTCCCCCGCAGACGAACAGCCGATGATCGCCTTTGTGGTGCACTGGCGCTGAAGCGCACTCAATACGGATTGATAGTCGTTGTCTGGCGATATGAACACCACGACGGCGTCGGGTTGTTCTCCGCCGAGCCCATTCAGAAGCTGGGTGGCGAGTTGCTCGCCGGCGGAGGCATCTCGAGCCGACGTGGAGGCAGTTGAAACCAGTGTCATTATAGTATCAGGCAAAAGTAATCGAAGCCGGAGAATCGGCAGCGCCGCTCGCTGCAAATCCCGCACCCCGTATTCATACACTACTACGGTCATATCGGTCGCTGGAACCGAAGCAGTGCCGGCCTCAGATAATACTCGACACAACGCACGGCGCCGGGAAGGCGAAACAATGTTCCGCTCGAATCGTAAGCATAAAAAGCCGCCAACTCACGAGGAACCATGAGACGCATCCGCCGAGCTGCTTTCATTGCTGCCGCATCGCTGGCCGCCGCGGCAGCCCCGGTTTTCGCTCAGCACCCGTGGAGCCAGTACTCTACCCCGGAGGAGGCGGGTTTTTCTTCGGCCGCGCTCGATTCGATCCGGCGGGTCGCCGACAGCTTGCGGACCGGCGCAGTTGTGATCGTCTACCGCGGCAATGTGCTCGCGGCATGGGGGGATGTGAACCGCAAGCTGCAGCTGCACTCGGTGCGGAAGTCTCTCACTAGCTCCCTCTACGGAATCGCAGTTGGTGCGGGGCGGATCAACCTAGAGGAATCGCTGGACGCCCTCGGTATTGACGATACGACGAAGCTGACGGCGGCTGAGAAGACGGCGCGCATTCGCGACATTATCGCCGCCAGATCGGGCGTATATCTGCCGGCGGCTTACGCGCCCAGCGATCAGGACTCGACACGCCCTCCGCGGGGATCGCATGCTCGCGATACTTTCTGGTTCTACAATAATTGGGACTTTAACACCGCCGAAACGATCTACCAGATGAAGACCGGCCAGTCGGTGTACGATGGATTCGACCGCCTCATCGCAAGGCCGATCGGGATGGAGGATTTCACGACTGGCGACGGATTTCTGGCATGGGAACCGGGCCTCTCGCGATTTCCGGCGCACACTTGGCGGATGTCGGCGCGTGACCTCGCACGTTTTGGACAGCTCTATCTTCAGAAAGGCAAGTGGAAGGGAAAGCAGGTAGTGCCAGCCGACTGGGTCGCGCTGAGCACTGCTCCCGCGTCAGACTTTGGCGAGGGGCGTGGTTACGGCTACATGTGGTGGACATATGCAGCTGGTTCTTATGGCGACCGATACCCTTCGCTCCAGCGCTACGCGTCGTTCGCGGGAACGGGCACTGGTGGTCAGGCTGTCATCGTCGTCCCCGATGCTGATATTGTGGTGGTGCAGCGTGGAGACACCGACCATGGCCGCAACATTTCGGGCGCTCGAGCCTGGGCGATAGTAGATGCAGTCCTTGCCGCCCGCCGCGGCACTGCGGTGGCAAATCCGTCACTCGTACCGGTATCCCCGGTTCCATTCGCGTCGCAACTTCCGCCGGTGGTTGCTCCGACGGTGTTACCGTCGAGCCAGAGCGAGGTGGCTGCGATGGTAGGCGAGTATGAGATGGGAGCGCCGACCCGCATGCGGATCTATTTGTTCATGGGGCGCCTGTTCGCATATCTGCCGGGGCAGGGCGAGGCAGAACTTTTTCGAACGGGCGAGTGGCAGTACACAGTGAAAGTAACCGAGGGCGTGACCTCGCTGGCTGAGCGGAACGAGTTGGGGAAGGTCACTGCGATAGTTATTACTATAGGTGGCCGTCGGTTCGTAGGGCGCCGGGTGGACTGACGGAATCGCAGCGTGCCGGCGCTAGGTGAGTAGTCATTGGCGGGACCGGATTTCCGCTACCCCACATGCCTGAGGAGTTTACAGATGAAGATTTTGATCGGTGCCGCCGTCGTTGCCGGATTGCTCGCGCCAAATGCCGCTGATGGTCAGCAGACGGCATCGCCTGCGCCGCAGCAACCGATGGGCTTTTTTGTCACAAGCACAGGGAAGGGAGATGGCGCCAACCTTGGCGGTCTCGCTGGTGCCGATGAACATTGTCAGGGTCTCGCCCGCGCCGCAGGTGCAGGCGCACGTACATGGCGGGCGTACTTGAGCTCTGCAGCAGCAGCCGGTCAAGGTCCGATCAACGCGCGCGACCGCATCGGAGCGGGACCCTGGTACAACGCGAAAGGGGCGCTTATCGCCTGGAACGTTGCAGATCTTCATGGCGATTTCCATCGTGACCGCAACAGCATCAATAAGGAATACGCGCTCGACGAGAAGGGAATGCTGGTGAAGGGACGCGGAGACACGCCCAATGAGCATGACATTCTAACCGGGTCTGATTCGTTCGGCCGCGCCGTTCTTGGAAGCGCGGCAGCCACAACGTGCAACAACTGGACGAGCAACTCCGCTGGCAGCGCAACCGTCGGGCATCATGACCGTTCAGGTGGCGGCAACACTTCGTGGAACATGGCGCACGCAAGCCGCGGTTGCGGTCAGGCCGAGCTGGTTTCGAGTGGCGGTGCAGGCCTCTTCTACTGCTTTGCCCTATGACGCTCCGGCGAGCCGGGGCATTGAAAAGCCGGCCGCGTCGAGCTCTCTGATGAGTGCCGCTTTCTGCTCGTCGTTCAGGTCGACGAGCGGAGGGCGCACTGTCATCCAGGCTTGATCGCCGCCATAGTGTGCGATCGCTGCCTTCAGAGCGGGGATCATCGGGAACCGTGCGAAGATTCCGCGAATCACATTGAGGTTCGTCTGCTGCGTGTCAGCATCGACTGCCTGCCACGATGCAGCCAGTGACGCTATGGCGCCCGGGTTCACGTTTGCCGTAGCGCTGATGCAGCCGACTCCTCCATTGCGCAGGCCCTGAAGCAGGAAAGATTCGCTTCCCGGAAAAACGTCGAACCCCTGCTGCGCGAAGTTGTCGATGTAGGCTTTGGTATTCTCCCAGTCACCTGAAGAATCCTTGGCGCCGGCGACGGTGTCGGGATACGCCTTCAGGAGGCGTTCAATAAGGGGAAGCGTGATAGCTACCTGCGAAACCGGCGGGATGTTGTAGAGATAAATGCGAAGCCTGCTGTCGCCAACACGTTCGATCACTTCAGCAAAACTTCGAAAGAGTCCATCGTCGCTGACGGCCTTGTAGTAGAATGGCGGCAGCATCAACACTCCAGCACAGTTGTGTCGTGCTGCATGGGCGGTGAGGCGTACGGTGTCGGGAAGAGCACAGCAGCCTGTGCCAGGCATCATCCGCGCTGGATCAATGCCGTCGCTCACGAGAAAATCAAGGAGCTCGATCTTCTCCTCGACGCTGAGCGAGTTGGCTTCGGAGTTGGTACCGAATACGGCGAGCCCAACATCATTTGAGTTGAGCCAGCGACAATGTCCGGCAAGCCGCTCCGGATCTGGCGAAAGGTCGGCCTTGAACGGCGTGACGACAGGCGAGAGAACGCCTGTGATGCGTGTTCTATCGTTCACGGGCACGCGTATTCAAAAGTTGTCAGCGTCATGGACGAAGAATTACACGGGCCCGGCCTCCGGCGTCAATCGTGCTGCGCTTCGAGCATTTCTTCTCTCCGGCGCAGGCCACGCAATTCTGTTCTATCTGTCGTGAGATGAAGACGACGAGATTGGAGGATCATGTCGAATCCAATCGTTGAAAAGCGCCGCCTTGGCGTGATCGCTCTCCTCGCGGCGGCACTCGTCGTCGGCCCGTCGATCGGTGCACAGGCTGCGATGTCCCGGGGAGGCCCCTCTCACGAAGGCGTGTATGCATCATTCACGGAGCATGAGGTGCGCGTCGCGAACGGCGATGACACGCTCGCGGCGACCGTGCTCGTGCCCGAGGGTGCGGGTCCATTCCCCGGTGTCGTGCTCGTGCACGGGTCCCATCAAGCCACACGTGCGATGTGGCCATATCGTCTGCATGCCGAGTTTCTCGCGCGAGGCGGCATCGCCGTCGCGATCTACGACAAGCGGGGCGCCGGAGCGTCCACGGGCAACTATCGCGAGAGCGAGTCCTTCGACTTGCTCGCCAAGGACGCCGAGGTTGTCCATGCAGTTCTTCGCCGCACAGCGCGCGTAGACAGTGCGCGCGTCGGACTATGGGGACGGAGCCAGGGCGGTTGGGTCGTCGCGCGCGCCGCGGCGCGAGAGCCGTCTGTCGCTTTCCTCGCGCTGATTGTCGGCGGGGGTGTCACGGGGCGGGAGCAGAACATTTTTGCCCGACAGATGCAACTGCGTAACGGCGGCGCCGCCGAGGCGACCATCGAACGCGTCACGGGGGTCTGGGACGCGCTCTGGAAGTACATGGCAACGGGCCGCGACCGCGACCGCGCGGTGCGCGAAGTCGCCGCGCTGCGCGCGGAGCCATGGTTCGGCCAAGTCGCGGAGACAATGGCGGGGCTGCGACGCGACGGAACTTTGCCAGACTCCGCGTGGGTTGTGGCCAATGCGCGCACGGAGCTGACTTTCTTCACGGTGGTTCACCCCTTCGACCCCGTGCCCTTCGTGCGCGATGCAGATATCCCCGTGCTGGGGGTGTTCGGCGGCGCCGACAACCTCACGCCCGCGCAACGAAGCGTTGAACGGCTCGAGCCTGCACTGCGTTCACGGCGTCAGCGCGGCTCGCGACTGGTAGTCTTTCCGGGCGCCGACCATATGCTCTGCGCCGCGCAACCCGGCGGCGGCATGCAGGCGGGCTGTGACTTCGTGCCCGGCTATGAGGAGCTGGTGAGGGACTGGATCCTCGATCGCATGCGACCACGCGACTGAAGCTGCTACGGCAGAAGCATCCGGGACGGGCTCACCCGAGGCATATTCATGACTGCGGTGCTGGTCCGCGCGACATCATGGCCTCCCAGTCTCCTCCATCCGGAAGCACACACGTGAACCAAAAACGATTTGCCTATTTGCTTGCAATCGTCGCTTCGCTCGCAGTGAGCACTTCTGTCCACGGTCAGCAGGTCGCGCCAAACCGGCCATTTGGAACCCTTCGCGAGCAGGCGGAAATTCAGCAACGCTGGCTGTCCGCCCGGCTGACGACGGTACTGCCCGACATCATGCGCAAATACGGTGTCGACATGTGGGTGATTCCGATGCGCGAATACAATGAGGATCCGGTGTTCACCTCACTGGTGTCACCGACCACGTTCGCGGCGCGCCGTCGGACGATCTATGTGTTCTCGATGAAGGGCGACTCGGTTGAGAAAATCGCACTTGGCGGCAGCTCGCAGGGCGGAGTGTACAGAGCTGTCCGGTCGACTCGGGCGGCGGCAGGCCCGGCGAGCACGCGCGTCGAACAGTCCGCGGAGCTGTGGGGTGACGAACAATGGCTCGCTCTGAAGGATGTTATCGAGGAACGCAATCCGAAAGCGATCGCTGTGAACGTATCGCGCGTTTTCGCATTCAGCGATGGACTGAGTGCGGGCGAGATGGAGGGCATGCGCGAGTTCCTTGGTGAAGATCTGACCAGGCGGTTCGTCAGCCATGATGGACTTGCCCTCGACCTGATCACAACGCGACTGCCTGAAGAGGCAAGATTCTACAGGGAGATGCAGACACAGGCGTGGGAGATCATTCGCACTGCGTTCTCCAGCGCCGTGATCACGCCCGGAGTGACGACAACCAACGATGTCGTATGGTGGATGCGCCAGCGCGTGAATGACCTCGGGCTCGGAAGCTGGTTTCAGCCGTCAGTCGAGGTTCAGCGGCGAGGCGCATCAGCTGCAGAAATCGGAGCGAATCCGGTGATCCAGCGTGGCGATGTGTTGCACTGCGACTTTGGCATCGTCGCGCTTCGACTCAACACAGATACGCAGCATATGGGGTACGTATTGCGCGAAGGCGAAAGCTCCGCACCTCCGGGTCTCGTCGCTGCACTGAGCATTGGCAACCGGCTTCAGGACATAGTCATGGGAGAGATAAAGCCCGGCCGCACGGGCAACGAAGTACTCCACTCGTCGCTCGAGCGAATGCGCGCCGAAGGAATCGATGGGACTGTGTACACACACGCCATAGGCATGCACGGTCACGGAGCGGGACCCCTGATCGGTTTATGGGATCGTCAGGAAGGGGTGCCGGGCCGAGGTGACACCAAAGTCATCCCGTCCATGTGGTTCTCCATTGAGCTCCAGGCTACCTCGGCAATTCCCGAATGGAATGGGCAGCGCGTCAACATTGCACTGGAGGAAGACATGATGATCGATGCCGAGGGAAGGAATACCTGGGCGTTGCGTCGTCAGGATGGTTTTCACCTGATTCGCTGAAATCGTTCACGACATGTCTCGCGCGGGATTTCGCCGGATGCTCATGGCAATTGGCATTCTAATTGTTGTCTTGATCGTCGCCGGACTTGCATCGACCGACTGGCTTGCAACGCTTGGCTCGAGCCAGCCACAGAGTGGCGACAGACGAAATGGTGGTAGGGGTTGAAAACGGCGGGGGCTTCGCCGCGGCGTTCTCTCAATCGCTCGTCATGATGAACAACGGTGCTCCGTCAAACTCGTAAATCGGCCGCAACCTTTCAGTGTTGTAGTACTTCTTCACGTCGACGACCTTCTTCTCCGATGTCACGCTCGTGATCGGCACACTGTCATAGAAGCCGCGATGAACGCTCACGAGACGCCCGTAGTGTTTCTTGAGAATCAGGTCGAGCGCGAGATTTCCGAATGCCATTGGCACGATGGAGTCGAGTGCATCGGGGTCGCCTGAACGGACGAGGTAGCCGAGACGCTGACTCACGACATCGATCCTTCGGCCGTTGTTGTATTTCGGCGAGAACTCCTTGAGCGCTGCGGCTACCTTGTCGCCGATCCCGCCAAGCTTCCGGTGCCCGAACATGTCGGTCTCCTCGCTCTCGAAGCTCATTCCGTCGTGCGACCTGAGGCTCGCGCCCTCAGACACCAGAACCACCGAGTATTTACTCGGGTTCCGGTTGTGGTCGAATGTCATCAACTCGGTGAGGTGCTCGAAGTCAGCATCGTGCTCGGGTATCAGACATCTGTCTGCCGCTCCCGCCATTGTCGGCAGGAGCGCGGTAAAGCCGGCGTATCTCCCGAACACTTCGATCACGAGAAACCGCTCGTGTGAGCCAGCGGATGTCCGGAGCCGATGCGTGAGCTCGATCGTGCGCGTGACGCAGGTGCTGAATCCAATGCAGTAGTCAGTACCGTAGACATCGTTGTCCATCGTCTTCGGGATGGCCACAACGTGCATGCCCTCATCGTGCAACCGCTTCCCGTAACTCAACGTGTCGTCGCCGCCTATCGGGATCAGTACATCGACGCCGATGTGCTCGAGGTTTCTGATCACGTCCTTCGTCACGTCATTGATCGGGTCATCATAGCCGGTGAGATGTTCAGGAACCCGCGCGCGGGGCAGATGACTTGGTCGAGTCCGTGAGGTATGCAGGAAAGTCCCGCCAGTGCGACCGGCTCGATTCACTATCGATTCAGAGAGCTCCTGGATGCACTCCGAGTTGTCAGAGCCCGCTGCCGTGTTGTAGTCGACGAGTCCGGCCCAGCCTCTTCTTATGCCGACAACGCGATATCCCTCGCGAAGCGCGCGGATAGTGATTGCCCTGATCGCAGGGTTGAGACCCGGGACATCGCCGCCGCCGGTGAGAATCGCAATCGTGCGCTGGTCTTTCGCCATGTTCGAAAGTTATAACTTGTGTGGCGGCCGGGGGGCCATCGACTGCCCAACCCGCGCGAGCGATCTTTCCTGACCTTCAGATCCGGAGTAAAGATGCGTCTCCTGCATTCAATGCTGCTCGCTGGCGCGATCGCCGCGCCGCGCCTCGTGGCTGCCCAGCAGGTCGACCTGCGTTCCGCCCGGGTCGTGGATCTTTCGCACTCTTTCAATGCCGAGACGATTTATTGGCCAACGTCACCGTCGACGTTTCAGCTTCAGCGCCTAGTGCGCGGCCAGACGGAGGGCGGCTTCTTCTACTCGGCCAACGCGCTCTCCACGCCGGAACACGGTGGTACTCACCTCGATGCGCCCGTTCACTTCGCTGAGGCCGGGCACACTACTGATCAGATTCCGCTCGACAGGCTCATGGGTGCGGCTGTCGTGATCGACATCACGGCGCGTGCAGCGCAGAATCCCGACTACCGCCTCACGCGCGAAGATATTCTCGAATTCGAGCGAAAGCATGGCCGAATCGAGGCGGGTACGATCGTATTGCTCCGCACCGGCTGGAGCGAACGGTGGCCGGACAGGAAGCGCTACCTCGGCGACGATACTCCGGGAGACGCATCGAAGCTTCATTTTCCATCGTTTGGTGAGGATGCGGCGCGACTGCTGGTTGAGGATCGCCAGGTAAAGGTACTAGGCGCTGATGTTGCCTCGATCGACTACGGGCAGTCGAAGGATTTCCTTGTCCACCGAATAGCCGCGGCCCGCAACGTACCGGGACTCGAAAATCTCACCGGTCTCTCGACACTTCCTCCGAGGGGCGCAACGATTATCGCACTTCCGATGAAAATCGAGGGCGGGTCGGGCGGACCGGTTCGTGTGATCGCGCTCGTTCAGGAAGGAACATGAGACTCGAACTAGCTGTTCTGGTTGCCGTGGCCGCATTGTCGTCGAACGCTTCGGCTCAGGCGGATGAGCAGGAAGTCAGAGCGGCTGCGTCGGCGATCGTCTCTGCATTCGGGAGCCACGACACAGGTCGATACTTCGCGCTATTCGCGCCGGAGGCAACGTTCGTCTTTCACTCCTCCCCGACTCGTCTCAACAGCGTCGACGAGTATCGGCGGGAGTGGGCGAAGTGGGAGAAGGAAACCGGCTTTCGGGTCCGGTCCTGCAGCTCGACGAATCAGAGGGTTCAGGTTTTCGGTGAGGTTGCGGTTTTCAGCCATGATGTTCGAACCGACCTTTCGACCAACGATGGTGAGACTACGCTGCACGAGCGCGAGACGATCATCTTCCACAAGCGCGGCGGGAAATGGGTAGCCGTTCACGAGCATCTTTCGCCGCAGCCAGAGCCCCATGACAATACCGGGCCTTAGCACCTCGGTCCTGGCGTCAATGATCCTGCTCTCGTAGAGCGGTGTCGAGCTACAGTGCCTTCCACCCATCCCCTCGCACGAACATCCGGCTCGCGCGCTTCTTTCCGGTGATCGACTGCACAACGTTCACCTGATCGTCGAACATCTCGTTCATGACACTATTAGCAACTCGAACAGGGCCGGCAGCGGGTAGTACTGCGCGGAAGCAGTAGCGAAGCATGTCGCTCGTCCTTGCAACACCGCACGGAATCAGCCGTATTGGCGGCCCCGATTTTCCGCTGACACGAATCTTTGCGAGCAGGTAAGCGGCGCCGCTTCGCGCATCGATGATACTGTCGGCGCCGAGTCGGATCCCGGCGTGCCGCGCTGCCGCGACGGAAAAGTCGTCAGTGAACACCCGCACCGACAATTCGACCGACTTGCTCGACGTAATGCGAATCTCCGTGAAGCTCATGTGAATCGGATGCGCCGCCGCGCTTGATGGCAGGAGAGACGCAATTGCCAAAGCAAGGGTGAGGCAAAGTCTTACCATGGAACGCGCTCGAGCGCCCATCCTGTTGCGACGAACATCACTGCTGCCGAAACGCCAACGACGCGGTAGCGGACGGCTGCTCCCGAAGCACTCGCGGTGGTAAATGAGCGCAACACCATGTCCGCGAGACGGATCAGCGCAAATATCGCGGTCAGCACGGCGATCTGTCCGATCTCGATTCCCACGTTGAAGCCGAGCAGCGGCACAGCGACGCTGTCGACGAACAGGCTCTTCAGATAGCCGCCAAAGCCGGCACCGTGCACGAGCCCGAACAGCACCGCGAACACCGGACGATATGCACCTTTCATTGGAGCCCGTGACCTGTCGCGCACGACTATGTTCTCAATACACGTTGCGACGATCGTCAGCGGAATCAAAAACTCAACCACAGGCTGGCTGAGTGGCATATAACCGAAGACCGCCGCGGCCAGCGTGATGGAGTGACCGATCGTAAAGGCAGTGACTACCCAGATGATCGATCGCCAGTCCGAGAACGTATAGATCGCCGCAAGCGCGAGCAGGAACAGGATGTGATCCATAGCGCCGATTCCGGCTATGTGGCGCAACCCAAGCTCGCCGAAAGTGAAAAAGTCGCTCATCTAAGTTTCCTCAGTGTGGCTCTGGCAACGGGAGACTGCAGGTGGTCGAGCCGCTCGTTGATCTCGAGCGCGGACGCGAGCAGCGCCGCGGCGGTCTCGCGGTTGCCGCGAGCAAACTCGATCATCCCGGAGTGATACAGAATCATCGGATCGCGCGTGCCGAGCTGCATCGCACTCTTCATGTTGAGTGCAGCCTCATCGTATCTGCCCAGCCGGTAGAGACTCCAGCCCAGCACATCGTAGCCGTAGATGTCCTTACGGGTCTCGAGCTCGGCAACCGCGTTGCGGTGGACTTCATCGAGTCGCCGATTGTGGTCCAGCAGGAACAGGCTCCACGCGCGATGATATGCGCCAGCCTGGCCTCGAACTGCGATCTCCATCGCGAGGATATTTTCCTCAGCTGAAGCGCTGTCGCCGAGCGCGAGGTGCGCATCGGCAAGGATGCCGAGTGTTCCGGGATCCATCTTTATCGAAAGCGATTGTTCGGCGTATTCGATTGCGTCATCGGGATTGCCGTCGAGCAGCGACAACCGTGCAAGAGCTGTCAGGATTCTGTAGTCCGCTGGTTCAACAACGAGTCCTTTCTCGAATTCCTTTCGGGCGCGATTGAACCGGCCCTGCCGCAACTCGAGGTCGCCGAGCCGGTAGTGGAACCATGCGATCTGCTCCTTCGGGATGTCACGTCGCTTGCCGGCCTGATCGGTTGCCCGGCGCAGCAGCCGGTACGCACCTTCGGGGTTTCCGGTCAGCTCCGCCCAGCGCGCGAGTCGTGGAGCAATCGACAACGATGACCGGAAGCGGTAGAGCGAATCGAAGATGGCTCGCGCTCCGTCATAGTCACCCAGCTCGACCTTGATCTCTCCCACCAGTGCAGCGTACTCCGGCACCCCTCTGTCGTAAGCGACAGCCTGGAGAGCTACTTCTTCCGCCTCACTGAAGCGATGCTCGGCGACAAGCGCCGTGGCGAGTGTTACATAACTTTTTGCGTTTCGATTTACACGAAGCGCGAGCGAGCGGCGTGCGTAATCTTCGGCTCGCGAGTAGTCTGAATCGTCGCCCGCCTCCCTCGCCCGCTGCAGGTGCAGGCCCGCGAGCTGACCAAGTGCGATTGCACTCGAGGGATCGACACGGAGAGCGTTGGTCCAGGCTGCGATCTGGGCATCCCGCTGCGCGAGCTCTGCCGATACTGCGGGAGCCTCAGCGGAATCTGATGCACGCAGCGCGGTCGCTCCTGCCGCGCCCAGTAGTAAACTGAGCGCGGCCGCTGACAAGACAAAAGTCTTTCGAGCGTTTTGCATGCCTTACTTCGGCGGAGCGAGGTAGGGGAACGTGTTCGCGAAAGTACGGACCGATGCTGGAACGTTGTCGGAGGTGAGCCCCGCGAGCACCGGAGCGTTCGGATCGAGCAGGTTGCCGAACGACGCAGTCAGGCCTGCATCGACAACATCGTCCTTGAGCATCCTTCCGCCATAACCGTTGGCGAGCGCCCATGAGAGCCACCCAGCCGTTGCAGGCTGGCGATTCGGGAATACCAGGAGCATGTCCTGCGAGAAAACCGAGCCCAGCGTCGTGATGATTGCTTCCGACCTACCGAACTGGGCGAGGAACGTCCGGATGTGTCCGGGAACGTCAGTGCCGCCTTCTGTCATCGGCCTCGCGTCAGCGTCAGGTCCCTTCGTGTTGTGAAGGCCGTGATCGCGCTTTGGAAAAAACACTTCGCTGACCAGCGGATTACCGAGCCGCTCGATCTGGGTGAAGCGACGGTCGGTGTCGGTGCCGGTGATGCCGTTGTCGTCATCGCTGCACGCTGCCATACCGGCAACCAGTACGAGCGCCGCCGCGCCGATTGATGTTCTGCTTCTGAAACGCATTATTGAAATCCTCATTTGTGTTTGGTTGCGTTATCGGCTGATGGTGCCCCAGACGCCGAACTTCGCGTCTGCAGCTGTCGATGAAACGAGTGAGCTTTTCGGAAGTTCGATCACAATGGCGAGCGTGTTTGCGTTGAGGCTGCCAAGCAGGTCGACTCCGGGGGTGCGAAACGATGTTGCCTGCTGGGTCTGCGGGACCGAGAGCGGACCGGTCGAAGGCCGACGGTCAGGAACGATCTTGAAGAACTGCTCGAGATCGATGAAGAACGGGTCAGTGCGAAGTCCTGCGAATGCCTGGACGCCGGTTGCGGAACCCGCATTGCTTCCAACGGTGCCGCTGATGCCTGATCCCGGGATCAGTGAATTCACTACGCCGCCGCCTGCGGGGGTTCCGCTCATCGACGGAGCAACGGGGCCGACAACAGTGTAGCGCTGGTTGGCGCCTGTGCCACCATCGAATGTGACCTGGAATACAAGGTCCTCTTTCGCGTCGCCGGTGTTGTCGACCTTGAGCTGATAGAGGAGGCTCGGGTCGAATGAAGCAGCCTGGCCGACGATCGGCGAAGACGTCGTCATGATGAGCGTAATGCGATCACTGCTCGTGCCGTTACCGGCCGGGAAGGCGTAGACATCGTTGATGTCCATGCGCGGGTTGAGCTCGACTTCGGGGGTGTCCAGGTGATCTGACGCCAGCATCACACCAGCGACGCCGAGGCTGGTCGCTACTCCGATTGCCAGCAGGGCGCGGGTGACGCCGCGCCTCGAGAAACTGTGGTCCATATGTTCCGCCTGTGAATGGGTAAGTCCTTCATAGGCGGTACGACACGGCGCCAGAACCGGATCTCTTTTGATGATCGGGGGGACTGATACAGGAAGGAGAGATCCGCAGGCGGGATCAGGTCGTAATGAGGGCACACCAGTAGGAGCAGGACTAAACCGTGTCCATCAAGTCGGAGGCCGATTATGATGATTACAGGAACTATCGGCACTCACCCGCCCGTTGTCATGCTTGGCGAACGGCTGGTATACGACCTAAGTTGCTTCATGCAATCGGTGGGCAAATCAGACGGTGGAGAGATAGCACTCGACGATATCCGTCTGGTAAAGCAGATGGCTGCGCGTGAATCCGCAGCCCTCGGACGGTTCTATGACCGGTGGTCGGCCCACGTGTATGCGACAGTGATGGCGATCGTCAGGTCCGATCAGGATGCCGAAGAAATTGTCGACGACTGTTTCTGGCAGGCGTGGAACCAGGCATCGAGATTCGACGCTTCGCGAGGCCAGGTCAAATCCTGGATACTCAACATTGCTCGCTCGAGAGCGTTGGACCGGCTGAAGGCAGTGAAACGCCGGCGTGAGGAGGATATCGATTCAGCACCAGCCGACCTGTTTGCAGCTCCGTCGATCATCGAAGAGCAGCTTGATGAGGAAACGCGTGCAAGGAAGGTCGCAGTCGCGCTCAACGTCCTGCCAACGGCGCAGCGGCAGGTGCTCGAGATGGCATACTATGGTGGCCTTACACAAACCGAGATTGCCGATTCCACGGGCGAGGCGTTGGGCACGGTGAAGACACGGATTCGGCTGGGCATGCAGAAGCTGCGTGAAACGCTGGGACCGCTGGAGAGGAGCAGCTCATGAGTGAAACAACGAACAGCTCCATGACCCACGACGAAGCGCTCGCACAGATCGGTTCGCTCGCGCTCGGCGCTCTCGATGCCGGCGAAGAACGGGCAATACTCGACCACGTCGACGGATGCCGCGAGTGTCAGGCCGAGCTGGCGTCGATGCGTGAAGTCGTCGCGGAAATGCCTGAGCTCACTTCGACTGCTGTCCTGCCGACGGAGCGTAGCCGCGCAATTCGCGCCAGTCTCGTCGAACGTGCAGAGAAGAGTATTGCAACCGCGCCTGCGAATACCGGGAACAACTGGAGAACATATTCGATTGCCGCCACGTTCCTGATCGCGGCGCTCGGAGCCGCATACTATAAGGAGTACAGCGAGACAACAGCTTTGTCTGGCGTTGTTGCCGAGCGGAATGCTGTGGCCGATAGCCTGGCCGGCCTGGTTCGCGCGAAGGACGAGCTGCTTGCGGCGATGACTGGCCCGGGCGTGAGCGTGGTGGAGCTGACATCGAGCGCGGTTCAGGCGCCATCGGCGCGCATGTTCTGGGATCGCGCCACCAATCGGTGGACGATGTATGCGCATGGCCTTGCGGCGCTACAGCCTGGACGAGCTTACGAGTTGTGGCTCGTTACTGCAGACAACAAGATTCCGGCTGGCACGTTCAAGCCTGGTCCTGACGGGTCTGCAACTTTTACTGCCACGTATGCGCTGCAACCATCAGAGCTCAAGGCGATTGCAGTCACCGAAGAGCCGGAAGCAGGCGTACCTGCCCCGACCGGCCCGATCATTCTTCTCGGGACCGCCGAAGCGAGCTGAGCAAGATGAGGCGTGTTCGCTACCAGATGGCATGCAGCCTCGACGGCTTCATTGCTTCCGAAGATGGCGGCTACGACTGGATAGTCATTGATCCCGACATCGATTTCGCAGCGATGTTCGCCCAGTACGACACGCTGCTCATGGGCCGGTCGACTTATGAAGTGATGCAGAAAAACGGGGAATCGTACCCGGATGTTAAGACGGTCGTATTCTCCCGCACGATGAAGCAGGAAGATCATCCTGAAATCACTATCGTTTCCGGCAGGATAAAGGAGACGATAGACGAGCTTCGCTCCGAGCCTGGGAAGGACATATGGCTTTTCGGAGGCGGCGAGCTCTTTCGCACGCTGCTCGAGCTCGGCTGCGTCGACACGATAGAGCCGGCGATAATCCCCGTTCTCCTTGGGAAAGGGATCCCAATGCTGCCGCGCACAGATGTCCGAACGAGTCTCGAGCTGACCGGCCAGACACTTTATCCGAAGAGCGGCACATGGCTGCTCGAGTACGCGATAAGGAAGGCCGTTGCGGCCTAGGCATTTCGCGATCGGGTGGCTCGTCGCCGTTGCGGCATGCCACTGAACATGATGGACAAACGCCGGCTGTGGGCACGAGTAAGAAAGGTCTGGATCACACTCGGCCTCTCGGCGACCGCGATATTCGTTGTCTGGTCTCTGATCGCATATCGTGCTTCGAGCGAAGCACGCGCCGCCGCAGTTTCTGACGCGACGGTCGATGTACGGCGCGGCGATGGCATCATCTCGTTCACTCCAGGAACCGGTCGGCCTTCCGCGAATCGCGCGCTGATCTTCTTCCCGGGCGCGCTCGTCGACCCAGTCGCTTACGCACCCCTCGCCCGATCCGCCGCATCTGCCGGCTTCCCTGCATTCATCGTCGAGCTTCCGCGCCGCGGTGCATTCGGGGGTGCAGAGAATCCTGAGATTCGTGTGCGACTCGATCGTATACTCGACCGTCACCAGTCACATTCGTGGCTCGTGGCGGGACATTCGAGGGGCGCTGTCGTCGCGTCGCAGGTCGCCGGCGAGAACAGGAAAGGCCTTGCCGGGCTCATAATCATCGGATCATCACATCCGCGCGATATCGACCTCCGTAAGCTCGTTCAACCAGTGACCAAGATCGTCGGAACGCGCGATGGACTTGCAAGCCCGTCTGAAGTAGAAGCCAACCGGCATCTGCTCCCCGCCTCCACGAGGTGGGTATCGGTCGAGGGAGGCAATCACTCGCAGTTCGGATGGTACGGGTTTCAGCCGGGAGATCGTCTTGCAAAAATCTCCGCGCATTCGCAGCGATCGTTGATGATCGAGGCGGTACTAGACGCCCTCGCGACTACAAGCCTTCCGGCCTCAGCTGCCTCTTTGCCTTCGCCAGCATCAAGTCGAGCGAACTTCGATTCATCCAGCGGCCATCAACCATGACACCCTCAATCGACGGTGTCTGACGAATATCGCGCAGCGGATTTTGCGCGCAGCAGCACCAGGTCGGCCCGCCGCCCCGGCGCAATTGTCCCCCATTCTGCGGCGGCGCCGAGATATTGTGAAGGGGAGCGGGTCGCGGTGACGGCGACCACCAGCGCCCCGAGAAACACGACCCACTTGAAATCTGCAAATTTCATCTGGGGAATTTCCGTCACTCAGGCCCAGGTGGCGATGACCATTCCCAATCTTTTACGCACCACAAAACATCGTGTTTGCATGAGCCTTACGGCACGTTGGTCTGCTGGTTGCGCGGGGCTAGCACCAGAGTTGCCTTGACCAGCATCAAGGAGGATTCATGAAAAAGAAACTGAAGGACTTTTACACGATGGTCGAAGAGCTGGAAACGGCGATGTTCACCACACGCCGCAGGGACGGTCGACTTGTTTCCCGGCCTATGGCCAACCAGGTCGCAGCTGCCGGTGCTGACCTGTGGTTCGTTACCCTGGAAGGTTCGCCGAAGCTCGCAGAAATCGCACGCAACCCTTACGTCAACGTTTCGTACTTCAAAGACCGCACGCGCGAGTGGGTGTCGGTATCGGGAACCGCGAAGATCTCGACGAACAGGCGGAAGATTCGGGAACTGTATCGACCCGACTGGCGTGCGTGGATGGGTGAGGACGGCGGTGAGAACGACGGCAGTGCCGACGACCCGCGGATAGTTCTGATAGGTGTCGACATTGAATCAGCGATGTTCATGGAGGTAAACAAGCCGACGCCGGTAATACTCTTCGAGGTAGTGAAGGGACTCGTTACCGGGAAGGCACCCGACCTTGGAAAAACTCATCTCGTGACGAAGACCGAAGCCAGGAAGAAGACCGCCAAACGAAAGCCAGCAAGCAAGAAGTGACGCGTCAGGAGGAGGCTGCGGATGCAGATAGTCCCCAGCCTCCTCGGCGGCATCGCGTTGTCGTCATCGGCGCCGGAGCGGCTGGCACCATGGCCGCGATTTTTGCTGCACGCAGCGGCGCCGAGACCCTGCTGATCGAGCGCACGCGTGATGGCGGAAAGAAGATCCTCATAAGCGGCGGCGGACGCTGTAACGTGCTGCCGATGAGCGTCGACGAATCCCGCTTTGTCACTGACTCGTCTGTAAACTCGCTTCGCAAGATCATCCGCTCATGGCCACTCGCCGAGCAGGTCGCGTTTTTCGAGAACGACCTGGGGATTCCGCTTGCTGAAGAACCCGAGTCGCTCAAGCTGTTCCCAGTATCGAACAAGGCTCGCGACGTTCGCGATGGCTTGATGGCTCGCGCGGTACGTGATGGCGCGACAATCCAGACTGATCGGACCGTTACGGGTTTTCACCCGGAATCTGCTGGATGGCGGGTCGACTTTCAGGACGCGCCGTCGATCGAATGCGATTCGCTGATCGTGGCAAGCGGCGGGCTGTCAGTTCCGAATACCGGGAGCGACGGGCTTGGCCTGCGTGAGCTCGCGCGCCTGGGCCACAAGATGAATCCGTCGTACGCCGCGTTGACACCACTCACGGCGGCGAGCTCGCCCTTCGCGTCACTCAGCGGCGTATCGCTCAGGGTGACGATCACCGCGCGTGATGAGAAGCGCTCACGATCGGCAACGTCCACGGGCGGATTCCTGTTTACCCACGCCGGGTACAGTGGACCTGCGGTGCTCGACATCTCGCACGTTGCAGTACGCTCGAGGGCTGATTCGAGCGGTTCGGCAAGGGTGGTGGTGAACTGGACGGCGCTCGATCGGGGCGCATGGGAAACTGTGCTGCAACCGCATGGCACGCGGACTGTCCTTGGCGCGGTTCGCGCGCATCTTCCTGACCGGCTCGCCACCGTGCTCTTATCGCTTGCTGACTGCGATCCCGCGCGCGTGCTGGCAGAAATGCGTCGCGATGAGCGCCTTCGTGTTATCGAGCAGCTTGTCGCATGCGAGCTTCCATGGAATGGCGACGAAGGGTACAAAAAAGGAGAAGTTACCGGCGGTGGCGTAGACCTCGGTGAGATAGATCCGAGGTCGATGGAGAGCCGGCGTCATCCGGGGCTGTTCATCTGCGGTGAGGTGCTCGATGCGTTCGGGCCAGTGGGTGGCTACAATTTCCTGTGGGCCTGGGCAACCGGCCGTGCTGCGGGAATCGGCGCGGGGCTCCGTGGTGCGCGTGCAACCTGACAGTCTCAATACCGGAGCAAAGAGTGAACGTGAACGGACCGAGCCCTGACGAGAAATTTCCAATGGCCGGCTTTCCCCAGGTCTCTTTCATAAGGAATTTCGTCACAAACCCGAACATCGTTATCGGTGAGTACACCTATTACGACGATCCCGAAGACTCAACTAATTTCGAGCGAAACGTGCTCTATCACTTTCCCTTCATCGGCGACAAGCTGATTATCGGGAAGTTCTGCGCAATAGCTCGCGATGTCAGGTTCATCATGAACGGGGCAAACCACAAGATTTCAGGCATCTCGACATATCCGTTCCAGATTTTCGGAAACGGATGGGAGAAGGTCATGCCAGGGCAGGGCGATCTTCCGTATAAGGGTGACACCGTTATCGGGAATGACGTGTGGCTTGGATACGAGGCGTTGGTCATGCCTGGAGTAAGAATCGGCGATGGGGCAATCATCTCATCGCGATCGGTAGTAGTTTCGGACGTGGCACCGTACACCATAGTCGGGGGTAACCCGGCTAAGACGATTCGACAGCGCTTCGAGCCAGATGTAATCGAGGCGCTGGAGCGAATCGCGTGGTGGGACTGGCCGATAGAAACAATTACCCGGCATCTCGGGGTGATCGTCGGCGGGGACGTTGCGGGCCTTCAGCGTGTTTCATCCGACAGGTAACGACCGTGAAAAGTTCGCAGATATCCCGCCCTGAATCGTAAAGGAGTTCGTATGGCCAACATCATAGAGTTCATCAAGAAAGAAATCACTCCTGATATGGTGAAGCGCATCAGTGGTGAGCTGGGCGAGGACACGGCAAAGACTCAGCAGGCGATCGACGCATCGGTGCCCCTGCTTGCTGGAGGAATCTCCACTCAGATTCCTGACGCGGCGCAGGCGGTGGGTGATCCTGCGGCGCAGCCATCGATGTTCGGCGGGTTTGGAGACGTAGTGAATGCGGCGAAGAAGCCCGGTACTGGAGCGCCGGGCGGACTCGAAGGGATACTTGGCGGCACCCTCGGCGGGATGCTCGGCGGGAAAGCTGGCGGCGGAATTCTCGACGGTATCCTTGGTGGCAGCCAGGCTACCGTGCAGAATGACGTAGCGAAGGCGAGCGGAATGGATCCGCAGAAAGTCATGCGCCTGCTGACGATACTCGCGCCGATCGTGTTCGAGGCGTATACCAGGTACAACAAGCAGGACAGCGCGGACGTCAGGTAAAAAATGCCAGCTTACGTTTGCGTAGAAATCGAGATCCACGATCTGGATACGTATGAGGAGTACAAGAAGCTGGCTCCTCCGTCGATCGCGCAGTATGGCGGCCGATACATCGTCCGCGGCGGTGCAACTGAAGCGCTCGAGGGTGACTGGGCTCCAAAGCGCTTCGTGATCCTCGAGTTTGACTCGATGGATGCGGCGCGTGCGTGGTGGAGCTCACCTGAATATTCCGCTGCACGGGCAATCCGTCAGCGTTGTGCTGCTACACAGATGCTGCTCGTCGAAGGACTTCCTCCGGGCTGGACACCCCTCTAATCAGGATCAACTGGAGACGGATTGAGTGACAGGAATCAGCATACGAGCGGGCGGGTAGTCGTAGTCGGAGCAGGCTTCGGCGTCTGGCATGACAGCAAGCATATCGCGTCGGCTCGGTGGAGCGACGTTCACGCGATCCGCATGGATGACGGGGGGCTCACGACAGTCCTGTTGTTGCGCGATGGAACCGAGGTGCCGGTAGCCGGTGACCTGGTGGGTTATGACATGTTTCTCATCGCCTCGGAAAAAGCGTTGCCGGGGATGCGGCCCTAGGTTGCCGGCCCCAGACCAATACTTGCATAACGCAGCAAGATAGTTGCAAATTGCAACCATGCGCACAGAGATCCCCGTGCTTCGGGATGCAGGACGCAGGCTCGTCCGCGAATTCGGCTTCCTCCAGGACCGTCACAAAGCTACGGGACTGCCCTACGCCCAGACGCACATCCTGCTCGAAGTGGAGAGTCGGCCACTCATTGGCGTGAACGAGCTTGCAGACATCCTCAACCTCGAGCTGTCCGGAGCCAGCAGGCACGTGAGCAGCCTCGTGAACGGTGGGCTGCTCAAGTTCAACACTGACGCCAAAGACCGCCGGAAGAAACCGCTTACCGTAACCGCCGCGGGAACGAAAACCCTGCGGAGACTTCACGATACGGCAACGGACCAGGTCGACGCCGCGCTCTCGCTCATGCGCCCCGAGGAAACAGCCGTCGTGACACGCGGGCTCGTCGCCTATTCGCGCGCACTCCAGCATGTTCGCATGCAGAAGGACATCATCATCAGGCCAATCAGGCGCGCCGACAACGACGCGATGGCTTCGATCATCGTGTCCGTCATGGGATCATTCGGTGCTGTCGGCGAAGGTTATTCGATCGAAGACGCGGAGGTCCGCACGATGTACGAGTCGTATCGAGGTCCCCGCAGTCGCTACTACGTAGTCGACAGGCAGGGCGACATCATCGGCGGAGGCGGGGTCGCGCGGCTTGCCGGCGGAAAACCAAATATCTGCGAGCTCAAGAAGATGTATTTCCTTCCCGAAGCGCGTGGCATCGGCCTCGGCCAGCGAATGCTTCAGCAATGTCTGTCCGCCGCGCGTGAGCTGAAGTACACGCAGGTGTATCTTGAAACCCTGGAGCACATGGGCGATGCCATCAGGTTGTATGAAGGCTTTGGGTTCAAGGGTCTCGCTGCACCTATGGGAAACACCGGTCACCACAAGACCGACCGCTGGTATCTCCTGAAGCTTCGGGGCGGTCCGCCCTCCTAGCCCGCCATTGCGCCAAGCATCCAGGCGCAGGCAAGGGCACCGTAGATCCCGAGAATGTAGCCGGCCACTGCCATGAGAAGTCCTACCGGCGCCATTGCCGGGTGATAAACTCCAGCCACGACAGGAGCCGACGCTGCGCCACCGATGTTCGCCATGCTCCCGGTGGCGATGAAGAAGAGAGGTGCGCGAACGATTCGCGCCGCGGCGAACATCACCGCGATGTGCACGAGGATCCACAAGACTCCCGCCGCAATGTAGAGCGGTGTCTGGACAATCGCGCGCAGGTCAGCTTGTGCGCCGATTGCACCGAGCAGGAGATATAGCGACGTGTAGCCCACCCGCGATGCACCGACCTCCTCGAGCTTCCGCACCGGAGTGAACGAGATGAGTAATCCGCCGGTCACCACAATCAGCACCGCCCATGTAGTCCTGCTGATGATCGTCGGTTCACCGAGCGGCGGCAGCGAACCCGACAAAGCGTATGCGGCAATCGCGCCGCCGAACCCAAGCCCGATTATCATCGCGAAATCGCGGAGATCGGTCGGCCTGCGTTTCTCATCGATCGATGCCAGTCGCGCATTCGTTTCCTCGATGACCGCTGTGCGCGCTCCAGTCCGCTCGTCGTACCGCCGTTGCCATGTGCTCAGGTAGAGAAGCACTCCCATCCACCCGTAACCCACGACGGTATCCACGACTATGAGTGGCCCGAGCACATCCTGCGGCGTCCCAACGCTCTGAGCGATGGCGACCATGTTCGCGGTGCCACCGATCCAGCTCCCGGCCAGCGCGGCAAAACCCTTCCATGCATCGGGCGGGAGAAAATTCCGGAACACAAAGAAGGAGACGACTGCGCCGGCCATGACCCCGACGGTCCCCGCAAGCATCATGAACGTCGCCATCTTCCCGAGCTTGAGAATGCCCTTGAGATCGACAGCGATCATGAGGAGCAGCAGCGCGACGAGCAGCAGATACCGCGTCATCCATGCATACGCCGGCGACGCCAGCGGAATGATGCCGACCGCAGTGGAAAGAGTCGGCACGAAATACGCGAAGATGACTGGCGGAACAACCTCGAATACCCTTTTGAACTGCGGCAGACCGCTCAGCCAGAACACGACAGCAAGCACGAACGCGATGTAGCCAAAGACTGCTACTGGATCTGTTATCAGCGATGCTGTCGGCTCTGAGTTCATGGCGGCCTGGAATGAGTCGCTACAAATTGTGGAAGGCCGCGCAAAACGGTAACCACCGAAGGTCCCGCCGACGTAGAACCTGGACCACAGACAAATGAGAATCCTTCAGTCACTTCTGCTCCTTTCAACGTTCGCAACACAGGCGATCGCCCAGCCATCCGACACTACCGCCTACTCAGAGACGGACTGTCCGCCATGCAAGGGATGGAATGAGCCGGGTAAGCCGTATCACCTGCATGGCAGCACGTACTATGTGGGCACGCGAGGGCTCGCGGCGATCCTGATAGCATCGCCTGAAGGACACGTCCTTATAGATGGAGGACTGCCTGAGTCGGCGCCTCTCATTCGTTCGAACATTACATCGCTTGGATTTCGGATGCGCGACGTAAAGCTGATTCTCAATTCGCACGCGCATTATGACCACGCCGGCGGACTCGCCGCACTCCAGCGCATGTCGGGTGCAGTCGTTGCGGCGAGCGCTAGATCGGCGCCGGTAATTCGCTCAGGACGCGTCGGAACAGATGACCCCCAGCACGCGATCGCACTCCCGTTCCCCGCGGTGTCGCGCGTAAGGGCATTCGCTGACGGAGACACACTGGTGGCAGGCTCTACGCGGATAATCGCGTTCCTGACGCCCGGACATACTTCCGGAGGAACGAGCTGGTCGTGGAGGTCGTGCGAAGCCGGCATGTGCCTCGACTTCGTCTACGCGGACAGCCAGACCCCTGTGTCCGCTGACGGATTCCTCTACACAAAAAGCGCTGCGTACCCCACCGCAATCAGCGACTTCGAGAGCGGGTTCGCAAAACTCGAACGCGTCCCGTGTGATGTCCTGCTCACCCCTCACCCGGGAGCGTCGAATCTGTGGAACCGGATCGCGCGTAGCGACGGAGCATCACTCGTGGATTCCGGCGCGTGCCGCCGGCTTGCCACATCAGCGAGGCAGGCCCTCGAGAAACGCAAACAACTCGAGATATCGGGCGGGCGGCAGTGAGGAGGCGGAGAAGTCAGCAACCCGGATCCGTGGCCCGGCAATAAGTTCCCACACATGAACATGCCTCTTCTCGCCAGCGCCCTCGTTTTGTTCGTGAGCGGTGCAGCGCACGTCGAACGTTTTCCGCGACTCTGGATACCCGTGCAGCTTGGTGCACGTATCTGTGCTGCCGGCGCTGAAACAGACGCTTTGCTGGCAAAAGTCAGGGAGTGGGTAGAACGTCAGCCCGTCGATTCATTATTCGGGTCTCAAACGCGAAACCGCGCAGCGATTGTTGTCGAATCGACGGAGTCGGTCTGCCGGAGTCTCGCTGAAGCGTACGCGAAATTGCCGGGCGAGGTGTTCACACCCGAGAGCGTCAATGTCGTGAGGGTCGGGACTGAGTATTTCGTCATGTTCGATCCCAACGTGATGGCAGGTGACGCGCGATCAGTTATGATCTTTGATTCGAGTTTTGTGCTGAAGGGGTCGCGCGCTATGAATGTCGTGCGACTCCGCCAGTAACTGCCCGGTCGGCGGAGGCATGCTGGATCAACTGCCGGAAAGGAGTTGTCGCGAGTGGTCGTGAGGAGCGTGAGTGATCGCGTGGGAGGAACTGATGACCCGCAGGTCCGGAGAATCGCTCGTATTGGTGGTAAGTACGGGGCTGCGCAACAACGTTTCGCAGCTACCCCAAATGGATAGGCTCGAATGCAGGATCATCCTGAAGCGTAGACGAAAACTCCAGTAACTCGGCGGTTTACTCACCCCACTCCCCCATTTTGTTCTCTGTGTTGGCTAGCGCGCGGCGATTGTCAGCGCAGCGGGCTATACTTGCCGATCGCCTCAACTCCACCTGATGAAGCTGCATCTCGATAAACCGCTCTATTCCGCCACTGACCTTCTCAACTTCCTTGGCTGCAGTCACGCAACCGTGCTCGATATCGAGACGATGTCAGGTCGTCTCGGGTTGGCCGAGATTCCGCGCGACGAATATCTCGACCTCCTGAAGGAAAAGGGTCTCGAGCACGAGCGCAGATATCTGAAACAATTGCGGACTGCGGGTAGGGAAATCGTTGAAATCGAGCGCAGCGGTGCCGAAGATTCCATCGACGCGATGGCCGAACGTACGAGACAGGCAATGCGCGATGGGGCCGATGTCGTTTACCAGGGTGCGCTTACCGCTCCAGGGTGGCATGGCTACTCAGATTTCCTCATCAGGGTCGATACTCCATCCGCGCTGGGGAACTACTCCTACGAAGTTGCCGACACCAAGCTTGCGCACACCGCAAAGCCCAAGCATGTCGTCCAGCTCTCGATCTACTCAGATATCATCGCGACCGAGCAAGGTCTTGCTCCGGTGCACGCGCACATAGTACTTGGCGACGACTCGATGCATACGCTGAGACTGCACGATTACGAGTACTACAGCAGGCATGCCCGGAATCGGTTCGATCGTTTCGTGACTGGGGGCGAGCGCGATACGGTGGCAGAAAAGTGTCAGCACTGCGGGCTGTGCAGATGGTCAGGCCGATGTGCCGCAGAGTGGGATGCTGAAGGCAACCTCCGACTCGTAGCAGCGCTCAGCGCGGCCCAGGCGAGAAAGCTCCGCGCTGCCGGCATTTCCGCGATGGACGTGCTTGGCGCACTGGAACCTGACGTCACGGTCAAGCGCATCCAGCAATCCACGCTGGAGAAGCTTCGCACTCAGGCTCGGCTCCAGATGATCAAGCGCACTACTGGGGAGAATCGCGTCGAGGTTCTCGCAGTCGAGCCGCGCCGCGGATTCGAGCGACTTCCCCTTTCTAATGAAGGGGACCTGTTTTTCGACATGGAAGGCGATCCCGTCTACTCACCCATGGGTTCGCTCGAGTACCTGTTCGGGTTCCATTATGTCGACGACGGCGAGAACAGGTACAAGGCATTCTGGGCCACAGATCGCGACTCCGAAAAGAAGGCGTTCGAGGACGCGCTCGATTTCATCACTACACGACTCGAGCAGTATCCATCGGCGTTCGTCTATCACTACGCGTCCTACGAGCAGACCGCGCTCAAGCGTCTCGCAAGTCAGTATGGGGCGTCGAGCAGGCATGAGGATTCGATCAAGCGTCTCGCTCAGTCCTGGGGCACGCGAGAGAACGAGGTCGATGACCTGCTGCGCAATCGCAAGCTCGTTGATTTGTACAAGGTCGTGCGCGAGGGAGTAAGAACTTCTGAGCCGGCGTACTCACTGAAGAACCTCGAGGTGTTTTTCGCGGAGAAGCGGACGCAGGACATCACGAGCGGTGGTGACAGCGTGGTTGCATTCGAGCGATGGCTAAAGTCGAAGGAAGCGCGGATTCTCGACCAGATCGAGCGTTACAACGAGTTCGACTGTTTCTCAACACGACTCTGTCGCGACTGGCTCCTGACACTGCGGCCGGCCGAGGCGAGGTGGTTCGATCCCGAGGCGGAGAGGGCGGAGGATGCTGTTGCTCTGGATAAGGAGAAGGAGCGCAGGCAGGATGATCAGTTGATACTGGAGATGCGCTCGTCGCTCGTCGAAGGGACTGATGGGGAGGAGCGGGAATGGCGCGAGTTGCTCGGGTATCTCCTCGAGTATCATCGGCGCGAGGCGCGGAGCGAGTGGTGGCAGTTCTTCAAGAGACTCGATCCGGCGTACGACTATATCGAAGACAATGACTGCATCGGCGGTGCGGCAGTGGACCCGACGGTGCCGGCGCGCATGGAAAAGAGATCGACGATCGTACGACTGAGGTTTCCCGAACAGGACTTCAAGCTCAGGAAGGGTGACAAACCGGTACGGGTCGACACTGAGAAAGGTGCCGGCGAGATCGTCGCCGTGAATGAGGATGAGCGGTGGTTCGACATCAAGGTTGGTCCCTCGAGGCCGCCGTTCGGCGAAACCGTATCGTTAGTTCCTCAGGGGCCGCTCAACGATGCCGCCATGCGTGATGCTCTTCGTCGTTACGCTGACGCCTTGATCGCCGGCGATGATCGAGATTTTGCCGCGGTGACAGGCATTCTGCGAAAAGAGCGGCCGAAGCTGTCGGGTGGTCCGATTCTTCGAGGCGAGCGTGCGCTACTTGATGAGACAATCGATGCCATTGCCAGAATGGATCGCACGCATCTCGTGATCCAGGGGCCGCCAGGCAGCGGAAAAACTTTCACGTCTGCGCACGCCATCGTATCACTTCTTGCGGGCGGCAAGCGTGTTGGCGTCATGTCGATGTCGCACAAGGCGATCAACAACCTGCTGAAGGCTGTCGAGGAGATCGCGTCCGAGCGCAAGGTCGCGTTCAGGGGTGTCAATGTCGCGAAGGACGACGAACACAAGCTCAACGGGAGCGTGATCGTCGATGCCGCCAACGAGGAAGCGATCAACGGCGGATACGCGCTGATCGGCGGGACATCGTGGTTCTTCTCTCGCGCCTCGATGGACAAGCAGCTCGACTATCTGTTCGTTGACGAAGCCGGGCAGGTCTGCCTGGCGAATATCATTGCGTCAGGACTTTCTGCGAAGAACATCGTGCTCGTCGGGGACCAGATGCAGCTGTCGCAACCCGCAAAGGGTGATCACCCTGGAGGAAGCGGCGTATCCGGCCTGGACTATCTGATGGGCGACTGGCGAACTGTTCCTTCGGACCGGGGCATCTTCCTCGAGCGAAGCTGGCGTATGCATCCGGATCTCTGTCGGTTCGTTTCGAGAGCGTTCTATGACGGGAAGCTCGAATCGGCACAGTGTACTGAAGGGCAGAGGCTGATAGTCGATGCAAACGAAGGCGACGCCCTCCCCGGCGCCGGACTCGCATTCATCGCCGTCGAGCACGAAGACAACATCCAGCGAAGTGTCGAGGAGGCGACCCGGATCGACGGGGTGTACCGGTCACTCCTGCAACTTCACTGGGTGAACGAAAAAGGTCAGACGAATCAGGTTACGCCGGACGACATTCTTGTCGTGAGTCCGTACAACCTCCAGGTGAACCTCCTGAGACAGGTGCTGCCTGAGGGAGCTCGCGTCGGAACCGTCGACAAGTTTCAGGGTCAGGAGGCAGCGGTGGTCCTCATCTCGATGGCGTCATCGAGTGCCGACGATGCCCCGCGGGGTATTGAATTCCTGTTTTCGGCAAACCGCCTGAATGTCGCGCTCTCTCGCGCGCGCTGCCTCTCGGTTATGTTCTCCTCACCCCGCCTGCTCGACGCAGTCTGCACAGACCTCACGCGCATGAAGCTCGTGAACACGGTGTGCTGGGCGAGAGAATATTCAGCTCGAGCGTAACATGACCGAAGAATTCGAAGAAGTCCGCAGGATTTTCCAGGCTGCTCCCTTTATCGGGAGCGTCGGAATCGAGCTCGATGCAGTCTCACCCGGGGAATGCCATGCGAGCCTCAAGGTAAGGCCTGACCATCTGCAGCAGACGGGCGTCGTCCACGCGGGCGTAATCGCTACGCTTGCTGATCACGCAGCGGGCGGCGCTGCCGGCTCGGTACTCGAGAAAGGATCATACCCGCTCTCGATCGAGTTCAAGATCAACTTCCTGCATGGAGCATCAACGGGAAAGCTCGTGTGCCATGCGAAGGTGCTGCGATCGGGACGTAATATCGTAGTCGCCGAAGCTGAAGTGATGGCCGTTACCAAAAATGGAGGAGAGACGCTGATTGCGAAGGCGATGGTCACTCTCGCGGTGCTCCAGGGGCAACTGGTCTAAGTCAGCCGTTGTTGTGTTGTCGGCTGTAGGCCGCTTCGTTCTCCAGCGCCTGAATTTCGGGCTCGACATGGCTGGTCATGCAGCCCGGGCAGATGCCGTGACTGAACCTGCTGTTCGTATGGCGGGAGACGTACTCCTCGACCGATCCCCAGTAATTGTCATCATCCCTGATCTTCCGGCAGTATGAGCAGATTGGCAGGATCGCGCGAAGTGACTTGACCTCAGCCAGAGCCGCCTGCAACTCGCCGATGAGCTTGTCGCGGTCTTCTTCTATCTGCTTCCGCAGCGTGATGTCACGGGCCACCGAGTAGATGACACTTCCCGGAGAATCTGGAGCTGCGTTCCAGAGCAGCCACCTGTACGACCCGTCCTTGCACATGTAACGGTTCTCGAACGAAATGGCGTGATCCCCGCTCCGCACGCCGCTGTTCTGCGCAAGCGTTCGCTCGCGATCATCTGGATGCACGAACTCGATGAACGGTTTTGACATCAACTCTTCAAGCGTGAAGCCAAGCGTTCGCTCCCACGCAGGGTTCAACCGCTTGAAGTAGCCGTTGAATCCCAGCTGACAAAGCAGGTCTATCGATATCGCAAAAAACCGGTCTTCTATGGGCCCTTCATCGGTACTGCCTGTCATTGCTCGTCCGTTCTTATGTACGGGAATGCACAATGCATTCTACCACAAAGGACGACCAGGTATGAATCGGCTCATCCCTGGGCGGGCGCTCAAGTCAGCCACGTCGATAAATGGACAGTGGCTGGAGGTACACGGGGAAGGGAGTCTTTGAAGTGCCAGGAGTTTTTGAAGGGGGATGCTGGCGTGCAACGAACTGGATTCCGGGGCCTCACGGGAACCTTGTCTGCGTGAAAACCAGGACCGGCTAAACCTGTTCCGCAGTTCCCAAAATTCCAGCGACCCTGATCGTACAAACATCGTCTGCCGGACCGGTTGACCTTCAAAACCTCCTGGCACTTCAAAAACTCCTTTCCCCGTGTACCCCAAGCCACTGTCCAGGGACCGACGTGTTGGAACGGTGCAGATCCAGCCAGAAACCGCGGAAGAACTTCGCTGTCTCGGGGTACGCACGTTGGTTCGCAGCGCGCAACTAGCACGCAATACGCACCGCAGTGACTAAGTCCAGGTCGCGAGCAGAACCAGGTTCAAGGCCGTGACTATCCTATAAAACGGCTCGGATGCATCTTCCCCGTAATAAGCCGTATGTAGTGTCGGCCTACTCTGAGGATGCACCTGTGCCATACCAACTGATTCTCGTCGACATCGATTCAGGCGTGATGAAGATCACGCTGAATCGGCCAGACGTTCTCAACAGCTTTACGCTCGCGATGTCGCGCGAGCTGAAGCAGGCTCTCGAGGTCGCCCGCGGAGAGCGCGCGATACGCGCTGTGCTTCTCACTGGCGCCGGTCGCGCGTTCTGCGCCGGGCAGGACCTCTCGGACGTGGTGGATACGGCCAGCAGCAAGGCGGATCTCGGCACCATCGTACGCCAGACGTACAATCCGCTGATCGAGCTGATCCGGAAGATTCCGGTTCCGGTGATCTGCGCCGTGAATGGAGTTGCTGCCGGCGCAGGTGCGAATCTCGCAATTGCATGCGACATCGTGATCGCCGGTGAGAGCGCTTCGGTCATTCAGTCTTTCTCGAAGATCGGCCTGGTGCCCGACACCGGCGGCACTTTCTTCCTCCCGCGTGCTATCGGTCTCCCGATGGCGATGGCGCTCATGATGACTGGCGAAAAAATCAGCGCAACCCGCGCGGCCGAGCTCGGAATGATCTACCGCGTCGTCCCTGATGCTTCGCTTGACGAAGAGTCGATGGCACTCGCCAGGCGTCTTGCAGAGATGCCTACAAAAGCGCTGGCGTACACCAAGCAGGCTCTCAACGCTTCGCTGTCGAACAATCTCCACGAGCAGCTCGAGGTCGAAGAAGAGCGACAGCGCGAGGCCGGCAAGACGCGCGACTATGAGGAAGGTGTCGCGGCGTTTCGGGAAAAACGTAAGCCTGTGTTCAAGGGTGAATAAATGACGCTGGATCGCAGCACTCGGGTCGGCATTGTCGGCGCCGGTGCAATGGGAAGCGGGATCGCGCAGGTCGCGGCCGCATCCGGACATACGGTGGTGCTCTACGATGCACAGGCCGGGGCGGTTGACCGCGGAATCGCGTTTGTCGAGAAGAACATGGCTCGGGCCGTTGAGAAGAAAAAACTCTCAGCAGACGAAGCTGCCGGTACACGAGGCCGCATCTCTTCCATCGAAAGTCTCAATGCGCTCGCAGGCTGCGACCTCGTGATCGAAGCGATAGTGGAAGATCTTCCGCTGAAACAAAAGCTGTTCGACACTATCGAGCCGTTCGTTGGCAGTGATGCGGTTCTCGCGACCAACACATCATCCCTGTCGGTGACCGCGATCGCCGGCGCATGTACGACGCCGCGCCGCGTCGTTGGGATCCACTTCTTCAATCCCCCGACGGTATTGCCGCTCGTCGAGATCATTCCGGGAATTGCGACTGATGCGTCGATCGTCGAGTCCGCGTCGAGCCTGATGCAGGAGTGGGGAAAAACCACCGTCGTCGCTTCGGACACGCCGGGGTTCATCGTGAATCGGATCGCACGTCCGTTCTACGGCGAAGCGCTCCGCATTTACGAAGAGGGGATAGCCGATATGGCCACTATCGACTGGGCCATGCGCGAACTCGGCGGTTTCAAAATGGGTCCATTCGAGCTGATGGACTTTATTGGCAACGACGTGAACCTCGCAGCGACGAAGAGTGTGTACGAGGCAATGTTCCATGATTCACGGTTCCGTCCGACGCTCACTCAGCAACGCCTGGTCGATGCCGGCTTTCTCGGCCGAAAATCGGGGCGAGGCTATTACGACTACGGCGATGGGGCTGTCACACCGGAGGCGAATCGCGACCAGGACCTCGGGCAACTGATATTTCGGCGCATTCTTTCAATGCTCATCAACCAGGCCGCCGATGCCCTCTACCTCCGCATCGCCTCCGCCCACGACATCGACAAGGCGATGACACTCGGCGTGAACTACCCGAAAGGACTCCTCGCCTGGGCTGACGAGCTCGGCGCGGCGGAAACAGTGAAATGGCTCAGTGCCCTCCAGGATTTCTACGGTGAAGAGCGATACCGGCCGAGTCCCTTGCTCAAGACGATGGCAGATGACGGTTTTACCTTCTTCAGCCGGTAAAACCTGATAACTTTTCGGTTATGACGGGAACCATCGCGCCTGGTGAAGGCGGCACCGAGACCTCGATCGACGGGCGATTTGACTGGAAGCGCATCGCCTACCTGCTCCTCGCATCGCGCGGCCTCGACGATACCGAGGAAAACCGGTTGCTGCCCGAAAAAAAGGTGGTGTATCAGTTCTCAGCGCGTGGCCATGATCTCGCGCAGATCATCCTTGGAACGCTGATCGATGGAAAACATGACGGCGTCGGCGCGTACTATCGCTCGCGACCACTGCTCCTGACGCTGGGCCTGACTCTCGAGGATGCGTTCGCGGGCCCGCTGCGCAAGTCAGGCGGATTCAGCGACGGGCGTGACATCGGCGTTGTCTGCAACCTGCCGAATATCGATAGTGCAGTGGTGCTTCCGATGTCGGGTGACGTCGGGTCCCAGTATACGCCCGTTGCGGGGTGGGCCCAGGCTGTCACTTATCACCGGGACGTACTCGGCGACAGCTCATATCAAGGCGCTATCGGCGTCGTGCTCGGCGGCGAAGCATCGGCGGCGACCAACGGATTCTGGTCGGCGCTTACGATGGCCACCACGCTCAACCTGCCAATGCTCTTCTATATAGAAGACAATCGCTACGGAATTTCAGTGCCCAGTGATTTCCAGACGCCCGGTGGCAACATCGCGGCAAACCTGGCGTCATTCAGTAACCTGTACATAAAGGAAGGCGATGGCTCGGATCCGGCCGAGGCGGCGGGGTTGTTCACTGATGTCGTCGGGCACGTGCGTTCGGGGAAGGGGCCGGCATTGTTGCGACTCGACGTGCCGCGCTTGTGCGGACACTCGGGGCAGGACACCCAGGCATACAAGACCGAAGACTGCATAGCTGACGAACAGGCGCGCGACCCGCTTCCGAAACTGCGCTCCTACCTGGTGCCGGCAATGATGTCGGACACCGAGTGGAGCGAGCTCGAAACTGAAGCCGCACGTGACGTCGCGGTCGCGCTGGATGGTGCGCTGAATCGCCCGGAGCCGGACCCGTCGAAAATTACCCGGTATCGCTTCGCCGAAGATGGCGACGTGCAGCTGGTTGGCGGGCTCGCGGTGTCCGGACACCAGTTTCCCAAGGCGACTGACAAGCCTGAGCCTGAGGCGCAGCGTACGAACATGCTCACGGCGATTCGCCGGACTCTGGAGCATGAGCTGAGGACGAACCCGAAAGTCCTCATATTCGGAGAGGACATCGGTCCCAAGGGCGGAGTTCACGCCGCGACGATGGGATTGCAGGAGGCCTTTGGCGACAAGCGAGTATTCGACACGAGCTTGTCCGAGGAAGGAATTATCGGGCGCGCAGTCGGCATGGCGATCGCGGGGCTGATGCCGGTTGCGGAAATTCAGTTCAGGAAATACGCAGACCCGGCGACAGAGCAGCTCAACAACTGCGGCACAATGCGCTGGCGCACCGCGAACAGGTTTGCTGCCCCGATTCTCGTGCGGATGCCTGGTGGTTTCGCAAAAGTCGGCGATCCCTGGCACAGCGTGTCGGGCGAGGTGATGTGGGCGCATGCAATCGGCTGGCAGATGGTGTTTCCATCGAATGCCGAGGACGCGGTCGGATTGCTGCGTACAGCACTGCGCAGCAACAACCCGACGATATTCTTCGAGCACCGCCACTTGCTCGACGGACCCTGGGCACGACGTCCGTACCCGGGCGATGACTATGTTCTGCCACTGGGCAAGGCAAAAATCACTATCAACGGTGATTCGCTGACTGTTGTGACGTGGGGAGCGATGGTTGAGAGATGCGAGCTCGCCGTTAAGAAACTTGGCGAGTCAATCGAGGTCATCGACCTGCGAACCATCTCCCCCTGGGACAAGGAAGCCGTGCTCGAATCAGTCCGTCGCACGCGGCGTTGCCTCATCGTGCACGAGGACGGCATCACAGCCGGCTTCGGTGCCGAGGTTGCGGCCACTGTCGCGCAGGAGGCTTTCTTCAATCTCGACGCACCAATTCAGCGCTTTGCGATGCCCGACGTACCTGTTCCACACAACTTCGAGCTGATGGACGCCGTCGTGCCGACAGTCGAGTCGATCGCCGAGCGAATGACTGAAGTCCTGGAAGCATGACAATGGCAGAACTTGTTGACGTAAAAGCACCAGAAGGACAATCAGAGGGCACTGAATCAGTAGTGTCCTCATGGTTCAAGTCTGTTGGTGATACAGTGACGGCAAATGAGCCGCTGCTCGAGATCAGTACCGACAAGGTGAACATGGAGGTTGCAGCACCGTCGAGTGGCAGGCTGGCTGAGATCATCAAGACCGACGGTGAGCAGGTCGAGCCGGGTGAAGTGCTTGGCCGTATCGATGTTTCGGTCGCTGATGCAGTCGCAGCGGAGGCGCCGCCGAAGCCCGCGCCCCAGGCAGATGGTGCAGAGAAGCCTGTCGCGACTGGGTCAGCAGGCGGTTCCGGAGACTTGAGTCCCGCCGTGCGGAGACTGTTGAAGGAACACAACCTCGATGCGTCGCAGATCACCGGCACGGGAAAGGGTGGGCGCATCACGCATGAGGATGTGCAGAAGCACGTCGAGTCTGGCGGTGCGAAGAAGAAGAGCGCAGGTATGTCCGGGCGGATGGTTTCGCACAGTCATATGCGTCGCAGCATCGCACAGCACATGGTACAATCGGTTGCCACGGCGCCCCATGTGACCAGCGTCTTCGAGGCTGACCTGTCTGACATCATCGCAGATCGCGATTCGAGGAAGGCGGATTTCGAGTCGCGTGGAGTGAAGCTGACATTCACTGCCTACTTCGTCCGCGCGGCGGTCGCTGCGCTGAAAGCCGTACCCGAGGCCAACAGCCGGTGGCACAATGACGCCCTCGAGATTTACGACGACATCAACATCGGCGTCGCGACGGCGCTGGGCTCAGGGGGATTGATTGTTCCGGTCATTCCGAAAGCTCAGGATCTCGACCTCTTCGGGATTGCCGAGCGGTTGCAGGATTTGACCGGGCGTGCGCGGGATGAGAGGCTCGATGCCAGGGACGTGCAGAATGGCACGTTCACGATATCGAATCATGGGGTGAGTGGGAGCCTTGTTGCGACCCCGATCATCATCAACCAGCCGCAGTCGGCAATCCTTGGAGTCGGCAAGCTCGAGCGTCGTGTGGTTCCTGCGTCGGAGGACGGTGATGCAGTGACGGTAAAGCCAATGTGTTACGTGTCGCTGACGATCGACCATCGCGTACTGGATGGTTTCCAGGCAAACCAGTTCCTGACGAGCTGGGTTTCCGCCCTTTCCGGCAGCTGATCATCCGGGCTCGACTCGGTTGAGCTCGCTTATCAACGGAATTTTCGCGAGCGCCCGCCAGCGCGCGTACCTCGCATTGCTGCTCGCGGTTGCAGTTGGACTGACTGAAGGCATCACCCTACTGCTCCTGCTGCCACTTCTTCAGCTTGCAGGAGTTGCGGTCGAGGGATCGGTCGGAGGCCTGTCGAATGGTCTCGCTTCGGTTTTCGATGGCGCTGGAATTCCGCGCACTCTGGTCGCGGTGTTGCTCGTGTACGTCATCATCACGATCGTTCAGGCGACCCTGGTGAGAGCAAAAGCGATCGTGGATGCAAACGCCGTCCACGACTACGCCACCTCACTCCGTACCCGGCTCTACTCCGCGATCGCACGCGCTGAGTGGCTGGTGCTGTCACGAATCAGGTCGTCAGATGTGACGTTCGCTCTTACAACCGCTGTGGACCGCGCGGAGAGCGGAGCGAGCAACGTGCTGCATTTTATTGCAAGCTCGTTAATCGCTCTGGTATACACCGGGCTCGCACTGCGTGTCTCCCCGCAGATGACACTGATCGTCCTGGGTGCGGCTGTGATGCTACTCGTGCTGGAGCGGGCGAGAACAGCACTTGGGCTCGATCGCGGCGAAAAGGTAGCGACCACCACTCGCGAGCTATATGCCACCGCCGCAGAGCAGCTCGGCGGCCTCAAGACTGCGAAGAGTTACGGTCAGGAAGAGCGACATCTCGCCTTGTTCCTTGGCACTGGCTTGCAGGTGAATGCGGCGAGACTGGCGTTGACTCGCGCGTTCGCGTCGCTGCGATGGAGAACCACTGTCGGGTCAGTGCTTGCATTGAGTCTGATACTTTATCTCGCCGTCGGTGTGATGCGTCTTCCGACTGCTGCGATCCTGCTCCTTCTTTTCATTTTTTCGCGACTTGTGCCGAGGCTCGTGAATCTCCAGCAGACTTTCCAGGAGATTCTGAGTACCGTGCCTGCGCTCGCGACGATCGAGCGTCTGATAGCCGAATGTGAGAAGAATCCCGAACGCATCGACTCAGCGGAGCGTCCGCTTACGCTCGGTGAAGGGATCGAGCTGCGCGATGTTTCCTTCAGTTATGGAGATTCGCGAGAGCTGCAGCTGAGATCAGTGGATCTTGTGATCCCCGCAGGCAGGACTACCGCGATCGTGGGCGCGTCGGGAGCCGGGAAGAGCACCATCGCCGACATGTTGCTGGGTCTGATCCAGCCGACCCAGGGCAAGGTACTGGTTGACGGGACTGCACTCGACCCTGCTCATCTCCAGTCGTGGAGATCGCAGATTGGTTACGTGGGTCAGGACACCTTCCTTTTTAATGACAGCGTGCGGGCGAACCTTGCGTGGGCGAGCCCCGCTGCGAGCGAGGCTGAGATGCTGACAGGTCTCGAGAACTCTGCAGCCATCGAATTCGTCAGCGCACTTCCTCATGGCATCGATACGGTGATCGGTGAGCGAGGAGCACGCCTGTCTGGTGGTGAGCGCCAGCGCCTGAGCCTTGCGCGCGCGCTGCTCAGAAATCCGCGATTGCTCGTTCTCGATGAGGCGACGAGTGCGCTCGATTCAGAAAATGAAGAGAGGATCTATTCTGCCATTCAGCGGTTACATGGGGAGATGACAATCGTGGTGATAACGCACAGGCTTTCGACGATCCGGAATGCGGATGTAATTCATGTTCTCGACAAGGGAGCTCTTGTCGGCACCGGCTCGTGGGATTCCCTGATTGCGTCGGGCGTTCTCCGTTCACCATCCGGAGCCGGTCAGGGAGCCGGGTGAAGGGTATTCGATACACCTGGCTCGGCCTGATTCTTTCTGTTGTCGCCGCAACGAGCTCGCTGAATGCCCAGACGGTCGCTGGTGGGAGGTCAGAAGTATTCGCCGGAAGTGTACTCGAGAGTTACCTGCGTTATCTCCAGTCGCTCGGCAAATCGAGTGACGACCCGTGGAGCGTGCGGGGGTTTTCGCCGGGCGAGATAAGCGACAGGGCGCCGACAGATTCGCTGCATCCATGGGCTCAGCGATATGAGTTCCGGGGCGACTCGTCGAAGGTGCGATTCGATTATGTGAGACCGACCGTCAAGGCGATCGTGAACACCGCGTTTCCGTTCGGTGGTAATGACGGACCGCTGTGGGCGGGGAAGGGACTTACGACGTCGATTCAGATGGGAGTGTCGGCCGAGCTCGGGCCTTTGTCGATTCGAATCGCGCCGGTGGCGTTTCGTGCAGCGAACGCTGCGTTCCCGCTATATCCGAACGGGGAGACTGGAAACCTTGCGTTTGCGCATGGCCAGTTCGCGCGGATCATCGACCTGCCGCAGCGGTTCGGTGAAGGCCCATACACGCGTGTGGATCCGGGCGAGAGCACGATCAGGCTTGACGGGTTTGGGCTGGCTGCGGGAGTTTCCACTGCCAGCCAATGGTGGGGACCGACCGAATCGTTCCCGTACGTTCTCGGCAACAATGCGGGAGGGTTTCCGCATGTGTTCGTCGGGACTTCGAAGCCGGCGAATTTTGGAATCATCAGGCTTCACTCGCGACTCGTTTACGGCGAGATCTCGCAGTCGAAGTTGTCGCCGGTTTCGGGATCTGAGTTCTACGAAAGCGAGGATCAGCCGGGTACGAAGCGGTTCATGGCCGGAGTCGTCGGGGTTCTTCAGGTAAAACGCATTCCCGGGTTTGAGATCGGAGGCGCGCGGTTTTTCCATGCCCCACGCGAGGAAGGCGGAATCACGGGCGATCAGCTTGGCCTTCCGTTCCAGAATCTTTACCGCCGCAACCTGCCGACGATCGAGGGCAGGGAGAATCAACTCGGCTCGCTCTTCGTGCGATGGTCTCCAATCGGTTCCGGCTTCGACGTCTATGGTGAATACGGCCGGGAGGATTTCAGCGCCGATACGAGAGACTATCTGCTTCAGCCGGAACACGCTGCGATGACAAACGTCGGGTTCAGGAAGGCATGGGGATCTGCGTCTGCGATCAGCGCCGTGCGCGCGGAAGTTTTCTCATACGAAGCGTCCGCCGGATCGCGTACGCGCGATGAGGGGCTCGCATTTCTTCACGGCGTGCTGCTTCAGGGTCACACGTCGCGCGGTCAGCTTCTCTCGGCACCGGTTGGCCCGGGCAGTGGCAACGCCCAGACGATTGCTTTCGATCGCTTTACGCGTGGCGGTCGATTCACAGCGAATTTCTCCCGTGTGACTGCACACGAGGATCGCAGCTATCTGACGCCAAACCCGGTGATCGATCCTGCGGTCGACGTGATGAATTCTCTTGGCGCGGAAGTCACCAGGTTTCTCGGGCCATTCGATGTCACTGCGGGGATGGTGCTGACGCGTGAGCTCAACAGGTATATGACCAATGAGGACGCGACCAACGCGAACTTCTCGCTGACACTTCGCCACAGCTTCTGATGCCGATCAGCTCGAAAAGAATCGCGATGTGTGCTTTGGGTATCGCCACGCTGGCTTTCGCGCGCGGGCTTGATGCTCAGACCGAAGCGGTGGTCACAGTCAGCGGCGATTCAGTCGATCGATTGCGGATGGGACGTATCGAGACGACTCAGGGCCTGCTGCTTCGATCCACTTCGTCGTTGATGGATTCGCGGATTCAGGGCTCGAGATTCGGTGTCGTTCTGCCGACGCTCAGGTTCACTGCAAACAGTGAGCTTCCGTTTGGCCAGAACGATGGCGCTCTCTGGGCGGGGAAGGGAGCGAACGTCCGCGCGCTCGCGGGATTTACGGCATCTGCTGGTCCGCTGACGCTCGTTGTGATCCCGGAAGTCACGTACTCCGCGAATGATGAGCTGTCGATCGATCCAACCGATCCCGCTTTTGCTCGACCGGTTCCAGCGTCGCGCAGCGTTTTCTCCTCGCCGTTCAACGCTTATCCGTACTCGATCGATATGCCGTGGCGGATGGGAGACGTCGCGTTCGCGAAGGTACACCCCGGACAATCGTCGGTGACGCTGTCAGCGCGAAGCGTTGCAATCGGGGCAGGTACCGAGAACCAGTGGTGGGGACCCGCGCTCCGAAATCCTCTCGTGATGAGCGATAACGCACCGGGATTCCCGCATCTTTTCCTCAGAACGCGCGGCCCGGTTGTGACGCGACTCGGCGCCATCGACGCCAGATGGATAGTCGGCGCGCTCGAGGAATCCGATTGGTTCGATACAAACCCTGACAACGACGTGAGATCGATTAGCGCGATTGCACTGAGCTGGAAAGTCAGTCGTGCTTCTCCGTTTACGTTCGGTGTTACGCGCGCAGTGTTCGCTCCGGCGTCGGGTTACGGCGCGGCTGCCGCGAGCGTATTCGATGCGTTTACGAACACGGGTCATCCAAACGCGCGTACGCTCGCTGACTCCACGATGACGCCGGGGCCGGACCAGATATTCTCGTTGTTCGGTCATGCTTCATTGCCGCGATAC
>JBBREF010000012.1:0-44029 GCA_038203205.1 Gemmatimonadales bacterium | reverse complement strand
AGCGCGAAGTTCCACGTCATGAACTCGATGATCGGACGCAGTCCCACCATCGCTGACCCGACTCCAATTCCGGCAAACCCGAGCTCGGTAATTGGCGTGTCGACGATCCGCATCGGACCGAACTCGTCGAGTAACCCCTTCGATACCTTGTAAGCGCCATTGTACTGCGCGACTTCCTCGCCCATGAGGAAGACACGCTCGTCGCGCGATAGTTCTTCGCGAAGCGCCTGCGTAAGCGCATCGCGGTAAGTGACTACTGCCATTTATCAGCTCGTTGTGTCTACGAGAACGTCGGTATACAGCTCCTCGAGCGGAGGCTCGGGGCTGGCATCGGCGAAATCCCACGCGTCCTGCACGATCACCTTCTGTTCTTCGTCCATCTTTGCGAACTCACCTTCGGTCAGCTGATCGTCGCGGCGCATCCGGTCGTGAAGCAGGAGAATCGGATCCTTCTTCATGCTTTCCTCGAGCTCTTCCTTCGACCTGTAGGTGCCACTCGCGGCGTCGGACATCGAATGCCCCATGAAACGCGATGTGCGCATCTCGAGAAGCGTCGGCTTTTTCTCTGTCCGCGCTCGCTCGACTGCCCGGCCGATTGCATCCCGTACCGCGAACACGTCTTGAGCATCGACAGACTCGCCGAGCATCCGATAAGCCGCAGCCCGCACTATGACGTCTTCGTTCGCCGTCGAGCGCGAGATCTCCGTGCCCATGCCGTAGCGGTTGTTCTCTATGACAAAAATCACGGGGAGGTCCCACAGGGCAGCCATGTTCAGCGCTTCGTGGAACGCGCCGATGTTCACCGCAGCCTCACCGAAGAAACACACGCAGACTTGATCGCCGCGACGATACTTGATCGCCCACGCGACACCCGCTGCCAGTGGAATGTGGCCACCGACGATGCCGTGCCCGCCAAGAAAATTCACGTTCTTGTCGAACAGGTGCATCGAGCCGCCCTTGCCTCGCGAGCACCCGTCGATCCTGCCGAACAGCTCCGCCATCACGGCACGCGGCGTCATTCCCCGGGCAATCGCCTGCCCGTGATCGCGATACGACGTCACCACGTAATCGTCGGGGCGAAGAATCGACATGGTCCCGGAGGAGATTGCTTCCTGGCCGATGTACAGATGACAGAATCCGCCGATCTTGCCGAGAGCGTACGCCTCGGCGCAACGCTCCTCGAAGCGGCGCTGCAGCAGCATCGACCGCAGCAGGTCTTTTCGCAGGTCGACATCGGCATCACCGGGCATCGGATCAGTGTTCTGTCCGTCTGCGGGTGCCGACGATTTGTCGTCTTTCTTCTTAGCCATTCGTTGTCCGGGTTTCTTGTCGCGCGACAGCGTATCGGTCATACGCCCGCTGCCTGAACCTGCTCCCACGCGTGATAGCTCGATCGCACCAGTGGTCCGGACTCGACGTGACGGAATCCCATTTCCATTCCGATGTCGTAGAGCCGGCGGAACTCGTCCGGCGTGTAATACCGGTCGAGCGCGATGTGATTGTCAGACGGCCTCAGATACTGGCCGAGCGTGAGGATATCCACGTCGGCGTCACGCAGGTCGCGCATGACGGTCACTACCTCTTCTATTGTCTCGCCCATGCCGAGAATCATTCCGGTTTTTGTCGGGATGTCAGGTGCAACACGTTTCGCAAGCCGGAAAATCTCGAGCACGCGCGCATAACGGCCACCGGGACGCGCCTTCTTGTAAAGCCGCGGGACGGTCTCGGTATTGTGGTTGTAGATCTCCGGCCTTGCTTCGAGAACGGCGGTGATGCTGTCGACGTTTCCCTGAAAATCAGGAACGAGCACTTCCACTGAACAGCCCGGAACGCGCGCGTGGATCTGTCTGATGGTTTCGGCAAAAATGTATGCACCGAAATCAGGAAGATCGTCGCGGTCGACCGAGGTAATCACCGCATGCTGGAGCTGCATCTGGGCGATCGCTTCGGCTACACGGTCAGGCTCCGAAATGTCGTATTTCGGGGGACGCCCGTGGGCAACGGCGCAGTAGGCGCAATTGCGGGTGCAGACATCCCCAAGGATCATGAAGGTGGCGGTGCCATGCTCCCAGCATTCACCAACGTTGGGGCAGTGCGCCTCTTCACATACCGAGTGGAGGTCCAGCTCGCGCATCATCTGCTTGAGCCGCAAGTAGTTAGGTCCGCCTGGCGCCTTTACCTTCAGCCACGAAGGCTTCCGCTCGGGAAGCGGCTCAGCGCGATGCCGGCCCATTATCTGGTATAGCACGTCGCTCATGTGTAGGGGCTAATCTAACCCGAAAACCGCGCCGGGTGAAATTGGCTAAGGTCGTGCGACACAGCCTCTTCCGTGATCAGCTCGGCCACAGTCTCACCGGTCAGCGGGGCCATGAGAATCCCGTTACGGGAGTGTCCGCAGGCATAGATCACCCGCCGGTTCGCCGGGTCGCCACCCAGGATGGGAAGCATGTCGGGCGTTATGGGCCGCAGCCCTGCCCAGCTCGCGTTGACAGGACTCACCGCCAGGGCAGGGGCAATCTCCTCCGCAGCAGAACGAACCTTCGCGAGACCTTCCGGTGTCGTTTCGGCATTGAAGCCAACATTCTCCATCGTGCTCCCGGCGATGACAGTCCCTCCGGTTCTGGGAACGAGGTACCCGCGCGGCCCATACGTCACGTGGCGCAAACCTATTGCGTCATATGAAACGAGCTGCCCCCTCGACGGCGTGACCGCTGCCATGTAGGAGCCGCCAGCGATCCGCGAAACCCACGCTCCCGCGGCAAGCACAACTGTACCAGCAGTTATCTCGTCACCTGACTTGAGGATAACGGTCACCGATTCATCGTTGGCTGCTATTGCCTGCACGGCACCGGTCAAGGGTGTGATCAGGGGTTCACGACGCACGAGCTCCTCCAGCGCAGCGAGAAGAACGACATTGTCGACGGACCCGTCATCGGGATTGAACACGGCGCCCAGGGCGTGGCCGAGGGTCGGCTCGAGGTCTGTGAGGCCAACACGGTCAATCCACGACGACTCGGGGGATGCGGTTTTTTTTAGTCCCTTGACGCCCTTCGGTGTCAGCGCAACCTGAAGCACCCCGAGTCTGTTCAGCGGGACGCGAATCCCGGTGAGCTCGGCAAGTTCTTCGAGGTATGCGGGATAGAAATCGCGCGCGGCAACCGCGAACCGATGGGCTGGGCCTGATGACTTTTCGACCGATGGAGCCAGCATCCCGGCCGCCGCGACCGACGCTTCACCGCTCCGCGCATCACCGACCAGTATGACGGTAATACCCCTGCGCGCGATCGATGTGGCCGAACATAATCCGATCACGCCGGCACCGACGACAATTACGTCGGGATGTTTCACGCCGATACCTGCCAACGCATGCGGTCCGAGAGCGTGAAACCCGGAATGCCATCGCGACGTAAGATTATCATCCACCGTTTCGGAGAAAGATCGATGCTTCGCACGATTCTCATGACAGGCATTATGGTGATGCTCGGCATCTTTGCGCTGGGTTTCGTCTTCAAGATTTTTGGCGGGCTCATCGGGCTCACGTTCATGCTGCTCGGGTTTGCGATCAAGGCGCTGATCGTCGGCGGAATCGCTTACCTCGCAATTCGCATTGCAAGCCCGGAGACCGCGAGGAAGCTGCGCGAGCGCTGGTCAGGCACGAGTATCGACAGGTACTGACGGCTGGAATCGGTCCTTAAACCGTAGCTGCGGGCTTCCGGCATTCCCGCCACCAGCCTCCGGCTCGTCAAAGCATTCCCAGTGTAGTTCTAACAGGTCGGTTATGGACAGTGCTTGGAGGTACAGGGGAAAGGAGGATTGGAAGTGTCAGAAGTTTTTGAAGGTCAACCGGGTCGGCAAACGATGTCTGTGTGATCAGGATCATGTGCTCATGTTTGGAAACGCGGAACAGTGCTGGCTATGAATCGCTGGAGGTTGTTCTGGCTTTTACCAGAAATGAGGATTTCCTGAAAACCCGGAACACACTGCGTTCCACTCCAGCATCAGCTTCGATAACTCATGGGACTTCAAAGACTCCTTTCCCTGTGTAGTTGCAGTTGCGGCGTAAATGTGAGTCAGACGGCGCCTGAGCTACTCTCGAGGCGATCGATGATCGCCCATGTCAACAGCGGCACCATGATTTCATGGTGCCCTGTTATTTCGTACCCTTTGCCTCCTGCCATCACCGGTCTGGTAACGACGTTCATCCTCGTGCGATAGTGACGCTGCATGTCGAGGTCACATGTCGTGAAGTCAGTCGGACGGCGATCGTGGAGGTTGCGCGCGATCGTCAGCGCTTTCAAAAAGACTTCGGGCATGATCACCGCGCTGCCGAGGTTCAGTACGACGCCACCTCCGTGTAACCGCGGAAGCGTTCCCGCGAGTTTTCTGAAATCGCGGTGGCTGGTGTCACCGATCGCCGCGCCATTTGCGATCGGATGCTGGTGTATTATCTCGGCGCCGAGTGCAGCGTGGACCGTCAGCGGAATGCCGAGGCGGAAGGCAGCAAGGAGCAGCGACATCTCGCCGTGTGCGAGATCGGGCTCATCGAGCAATGCGCGAGCGAGCGATTCTCCCATTCCCCATCCCTGCTGCATTCCACGGATGAACGCCTCGTTCATGCCGCGACCGGTTTCTTCGGCCATCCCGAAGGTTCCGTCGACCAGCCCCCGTGCCACGTCCTCGGAGGTTGCGCCGAATCTGGCGATCTCGTAGTCGTGAATTGCACCTGATCCGTTGGTTGCGAGATGGCTGATGATCCCGCGCTCCATCATCTCGATTAGCAGCGGCGCAACGCCGGTCTTCACGATGTGACCGCCGAACATGACGACGACCGCGTGTCCGCCGCGATGCGCATCGACGACGGCCTGAACTACAGAGCGGAAGTCTGCAGCAACGAGAACGTCAGGGAGTGCACCCACGAATGCGTTGAACGACCGATCGGAGCGCGGTGGAGACGCGAACTCTGCGGTTCTCACCTTGTTCGGGCGCCGCTCAATGGGAACTGTGCGAACGCGCGACAGGTCTGCTTCGCCGGCCGCGTCCGGTGATTGTCCGGCTACCGCCGGCTCGTCGCCTGGTCCTGAGGAGGAGTGTACGATGTCAGGTAAAGGTTGAGGGAGCCGAACGACAGTCGTGATTTTACTTGCAGAAGCTTGCGTGAAGTGTCGTCCGAGAGCCAGACCTCAGCCTGCCCCTTCTCGGAAAAAATTCCGGAAGTCTTGATCACGGGGCGTATCACGATGGCGTTGAAGGTCCCGGCAGGAACGGTTATCCGTTCCTTCCTGAGCACGGTCAACCGGACTGGATTGCGATCCGGCATGAAGTACCGGTTGAAGTCGTACGTCTCTCCGACTTTCAGCGGAATCGTTCGCACGAAATAAAGAAACGCGCCTTCATCAAGCGGTTCGGCCACAGTTTTTTCGGTTTCCGTCTTCTGTCGGGTGCGTTCGATGTAAATGCCGCGCTCCGGTATGATTTCGAAGCTCTGAGTTCGCCGGCGGGTTCCCTCTTCGATCTGCCGGATGAACATCAGCGAATGAAGATTCTCCCTGTCTATCCAGCTCTGGTAGACGTCGTTTACACGATAGAAGAACGTGCCGCCCTGAACCGTGAACTGGGTGTGATACGCGCTGCGGCCGCGAACGCTTTCGATACCCACCATCTCGAGCGATCCGGTTCCGACGCGAACGGCTCCGAACCGCACTTCGAACTTCGATTTCTCGCCGACTCCGAACGGGACCGACGCAATGTCCGGCCGAGTACCGGGGAACGCAGCGGCCTCAGTCTGGGCAAATGCGCTTCGTTTCGCTGAGCCGCTGAAAATCGCGGCGGCCGACATCGCGAGGATTGCCGCAAGCTTTGCAAAGATCTTCATGTAGCGGCCGGTGCTTGCGCCGCCCCGCGATTACCGGTCGCCGGCTTCTCGGTCTGTGCAGGCGGGGCGGGCGGGGCGGGCGGTGCAATGCGGCGTCCACGGACGGTCCGGCCGAAACGGAAAATGTTCATCGCGTCAGCAAATGGCCTGATGCGGCTGGCGCGCGTGCGCACGTCGTATCTCCGCTCGATCGTCACGCTCTCGACGCGACGCGCGACAGGCATCGTCTGCATCAGCAGCTCCACATTTGCCGACCAGCCATCACTCGTAATCAGTGACTTGTCGCCGAGTGACTTGAAGAGGTCGCGCAGCAGCGAGATGCGATAAAGCCTGAATGAAGAGCATGGATCAGCAACGCCCTGAATCGACACCGAAAACCTGAGCGCCCATGGTGCGAGCTGGCGCAGACGGTACACGGATTGTGGCTCGCCTTCGGTTCCCCGGTCAGCAAGCACGATATCGGCGCCGCCTTCGAACCGCTTGACCAGCTCCGGGAGGCTCTCCGGCTGGTCAGTGAAATCTCCCTGCATGACGACCATCGCATCGCGCCGCGGGTATTTCGTGCGTCGCGAAGCCTCCCGGGCGAGAATCTCCAGAGCCTTTCCGTATCCCTTGCGAGTATCTCCCCGGATCACCGTCAGCGGCGCGACTTCGGCGTAGGGCGCGAGAATTTCCGATGTGCCGTCGCTGCTCGCGTCATCGTATACGAGAATCTCGTACTCGCGCGAGTAGTTCTGGAACACCTTGCGGATGCGCCAGAGCAGTACGCCGATGGTCGGAGCTTCGTTATGCGAAGGGATGCAGATGTACAGCAAGGATCAGCCTGGGTCCGGGGACAGTGTGCGCCGCAAGATAGATGACACCCGAAGGCTGTCGCTACCCTCGCAGCACGCGGTTATACACCGCTTCCACGCCTTTGGTCATTTCCGCCGCGTCAAAGGATTGCGCTCGCAGAGCGGCGCCCTGACCGAGACGCTCTCTCAAGTGACGATCCAGGATGAGGCGCGTGCACTCCCTGGCGAATGCCGCCGTATCGCCGCCGGGCACGAGAATGCCACTTTTCCCGTCTTGGATGACCTCTGTCAGGCCGCCAACTCCAAATGCGAGAGGCGGTACACCAACCGCCATGGCGTCGAGCACGGCGGTCCCCAGTCCTTCCGCCCGCGACGGGTGAATCAGAACGTCCAGACCGGCCACCGCAGGCGCGATATCGTTTACAAATCCAGCTTTCCACACTGGGATTCCCCCAAGGGCCGTTGGCCCTGACGAATCTCCGCCCAGCATGACAATGCGGGCGACGGATCTGGCGTCGGCTGGAATGAGGTTTCCAATTGACTCGAGCAGATCGATGCCTTTTTCGGCGGTCATGGCGCCGACGACGCCCAGCAGGACGGTATCCGCGGTCCATCCGCGCTCAGCGCGCCAATTTCTCGGCGGGACTATCCCGGTTGGCAAGGCGATGCCTGAATGGACGACGTCGATCCTTGCTTCGTCGATTCCGCCGCCGACCATGGCGTCGCGAACAGCGTGAGAGATAGCGATGAATCGTGCGATCCGTTCACCGTACTTCAGGCGAGCTGAACGGGGCGTGAAGGGAACCCGGCGCGTGACGATGAGCGGGACGCCGGTTTGCCCGAGCAGCGCGAGCATCGACAGCGCGTGAGCGCGCGCATCATGAGCATGAACGATGTCAGCGTTCCAGGCACGCACTCTCGCGCGGATCTTCTGCGCGGCCCGAACATCCCAGTCAGCGCGCATTGTTGTTGCGGCTACGGCGAGCCCGGCGGCGCGCGCCTTATCTACCAGTGGAGATTGCGGCACGCCGATCAGCATGGGTTCATGGCCGCGATCCCTCAGTCCTGTTGCGAGCAGAAGTGCCTGTCGTTGCCCGCCGCGCCAGCTTGTTCCCGAATCTACGTGAACGACACGAAGCTTTCTCACCCCGTTGCGAGTCTGTCGGCAAACGCCTTGAACAGCCCGCGGTCCCATGGTTCAGGCGAGTCGTTCATCTCTTCCGGATGCCATTGAACGGCGACGACCCACCACTCCGGTGATGTCGATTCGAGTCCCTCAACTACTCCGTCCGGCGCGAACGCCGTGGCTCTGAGGCCGGGTGCGACTTTTTCGGCGCTCTGGTGGTGCAGTGAATTGACGGTTATCGACGTCGCTTCGATCGCTCTCGCGATGAGGGAGTCTTCCTCGATCTGAACTGGATGAACGCGCGACGATCGGTCATCTTTAGGATTGTGTTCGAGAGCACCGGGAATCTGGCTCGGAATATCCTGAAACAGAGTCCCGCCGAGCGCCACGTTCAGTACCTGCGGCCCGCGACAGATCGCGAGCAGTGGCTTGTTTAGCTCCCTGGCGGCACGAATCAGCGCGATCTCGGTAGAATCTCTTGCGGCGTTAGGGGCTCCACACTCGGGATGGCGGGGTTGTCCGTAGAGTGATGGATCGACATCTTCGCCGCCTGTCAGAACGACGCCGTCAACACGTGCGACAATCGCGCGCGCTGCAGCTTCGTTCGACAATGGGGGTACGATGAGTGGTATGAGCCCTGCACTCTCCAGTGCGTGAATGTAGGCGCTGTTGAGCCTGACGCGATCGGCTCCCCCGAGGGTGTCGGACGTCGACGAGACGGCGACAGTAATGGCAGATGGAGCGGTGCGCTGGTGCCGCGACCCACTAACACTTTGGGCAAGTGTGGATGACAAGTTGAGATCCTTGAGTTTCAATTTTCTTCTTGCAGGTTCGGCGCTGGCTGCGCCGGCTTTTGCCGCTGCTCAAAGTCTGGACGAGGCATCTGTGCCCTGCAAGGGCCAGGTCATCAGTCGCATCGAAGTGAGCGCGCGCCCGCCGTTCGAGGTCAAGGGCTCGGGATATCAGCGTCGCCTTGCGCGGCAGCTCACCGCCCTGCACGCGACAACGAATCCCGATGTCATCACGAAATTCCTCGCGCTCCGGCCGGGAATGGCGTGCAGCGAGCTGCGCCGCGCCGAATCCGAGCGCCTCCTTCGCGCGCAGCCATACCTGTCTGACGCGACAGTCACTGTTTTTCCTGATGACGCGGGCGGTGTTTACCTGTCGGTTGTGACTGTCGACGAAATTTCGCTGCTCATCGGCGGCGGCGGCTCAGGGGCAACTCCCTACCTCAGGAGTGCGAGGCTCGGAGAGGAAAACCTCTTAGGGGAGGCTATCTCAGTCGTCGGGCAGTGGCGGTACAGCGAGGATTTTCGCGATAATTTTTCGGCCCGCATTCTCGATTATCAGTTCCTCGGCCGGCCCTGGCACATGCGCGTCGAAGGTGCACGCAACGAGCTCGGGGGCAACTGGGAGATGGAGCTCAGTCACCCATTTTTCACAGACCTTCAGCGAATATCGTGGCGCTCGACTGCGGGGTCGCGCGAGGACTATCGCTACTTCCGCCGCCCTGACCAGTTGCCTGCGGCTGTACAGTTGCAGCGATCCTTTGGCGACATCGGCGGGGTGTTCAGGATCGGACCTCCGGGGAAACTCGCGCTCATTGGAGCATCGCTTTCCTACGAAGACGAGATGCCCCATGATGAACCGGTCAGGATCCTGAATGGCGAGACGGCCGCAGATACCTCGAGCGCACTGATCGATCGCTATGGCCGTCACAGCATTACACGCATCAACGCACTCGCAGGTCTTCGAGACATCAAGTACATGCGTGTCACGGGATTCGAGTCACTGGACGGCAACCAGGACATGCGCACCGGCTTCGAGATAGCGACAGTGCTCGGGCGTGGGGTCGGGCTTTTCGGTGGAATGGAGAGCGATGTGTTCGCGTCGGCGAACATGTATGTCGGTGGAGGCACACCCGTGGCGTTTGCCGCGCTCGAGACGATATTTGAAGGGCGCCGGCACTCGGACTCAAACCGATGGGACGGTTTGCTCGGGAGTGGACGGTTCGCGACGTATCTCAAGCCGGCCCCGCGGCACACATTCCTCACGAGTCTCGAGTGGAGCGGCGGCTGGAGGCAGCGCATTCCGTTCCAGCTTACGCTCGCTGACAAGGAGGGAGGGCCGCGCGGCTATCGCGATTCCTGGCTGGCCGGCGGACGGCGCGCGGTACTCCGGCTCGAGGACCGGATCTTCATCGGTCATTTCAAGGAACTGGCATCGGTTGGAATTGCACCGTTCGCTGATGTTGCGAAGCTCTGGCGCGGTGATGTGCCATTTGGGGTGACGACCGGCATCAATGCGACTGCCGGCATTTCGATTCTCGCCTCAGTGCCGCAGCGGTCACAGAGAATGTGGCGGTTCGATGTTGCTTATCCGCTCGATCAGAGCACGGGGGCGCGCCTTCGCTTTCGTCTGGTGAGCCGTGACTTCTCCCGCGTCTTCTGGAAGGAACCGGGCGACGTCAACCGGAACCGCGAGCGTTCGGTTCCGACCTCCGTGTTCAACTGGCCGTAGTCTCGCCTTCCAGCGCCACGACCGAAATACCTCCTGTCACATCAGAAACTCCTTTCGTCCGCGTAGTAGTTCCGACATGGTGGGCAGATGGAGAGTTCCCGGAGGTACACGGGGAAAGGAGGTATTGAAGTGCCAGGAGGTTTTGAAGGTCAACCGGGCGCGGCAAACGATGTTCGTAGATCAGGATCGTCGGGACTTTTTTGGAAACTGCGAAACCGCATCGAGGCGGCGACGTTCCGGAGGCAGGTCTGGTTTTTACCCTGAATGAGGGATCGCTGAGATCTGGAACGCAGCGCGTTGCACTCCAGCATCCCCTTCAAAAACTCCTGGCACTTCAAGACCTCCTTTCCCCCACGTAGTTCCGACATGGTGGCAGATGGAGAGTGCCTGGAGGTACAGGGAGAAAGGAGGTATTGAAGTGCCAGGAGTTTTTGAAGGTCAACCGGGCGCGGCAAACGATGTTCGTAGATCAGAATCGTCGGGACTTTTGTTTTTGGAAACCGCGGAACGGCATCGAGGCGGCGACCTTCCGTGGGCAGGTCCGGTTTTTACCCTAAATGGGGGATCCCTGAGATCTGGAACGCCGCGCGTTGCACTCCAGCATCCCCTTCAAAAACTCCTGGCACTTCAAGACCTCCTTTCCCCCGCGTAGTTCCGACATGGTGGCAATTGGAACGTTGCTGGAGGTACACGGGGAAAGGAGGTGTTTAACAAAAGCCAGCGACAGGTAGCCGCTGGCTTTTGACCTTAGCTGTATTGTATTAGCGCTTTAATGCGCGACTGCCGCCGCATTGTCATCGCGCAGTGTATCGAGATGCATCAGCTTCTTCACGAGCGGCGAGATGACGAGCACGAACACGCCGACCCCGATAGCAATCCAGCCAATCTGACTGTACACGTCGAGCACGACCTGCGCTGCAGCAGCGTCGCCCGAGGCGCGCTCAGATCCCGTTGCCGCAGAGATCAACCCGGCAACGAAGTTTCCGGTCGCCGAAGCGAAGAACCACATTCCCATTATGAGCGACGCCATGTGCGCCGGCGCCAACCGGTTCATCGCCGACAGCCCGACCGGCGAGAGACAAAGCTCGCCTGTCGTGTGCAGCAGGTAGATCAGGAAGATGAAGAGCACTGGTGTCAGGCCGGCGGACGTCCCTGCGCCGAACACCAGTACGAGAAAGCCCGCTCCAAGCTGAACGAGCGCGATCCCGAATTTGGCCGGGGCTGAAGGTTCCAGGCCGCGACGACCCAGCCGCGTCCACAGCGAAGCGAACAGCGGGGCGAGCAGCACGATGTACGCCGCGTTGATCGACTGGAAGACTGAAGCCGGAACGCCAGATCGATCGACATAACGATCGGTGTAAAGGTTGAGCGACGATCCTGCCTGTTCGAAGAGCGCCCAGAAAAGAACCGAGCCGAGAATCAGGAACATTGCCGCGAAGATCCGGTCACGATCATGCGGCGCGAGTTTCACGACTGCCGTGTAAACTACGTAGGCGATCAGTACCGCTCCGGCGATACCGAGGAACCCGCCGACCAGTTCCTGATTCTGCACCATCCACCAGCAAACGCCAACCGACAGAATGCCGACTCCGTAAAGGAGCCACTCGAACTTCACGCCAGCCACCTGCGATCGCAGCCGCGCTGCATCCGGTGCTTCGCCGCGACCGACAAGCAGCGGCGTACCGCGAATGAAAACAAACAATCCGAGCAGCATGCCGACGCCCGCTGCTCCAAAACCGTAGGACCAGCCATAGGTCTCACCGAGCCAGCCGCAAAGCAGTGACCCGAGAAAGGCGCCGAGATTGATTCCCATATAGAAGATCGTGTACGCGCCATCACGCCGGACATCCGTGCGCGGATACAACTGACCGACGATCACGGAAATATTCGCCTTGAGGAAGCCCGAGCCGACGATGATGAAAGCCAGAGCAAGCCAGAAGATGTTCAGTGCTGCGGCATCCTGGCCACCGGTTCCCTCGACAGCCATCAGGAAATGGCCGAAGGTAAGAAGGACGGCGCCAAAGAGCACCGCCTTGCGCTGCCCCAGATATTTGTCAGCGAGGTAGCCACCGAGCACTGGCGTTATGTAGACCAGTGCTGTGTATGCGCCGTATATGACGCTCGACTGCTCATCGGAAAACAGCCAGTGCTTGGTGAGATAAAAAATGAGGAGCGCCCGCATTCCATAGTAGGAGAAGCGCTCCCACATCTCGGCGAAGAAGAGGACGAACAACCCCTTCGGGTGGCCGAGCATGGTTCCGGCACTGTCTCCGCTCTGCAAGTGGGCGTTGGTCATGAAAAACAAATCCTCGCGAAACGTTGGGTGGGAATCAGCGCGAACGTGGCACGGTGCTCAGGCCGGGAAACGTAACTATGGCCGCGCAACTGTGCTCTGCCCGCGTGCAACTGGTTCAGGTCGTGCCTGTTGTTCGACGATTGGAAAGTATGCCTGTGGCGGATTCACGCCACCCGCCTTCGATTGTTCGTCCCACGAGACTTCCGTGGGTGGCTGCTTGATACACGCCGCCCGGTGATCTGGTGCCTTCTCCTCCAGTGGAGGGTTGAGCTTCGAACACGCGGCATCTCTCGCCGGGTGATGACACCGCGGATGAAACACGCAACCGCTCGGAGGATTTGCCGGCGATGGTACATCACCCTCGAGCAATATTCGCTGCTTTTCAACCGTAGGATCGGCGACCGGCACCGCTGAAAGCAACGCCTGAGTGTACGGCATCGTCGGCTTCCGGTAGAGATCGCCAGCGTTCGAAAGCTCGACAATCTTGCCGAGATACATGACGGCGACGCGATCAGACATGTGCCTCACGACAGACAAGTCGTGCGCGATGAAGAGATACGTGAGGCCACGGTCACGCTGAAGATCGCGCAGGAGATTGATTACCTGGGCCTGCACCGAAACGTCGAGCGCTGAGACCGGCTCATCACAGACTATGAAGCGCGGCTCGACGGCCAGCGCTCGTGCAATGCCGATTCGCTGGCGCTGGCCGCCGGAGAATTCATGCGGATACCGCGTTGCATACTCCGCCCGCAGCCCAACTTCATCGAGCAGCCGTTTCACACGCTTGTCGGCTTCGGCGCCCTCGGCAAGCCTGTGAATCGTAATTCCTTCACGGATTGCAGTGCCCACAGTCATCCGTGGATTGAGGGACGACACCGGATCCTGGAAGATGATCTGCATTTCCCGGCGCACTGCACGCAGCTCGGATGGATTCATCGCAATAACATCGCGACCCGCAAACTTCACTTCGCCTGACGTCGGTTCGATCAGCCGCAGAATCGCGCGTCCTGTCGTCGTCTTGCCGCAACCCGATTCACCGACCAGTGAAAGGGTCTCGCCCTCCGCGATGTCGAACGAGACGTCGTGAACTGCGCGTACCTCCCCGACCTTCCTGGAAAAAATCCCCTTGGTGATCGGAAATACTTTCCTGAGGTTTCGCACCGACAGCAGCGGTTCTTTCACAGCGCAGCGCCGGTTTGTTCGACGAGCGGCAGGTGCGGGTGCGCGCGCCGCCCTGGCTCTTCAGCGAGGTGACAGCGCGAGGTATGCCCGGCGCCAATCTGATAAAGCGGTGGATGCTCGGATTCGCATCGCTCCCACGAGTAGCGGCACCTGTCGCGGAACCGGCAGCCTGACGGCCATGCGGTCGGAGGTGGAACCGTACCCGGAATCACATTGAGCCGCTCGCGCGATTCAGTGATGTGCGGCATCGCGTACATCAACCCTTCAGTGTATGGATGATGCGCATCGTCGAACAGCGTGCGCACGTCCGCCTCCTCCACGATCTCGCCGCCGTACATGACGAGGACCCGCTCGGCAGTCTCCGCAATTACGCCGAGGTCGTGAGTGATCATCAGGATGGCTGTGCCGAGTCGCTGTTTCAGGTCGGTGAGAAGCTCGAGAATCTGCGCCTGTATCGTCACGTCGAGCGCGGTCGTTGGTTCGTCCGCGATGATCATCGCGGGATTCATCATCAGCGCCATCGCGATGAGAACCCGCTGGCGCATACCGCCTGAGAGCTGGTGCGGATACTGTTTTGCCCGCTCGCCTGGCGACGGTATTCCCGTCAGAGTCAGCATTTCGACGGCGCGTTCCCACGCATCGCCACGCGAACCGTTGCCATGAACGCGGGCTACCTCGGCGACCTGATCGCCGACGGTGAAGACCGGGTTCAGTGCTGACATCGGCTCCTGGAAGATCATTGCAATACGGTTGCCTCGTACTGCTCGCATCCCGGCTTCGTCGATCGTGACGAGATCCTTTCCCTCGAAGACAATCCTGCTGCCTGCCTCGATCCTTCCCGGTGGCTGAATCAGCCGGAGCAGGGAGAGCGCGGTGACAGATTTGCCGCAACCTGACTCACCCACTATTCCGAGCGTCTCTCCCGCACGGATGTCGAAGGAGACTCCGTCCACGGACTTTGCAACGCCCGCCGGCGTATGAAACCAGGTGCGAAGATTTTCTACCGAAAGCAGCGGTTCACTCATTCGATTACCGGGCGCCTTGGAGACAGCGCCTTGAGAAGTGCGTCACCGAGAACGTTGAACGCCATCACAGTCAGAACGATTGCAAGGCCGGGAAAAAGCGAGATCCACCAGTGTGAAGCGATCTGATCGGATCCATCCTGAATCATGTTGCCCCAGCTGGCTGTTGGAGGTCTTACGCCAATCCCGAGCCACGACAGCCCTGCTTCCAAAACTATCACGTGACCGATGCCGAGAGTCGCGGCTACGACGACGGGAGTGACGATGTTCGGCAGCACGTGCCTGGTGAAGATGCGAAGTCTCGTGGCGCCCAGTGCCGTCGCCGCCGCGATGAAATCCTGGTTCCTCAAAGCAAGTACCTGTCCTCTCACGAGGCGTGCCACACCATACCAGCCGGTTGCGCCGAGTATCATGACGAAGCCGGAGACGGGAATGTCGCGCCAGGCTGCGAAGATGGCGATCAGCAGGAGCAGCCGCGGGATCGAGAGCAGCGCATCGAGCACTCGCTCGAGCACTGACGACGTTAATCCGCGCGCATAGCCAGCAACGGCGCCGTACGCTGTGCCGAGAGTTATGCTGACGATGGTTGCAACCAGGGCGACAGACAGCGACAGTCGGCCACCGTATAGGAGGCGACTGAGCACATCCCTGCTGTACGGATCGGTGCCGAGGGGATGCGAGAGAGACGGTGGGCGGCTCTGAAGGCCGATGATATCGGGCTGCGCCGTTGGATCGTATGGGGCAACGAATGATGCGAGAAGGCAGGGAATCGCGATGGCGAGCAGTAGCGCTCCAGCGAAGGCGGCTGACCTGTCGTTCCTCCGCCATTGGCGCGAGCCGAAGGCGAAGACAGCGCGGGTCACGGGTGTATCAGAATTCATCGCGCATTCTCGGATCTATCGCACGATACAGCACGTCTGCGAGCAGGCTCCCCGCGATCACGAAAACGCTTCCCATCAGAACCGCTGCCATCAGGAGTGGATAGTCGCGCGAGTGGATCGAGTTGATGATGACGAGCCCCATACCCGGCCAGGAGAAGACCTTTTCGATGAACACTGCGCCTGTGAGTAATGCCGGAAATGCGACGCCGAGCAGGGTGATCACCGGAAGCAGCGCATTTCTCAGTGCATGGCGGGTAATCACTGCGTTTTCGCCTACACCCTTTGCGCGAGCGGTGCTGATGTACCCTTCCGGCAGCACCTCCAGGAGTGCCGCACGCTGATGACGCGCAATCAGCGGGTAATACAGCAGCGCCAGCGTAAGCGCCGGGAGCACGAGATGTTTCGCCCTGTCGGCAAGTTTCCCGGCCGGTCCGAGCATGTCGTACATCACGGCGTCAGTCGCACCGCCTATCGGGAAGATCGGGATCCAATACGCGAATCCGACGAGGATCAGCAACGCGAGCCAGAAATCAGGAACTGAAAAGAGAGTCAGGGAAAGCGAGCCAAGCAAACGGTCGACCCGGCGCCCGCGCTTTCTCACCTGCACGATAGCGGTGCCGATTCCGAGTCCGAATGCGCCGATCAGGCCTACCGACATGAGGAGGAGCGTATTCGGCAGGGTGTCGCCGATCACATCGACTACGGGACGCTGCAGCGAGAACGAAAATCCCAGGTTGCCGCGGAATACGTTCTGCACGTAGCGCACATACTGTTCGCCGAGGGGCCGGTCGAGTCCGTATTCGCGACGCCAGGTTTCGCGAACGCTTTCGGTTATAGCCGGGTTCTCGAGCGACGCGCTGAATGGGTCGCCGGGCGCAGCATGAATGAGCAGGAAGACAATAGTCGCAACGAGTGCGACGACGATGATCCCTTGCGCGAGGCGGCGGGCAAGGAAGGCCGCCACAGGTTAGTTCGCCGGGGCTGTACGGTCTCTCGGGATGCGAGCGGCGGGTGGAATCGTCCAGTCGGCGACGTTGATCCACCAGGCGTCAGGCCTCAGGCCGCGCGTCTCGATCCGCCGATGAATTGCCATCACGCGCTTCGGCTCAGCAAACCAGATGGCGGGCGCGTCATCGATGATCGTCTGATATGCCTGAGTAAACCAGCGTCTGCGACCAGGCAGCGTGGTTGCGGAGAGCGCACTGTCCACCATCGAGTCGAACAACGGGTTCTCGTAAGATCCGTAGTTCGTTCCGTTTGCGGCTCGCGAGCCCGTCGAGCTCCATGTCTGCCGTATCCCACCGGGACTGGCTTCCACGCGCCATCCACCAAAAACCGCGTCGAAATCGCGACGTGTCTCGCGATCGATGAATGTGGTGAAGTCGAGATTCTCGAGATTCACTTTCGCACCAACCTGCCGCAGCTGATCCTGGAACAGCGTTGCCATCGTCACGCGAGACCTGCTCGACCCGGGCACTGACAATGTGAACTCGAGTCTCGTTCCATTCTTTTCGCGGACTCCGTCGCCGTCCACGTCACGCCATCCAAGCGAGTCAAGCGTTCGTCGCGCAACGTCCGGGGAGTATGGTATGTGTCGAAGCGTCGTATCAGTGGTCGGATACGCCCGAACGGTGGGCCCGAGCGCAACGTTTGCAAGCGAGTCGTATGCGTTCTGAACGCTGCGCCTGCGATCGGTTGCAGCAGTAAGCGCACGGCGGAGCTCCCGATCTGCGAACACCGGGTGCGGCCGGTTGCGATTTTTCGGGTGGCGCAGGTTGAACTGCACGAAGTTGTAGTCGAGACCCCGGCTCAACAGGAGCCGGAGGGTCGAATCCTTCGCAATGTCGGCAATGCTCGTTGGAGGGACCTGTTCGATGAGGTCGGCTTCGCCTCCGAGGAGCCTCGTGAGCGCAGTGTTGCCGTCAGGCGCGATGGTCATGATGACTCTGTCGAGTCCGGGCCGTCCCCGATAGTTCGCCGTGTCAGCCGCGATCTCGAGTGAGGCTCCGGCATTCCAGCGCACGAACCTGAATCTTCCACTTCCGACAGGAGCCCTTGCGATCGTCGCTGACTTGAGAGCAGCCCCGCGCACGCTACCGATAGCGTGGGCTGGCAGAATGGACATTGTATTCACCGCATCATAGAACTGCATCGGTGAACGACCGCGGAACCAGAATACCGCCGTAAGGGAATCGCGGGCAGTTACAGAGTCGATGCTCGCCAGAGAGCCTGCGTATGGTGAGCCGTTCGCGGAGTCGGAATAGACGTGCCATGTCGCAACGACATCCGATGCGCGCACTGGCGGTCCGTCGTGCCAGCGTGCGTCGGGATCGATGTTGAACGCAATTGTCAGCGAATCAGTCGCCCATGTCCACGCCGTCGCGAGCCTCGGCTTGAACCCGGCATCGCCAACAGTATTCATCGAATCGCCGACTTCGGCGAGCCTGTCGTACACGAGGTCGCCGATGATGCGCGCCGGCACCGTCGATGCGAGCGGAGGAAGCAGGGTCTCAGGGTCACCACTGGCAGTGATGACCAGTGTGCCGCCGGTAGCCGCGCGGACATCGGGCCGATCGCCGCCCACGCATCCGGCCAGAATGCCGAGGAGTGAGACTGTTAACGCAGACCTGCAGCGCATTCTATGGTTCACGGCGACTAAGTTGTGGCCTTACCTGCGCCACGTCCACCATTCGCTTTCGTAGCGGTCGATGTGCCGTGCGGAAAAAATCCCGGTATCGGAGACATCCATCTGCGATGCGTGATCGTCCTCGAGCAGGCGGACTGCATCGAACAGATGCGAAGCAACTTCCACCATGGTTGGGATTCGGGCCAACGCCCCAGCGAGCGTAGCCGCAGCCGGCAGTGCTTCAGGTCGCGCGTCGTTTGCGAGCAGGCTCGCGATGAGTGGCTGGTCGTCTTCCACCAGGATCGAACCATGTTGGAGAAGCGCTCCATTTTCCCGCACCTGTGCGCTGCCGACGAGCTTTGCTCCGCGCATCACAAGCTCTCCATCGGCGGGAAGAGCGAAGCACGGCAGGGTACCGGGCTCCGTTGCGCGCGCATCGGTCCGGGACTCTTCAGCATCGACTCCGAGACTTCGCAGGCTCTCTAGCAGGATTGCGTTGATGCGACGGTAACTCACAGCAAGCGATTCGCCTGACGAAATCGGTGCGGTCACACTGTATGTCACTTCACGGTGATGCATCAGCGCGCGACCTCCGGTCGGCCGGCGCACCACGTCGATCCCACGATCTGCTATCTCGCCACGGTCGTAGCAGTTTCGCGCTCGCTGGTTCCGCCCGAGCGACATTGTCAGTCGCGTCCACCCGTAGACCGAAAATACTGATTCGCCTGTCTCGCGCGCACGGTCCATCAGGCCGCTGTCGCGGGCCATGTTAAGCGGGCCGCTGCATTTTTCAGCGAGGAGAAGACGCCACGGAGAGCTCGTACGCGACGCTGTCACGGGATGTTAAATTGAGGGCATCATGGCGACCACAATAAAGCAGATCGAGAGCGCTCTCGCGCCGGCAGAGTCATTCGTCCCGCGGCACATCGGGCCCAGCGCTTCTGACATAGAAAAGATGGTTAAGGAAGTGGGCTTCGCATCGCTCGACGAGCTGATCGACGCGACCATCCCGTCCAACATACGCTTCGCCCGGGCACTCGACATACCGCACGGACGGGCGGAGCATGAAGTGCTCGCCGATTTCCGGGCGATGGCCGCAAGGAACAAGGTGTTCCGGTCCTTCATCGGGATGGGCTATGCCGATTGCGTGACCCCGCCAGTGATCCAGCGGAACATCATCGAGAATCCTGCATGGTATACGGCGTACACGCCGTATCAGGCCGAGATCGCGCAGGGGAGACTGGAGGCGCTGCTCAATTTCCAGACTGTCGTGTCGGACCTGACGGCGATGGAGATCACGAATGCGTCACTGCTGGACGAGGGAACCGCGGCAGCCGAAGCGATGACGATGAGCTACGGCGTCAAGGGCAAGGAGGGAAAGGAAGTTTTCTTCGTCTCCGACGCCTGTCATCCGCAGACCATCGATGTGGTGCGCACTCGTGCCGAGGTGCGCGGAATCACCGTGAGGGTTGGAGATTACCGCGAGGATGCCATCGGCCCGGATGTATTTGGCGTCCTGATCCAGTATCCTGCGACCGACGGCGCTGTGCTCGACTACCGCGACTTCTGCGAGAAGGCTCACGCCGCGGGAGCACTGGTCACGGTTGCCGCGGATCTTCTGTCGCTGACGTTGCTCACTCCGCCCGGTGAATGGGGCGCGGACATCGTCGTCGGCAACTCGCAACGTTTTGGGGTTCCCCTTGGCTACGGCGGGCCGCATGCGGCTTTCTTCGCCACGAAGGACGAGTTCAAGCGTCAGCTGCCGGGCCGCATCATCGGTATCTCGCGCGACGCTGACGGCGCACCCGCTCTTCGAATGGCGCTTCAAACGCGCGAGCAGCACATCCGCCGCGAGAAGGCAACCAGCAATGTCTGCACGGCACAGGTGCTCCTCGCGGTCGTCGCAAGCATGTACGCCGTATACCACGGGCCCCAAGGTCTCACGCGGATCGCTTCACGCGTCCATCAGTTCACCACGGTGCTGGCGGAAGGAGTTCGGCGCCTCGGGTTTGGAATCGCGCACGACGAATTCTTCGACACGATCAGAGTCGAGCTCGGTGACCGGAAGACCAGCGAGATACTCGATGCGGCGACATCACGACGTATCAACCTGCGTGTGATTTCCGACAATGCCGTCTGCGTTGCGCTCGACGAAACTGTGAGTGAAGCCGACCTCGTCGCGCTGCTGGAAATTTTCGGCGGCTCAGGCGACATGATCTCCGAGTTGCTGGCTGCGGGGGCTGATTCGCGGTACGATGAGCGGTTCAAGCGTGCGACTCCATTCATGCAGCACGATGTGTTCAATACCCACCGTTCGGAGACCGAGCTTCTGCGCTACATGAGGAAGCTGGAAAGTCGCGACCTGTCTCTCGTGCATTCGATGATTCCCCTCGGCTCATGCACGATGAAGCTCAATGCAACCGCCGAGATGATGCCCATCACCTGGCCCGGGTTTTCGAAGCTCCACCCCTTCGCGCCCGCCGATCAGACCGAGGGCTACAGGCAGTTGTTCGACGAACTCGAGGCAGCGCTTGCGGAGATCACGGGCTTCGAGGCGGTCTCGCTACAGCCTAACGCTGGATCGCAGGGAGAATACGCAGGACTCCTGGCGATTCACGGTTACCATCAGTCTCGCGGTGACTCACACCGCGATGTGTGCCTGACTCCTCAGTCTGCGCACGGAACCAACCCGGCAAGCGCAGTAATGGCGGGAATGAAGGTCGTCGTTGTGAAAACCGACGATCGTGGCAACATCGACATTCCCGACCTTCGCGCGAAGGCCGAGGCAAACAAGGATCGGCTTGCCGCGCTGATGGTCACCTATCCGTCTACTCACGGCGTGTTCGAGGAAGGGATCGCCGAGGTTTGCCGTATCGTCCACGAGTCTGGTGGCCAGGTTTACATGGATGGTGCGAACATGAACGCGATGGTCGGCCTTTGCCGGCCGGCTGACATTGGCGCCGACGTCTGTCACCTCAACCTTCACAAGACTTTCTGCATTCCCCACGGCGGTGGGGGACCGGGGATGGGGCCGATAGGCGTCGCGAGTCACCTCGTTCCATTTCTGCCTGGTCACGCAGTAATTCCGCAGGAAGGGCGCGAGACTATTGGGGCGGTTTCATCGGCCCCGTGGGGGAGCTCGAGCATTCTTCCGATTTCACATGCGTACATACGGTTGATGGGCGGGGACGGCCTGACCCAGGCGACTCGCATTGCGATCCTTAACGCGAACTACATCGCGAAGCGCCTGGAATCGCATTTTCCTGTGCTATATAAGGGGACACACGGTACGGTAGCGCACGAATGCATCGTCGACACGAGAGTCGTGAAGGCAGCGACGGGCATCGAGGTCGAGGATATCGCGAAGCGTCTCATGGACTATGGATTCCACGCGCCGACGGTTTCGTTTCCGGTTGCGGGCACTCTGATGATCGAACCAACCGAGAGCGAGTCACTTCCCGAGCTTGACCGTTTCTGTGATGCGATGATATCGATCAGGGAGGAGATCCGGGAGATCGAGGGGGAGACAGCAGACAGGAAGGACAACGTTCTCAAGAATGCGCCGCACACACTCGCACGCGTGACGTCCGACGATTGGACGCATGCGTATTCACGCGAGAAGGCTGCATTCCCGGCAAAGTGGAGCAGGGACAGCAAGTTCTGGCCGGCGGTCGCCAGGGTCGAGAGTGCCTACGGCGACAGAAACCTGATATGCTCGTGTCCTCCGACAGATTCTTACACGGAAGCCGTGGTGTCCGGAGTTGCGGAGCAGTAAATGAACAGTAATTTTGCGGCATGAATATGGGCACGATACGCCGCGCTGATCGCGCGACGGTCGGGTCCTGAGGCCAATCGCCACAATCCCCGCTCATGGAGTCGGTATGAACAAGGCGGAACTGCTGGAAGCGCTGCAGAAACAGACAAAGATGAGACCGACCCACGTGAAGCGGGTCGTCGACGCCATTTTCGATCCTGAGGACGGCGTGATTTCGAAGCAGATCAAGCGAGGCGGGAAAGTGACTATTGCCGGCTTCGGTACTTTCGACCGTCGTAATCACAAGGCGCGCGACGTGAACAGCGTCTTTACTGGCCGGACGGTCCGGGTGAAGGCGCGGAAAATCCCGGGTTTCCGTGCGGGTGTCAGTCTCAAGGAAGCAATGCGCTAGCGAAAAGAAGGGCGGCGCACAAGTGCGCCGCCCGTCATTTCGAATCGATGCTACACCGATTTCAGCTTATGTGCCCGTTGTAGGCTGCCGAATCCATCAATCCATCGACCGCCGATGGATCGTCTGCCCGCATCCGTATCATCCAGCCTGAGCCATATGGGTCGCTGTTGACCAGTGCGGGCTCGCCGTCGAGACGCGGGTTCACCTCAGTGACCTCTCCAGCGATCGGCGAAAAGAGTTCAGAGACAGCCTTCACTGCCTCGATTGTCCCGAACACATCGTGCTTACCGAGCTTCGTGCCGACGGCCGGGAGCTCGACATACACCACATCGCCAAGCTCACCCTGCGCATAGTCGGTGATGCCAATCTCGACAACTCCATCGCCGGAAGCTCGTACGTACTCGTGCTCTTCAGTGTACTTCAGGTCCTCAGGAATATTCGCCACTTACTACCTCGCCTTGGTTTGGATGCTCAGACTTTCCGAATATACAAGATGACTTCCAGTGAAGTCATCATTCGGAGCCGGCGGATGCGGTATCGAGTGGCGCGGGATGAGCGGAGACAGCGTCCCAGACCCTGTCGACTTCTGCCTCGAGCTCTTCGAGCGAACCCGCATTTTCGATCACGTAGTCGGCGCGCGCGCGCTTGAGATCCGCCGGCATCTGCGACGCGATGATGTTCATCGCTTCGGTTTCATCGAGCCCCCGGTCGCGTACGATGCGTTCGAGCCTGAGAGAGCGCGGTGCGTCGACGAGGATGATAGAGTCGAAATCGTCGGCGAGATGCCGCTCGAACAACAAGGGAATCACGCAGACAGTGATCTTGTCGCCGCGCTTGTCCGCCTCGGCGATCTCGCGATCTCGAAGACGTGAGACCTCGGGATGAACGATTTCGTTCAATGCGTCGAGGTCCGATTGGTTCTCGAACACTATGTGACGAAGCGACGACCTGTCGAGATTGCCTTCGGAGTCGATTACTTCTGAGCCCCATCTCGACTTGATGGCTTCGAGCGCCGGGCTGCCTTGCGAGACCGCTTCGCGGGCCAGCACATCGGCATCTACTATGACGGCGCCGCGTTCGGCAAGCATATCGGCGACAGCGGTCTTACCGCTGGCGATGTTACCGGTCAGTCCAATGAGTCGCATCGTTTCCGGGTGATTGGCGTCCCCAACATAAGGCCTCATGAGAGGGAAGACGTACACAATTTATGTGCCGGACGAAAATTCTTACGTTTACGGATTCGGATACGGGGTTCCCTGCGATTCAGGTCAACAAAAAAGGGGGGAGTGGGGTGAGAACTGCCGAGTGATTTGAGTGCTTGCCCCAGGGACCGCCATTGCTCCGGATTGCCTGCATTTCTGATCTTGGGTTAAGGGCGGAAAACCGCAGCGTGGTCGTTCTGTCGTTACCACCCAAAGACGTATGCGGAGGAGACCCCGGACCACGCCCGCATTGGGGAGGGCACTCACCCACCTCGGCAGTTCTCACCCCACTCCCCAATTTTCGTTCTGTAGTTCTACGGGGCAGAAGTAATTTTGAGTCCGACGATCGACACCAGCAGCAGGCCTGCAAACGCGAGACGCGCGAAGTCCCGCGGCTCATCGAAGAGTACGATGCCGAGGATGACGGCGCCCAGCGCACCGATGCCAACCCATACCGGGTAGGCAGTACCGATCGGAATCGTCTTCGCCGCGAGAGCGAGAAGGAACATGCTCGCCGCGATTGCGATCGCTGTCAGAATGCTCGGCACCGGGCGCGTGAAGCCATCGGTGTACTTGAGACCGATCGCCCACCCGGTTTCGAGGAGGCCGGCGACAATCAGGTAGATCCAGGCCATGTCCAGTTCCCCAGGCCGCGCGCGCGGCGGTTAGAGCAGGGACGTCTGGCTGACGTCCTTCCGCGGCGCGGAAAAACACATTCGACAGCGGGCCTCGTATGACTCCTGACCGCCAACCATGATCTGCGGCGAATCGTACGGAGCCGGCTGCCCGCCTATCAGCCTCTGGTTCCTGCTGGCAGGTCCACCACAAAGCACGCAGATCGCGTGAAGCTTGTCCACGACCTCGGCGATCGCCATGAGTGCAGGCATCGAACCGAACGGCTCGCCGCGAAAATCAGTGTCTGTCCCTGCAACGATTACACGCCGGCCGCGGCTCGCAAGTGACGTGACCAGGGGAATGACACCCTGATCGAGGAACTGTGCTTCGTCCAGGGCGATGACGTGTGCCATCGGGTCGATTTGCAGTGCGATCTGGGCAGCCGAATCCGCCGGCAGCGCCTGGACCGTTCTCCCATCGTGACTGGAAACGCTGTAGATACCGGCGTAGCGGGCATCCAGGTGTGACTTGAACACCTGGACCTTCTTCCGTGCGATGATCGCTCTGCGAACTCGCCGGATGAGCTCCTCGCTCTTGCCGCTGAACATCACCCCGGCAATGACCTCTATCCAGCCACCGGTCTGGTGAAACGACTGGCTCATCAGCTATCGCGGCGGGGTGGACGTGAGTAGCCATCGCGCGGCGGGCGGCGGTCACCGCTGTCTCTCCGCGGCGGCGCGCCCCGGGAGCCTGAATCGCGGGAGCCTCCGTCACGCGCACCCGGGCGCGGACGCGAATCGCGCGAACCGCCCTCGCGGGGACGGCCAGCACCAGGCCCTCGGTCGCGAGGCGGACCACCTCGCGAAGCGCTACGATCGAAACTCTCCCGCGGCGCTGCGGGGCGCACAACTGCCGCCTGAGACCTCGCGTCCATCTCGGCCGCCTTTCGCAGCGTCCGCTCTTTTTCGAGAAGTCGAAGAGCCGCCGCCGCTATCTCGATTCCATCATGGTGATCGAGCATTGGCTCGAGTGCCAGAACCTCCCGCGCGGCAATTCCTGACTCTATGACGACGCTGAGCTCGCGCCTGATAGCGACTTCGCGCTCGCGAGCAGAGTTGCCCGGCGCCGTGAGCATGAACGGACGCACATCGCCGCCCGACATCCGCCTCAGTGTTGCGACTTCCCGTGCCTCGACCAGCGCGACGATAGTCACAGCTCCAGCGCCCGCTGCCGCGGCAAGCTGCGCTCGCGAAGCTGGCATTTCGTAGAAAATCACCGCGTAGGTTGAAGCCGGTATGTCACCACGGGTGACACGCACAGCAGATGACCCACCATCGTATCCCAGCAGATGCAATGTCGACGAGATGGTCTGCTCGACCTCGTCGTTGCCTGCCAGCACGACCGCCGAGGGAGGATCCATGTCATCGAGCAGCCGGCGAATCGCTGTCGCACGCGACCCGGCAGTCACGGTGAGGTACTGGAGCGGGATCGGCGACCCTTCGGCCTCATCCTCCGGCGGGGCATCACGATGCGCGCGACGAAGGTAGCGCTCGGCGAATGCGTTTACGCGTCCCTCGGAGCGACTCGTAACGACGATTCGCGCAGCGTCCTTCGGCAGCTCGGCCATGATTGCTTCCAGGGCTTCGATGTCCTCGTCGTCGCCAGCGAGAATCTCGTCGGCCCATGCGAGTACGACCGCCTTGATCGAGTCGAGTTTGAGATGACTGCCGCGAACGAGGTCGCGGATGTCTCGTGGGGCTCCAGCCGCTGCGAGCACCGGCCGGCCTGCTATGAGCCTGCTCGCCCGGCGTGCACTGGTGACCGGCAGCAGCTCGATTCCTGCGGGGCCAGTGAGGCGCAAAACTGCCTCAGCCATCGCGATAGCGCTCTCGGGGTCCGCGGTAAGCACGAGCAACTGAGTGGCCCCCGCTGCGGGGTCGACCCGCTCGAGCGGACCCGTCAGAAATGCGGGTACCGACGCCATTGATCGCGGCAGTGTATGAACAACATTCTGACTGCGACCAGAGCCGCGCTCCTCTCTCTCTTCCGGTTCCACCTTTCGTGCTCCTGAAAGCGCAATGGCGCAGCTTCCGCCGCGCCGATACTGTTATTATCCGTGTTGGTGGCGGGACTCGCCGCCGTACCCGAAACATAGCAGAATCCCTGCGGCATCGCCGACCGCGACCGCAACGCTGCCGACCCCTTCCCGAAGAGTCGATGATCACCGCAATCGTCCTGATCAAAGCCGAGCCGAGGTCAATCCAGCAATGCGCGACGAGGCTGGCGGGCATTGAGGGCGTCTCACAGGTCTACTCAGTATCGGGCGAATGGGATCTCGTCGCGATTGTGGAAGTCACCGACTACGAAGGCGTTGCTTCGGTCGTGACCGAGCACGTAACCACTGTTGAGGGAATTCGCAGCACCCAGACGCTGACCGCATTCAGGGCGTACTCGAAGAAGGACCTCGAGCAGGCGTGGGACATCGGGCTGGAGTGACGCGGGATTCAGGCTATAGCGAAGTGAACCCAGGTTGGCCCGCCTCACCCCACGAGGCAACTCGTTTCATTCTGAGCCGCCTTCCGGGCAGCTCGCCTCTCGCAGGCGCGCCAACGGATCCCGGTCGCATTGCACGCCCGGATGAACCTGCGGTTCTCGTCGCGCCTGAGGTTATCGGCGGCGGCTCTTTTGCCGCGATTCACGTCGCTGACCCGCAGGAGGCGCGAGGTCTCTCAGGGTTCGCGGCATTTCTCGACGGCTCACAGGACATGCGGGTGGTAAACCAGTCGAACGGAATCCCGATCGTCTGGGCAACCGCGTCGGCCACCGTGCGCGCTCGTGTCAATCGCCGACTCGTTTCGTGGGAGAGCAGGCCGCCGCTTGTCAGTCGCCGATTCTATCTTCCGTTCCGGTATATCGACGCCACGGCGAGCGGGCTGTCCGACGACGATCTTTTCGTAGACACCGGTGTCGCTGACGCGTCCGGCAATTTTCCATCGCGGCATCCGGCTGCGCTGATGGAAGCTGCCGTCAAGCGTGTGCAGTTCGATCGCGAAGCGCTCGAGCGGAAGCTTGCTGAAGACTGGTGCAGCACCGAGGAGGGAGTTCTGTTCGTGGATGGCAGCATCACTGCAAGCCAGATGGTTTCGCAATCGCGGTGCGCGATCGGGGTGATCAAGAGTCATCGCCGGCTGTACGCTGAGGGCGATGCGTTTCACGTGCTCGTAAATCTCGACGCCGGTCATCGTACGTCCCTGTTCAGAGTTGCTCCGCGGTCGCGACATCCGGTTGCAAGCTGGTACGTTCGCATTCGTCGAGCGGCCGGACATGACGCACTCTTCGGCCTCGTGCGAGTGGAAGCGGCAATCACAGATGACATCGGCGAGCGAGCCGATGAAATATCCCGGTGGCTCATTGCAGAGGGGGCACCGCTCGCTCTTCCGGACGGTCGCTGGGACAAGATGGCATACGGAATCCGGCACACCGAAGAATTCCTGAGGGCGATCTCGTGACGCCGCCGCTCGGACGAGTCGTGGCAACAGAGCGGAAGCCAAACACTCCGCACGAGTTTCACTTCTGGACATCGCTGGAGTCGCCGGTTGGCATCGGCACGATTGTTCGCGTTGACGGAGTGCATCCGGTAGACGGACAGATCCCGCACATCTACGGAATCGTCGTCGAAGGGTTCAGCTACACGGATCTTCAGTCGCCGATGCACGATGTGCTTGGACACGATGGATCGCCCGCCAATGCAGGCTTCGCGGTCACTGAACGCGCGGAAATCCGCCTGTACACGGCCGCTGTACTCCGGCAGGTACCTGAGGAGCCGCTGCAGCCTGTGCCGATGGGCGAGGTGTTTCTTGCGGAGGAAGCCGACGTTGCCGTAGCGCTGCGGATGGACGGCTATCTTCGCGAGGGCGCCAACACGGGTATTCCAGTCGGCGTCTATCGAGCGGGCGCGACTGACTCCGTTGTCTACCTAGATGCTGATTTTCTCCTCGGGCCGGAGGCTGCGCACCTCAATATCTCCGGCATGTCGGGGCTCGCGACAAAGACAAGCGCGATCGAATGGCTTCTCTCTTCGGTGTTCACACATTTTCCGGCGGAGAAGGGCTCGATCGCCGCTGTATGCTTCAACGTAAAGGGACCTGACCTCTGTTACCTCGACCAGCCGGCCGACCGGCTCGAGGATTCAGACCGCGTTCTTTACGAAAAGATGGGAGTGAAGCCGGAGCCGTTTCAGAACGTCAGGTATTTCGCCCCATACACGGCGAAAGGATTTACGCTGAACACGTTGCGCTCGAATGAGGCGCTGCTGCACAACGTTTCTCCACTCACGTGGGGACTGCGGGAAGTTCTCCAGTACGCAGAGGTGCTGCTCAACAAGGATGACATCGACGCGAAAGCCGACGCTCTCATTGATTTCATAACAGAGCGCGTCGTAGATCGGCGGATGGAGAAGGAAGGCCCGCTCTCGCGCGATCATACGGTTCAGTCATTCGGCGATCTCGAGGCCTGGTTCAGGGACTTGCTGCAGGGAATGGAGCGTGCCAACTCTGAATCGTGGCGAACGCACCACATCGCGACGATCAGAAAAGTGCGCAACAGGCTTTCGAACATCTCGACACGGTGTGCCGGGCTCGTGACCGACACCGGCGATGTCAGCGACCTGCCATTCGGGAGCTTCGAGGACCGCGCGGTGTATGTAGTCGACGTAGCGTCGCTCGAAGAGGACGCGCAGGATCTCATTTTCGCGCGCATTGTCTCCCGTCTTCGTGAGCACCTGGAGCGACGCGATCTCGGAGTCAAGCATCTCATCGTTTTTGTCGACGAGCTCAATAAATACGCGCCGGGCGATGGACAGGAGACCTACGTAAGAAAGATGCTCCTCGATATCGCCGAGCGCGGCAGGTATCTCGGGCTCGTGCTTTTCAGCGCGCAGCAGTTCAGGTCCCAGGTGCACCGGCGTGTCGTCGGCAATTCCGGGACGGCGCTCTACGGAAGGATGGACTCCGACGAGCTTGCGACACCCGGGTATTCGGTTTTGAGCGCGTCAACGCGCACGAAACTCGCGACCCTTGAGAAGGGACAGCTAATGGTTCGTCACCCGCATTTCACGCAACCGATCTTCGTGCGATTCCCGCGGCCGGCGGTGATGCTTGGCAGGGATGGGGCCGAGCGTTACCCGCAGGCGACTGACGTGACGCTCGAGAATGCGATTTACCGATCGCTGCGCGAGCTGGATCCCGAAATCACGATGGCGTGGGTACAGCAGCTCGGCGCGCTCTACGACGAGGACGATCTCATCAGGGCCCGGAACGCGACTCGCATCGCGAAGCCTGCGAACGTGCGCGCTTTTTTCCAGTCGCGGCTACGGGCGATCCTGCCGACCGAGTCCCCGTCCCAGGGTCGATCGAGTGCCCCACCGCTACGCCCGATTCCGATTGGTGATCCATATGGCGACTAGTCGCCTCGCGCTTCTTTGTGTCCTGCTTGCTGCTCTTCCGGTTGTCGCATCGGCGCAGTCAGTATTGTTGCAGATTCGTCCGCGTACCGGTGATACCCTTGCCGTGCGGATGGACCAGAAAGTCGAGATGACGGGTGTGCCCATGGGTTGTGCTACTGGTTACACCGGAAACAAACGCGCTGCTTCTCCCGATGCGCCTGCCGTCGGCTGCTCCGCGTCAACGCGGCAGATGACGAACGTGACGCAGGTCTTCAGCAAGGCGATCGTCAAGCGCGCCACGGGCAACGGAGTTGTTGTGCTGGCCGTGACCGATTCCATACGGACTTCACTTACTCGCGGGTCGGGTCCGGCCGCCACACCGAAGCGGGTCGGGTCGAACAGCGGAAGTGTCGAGATAGTGGTTTCCACGGATGGTGGTGGTGAGGTGATTGGCGCTGGCGCGAGTCCGGAGTTGCGGGCGATCTTCGGTCAGATGCCCGCGACACTTTCACGGAACCCAGTGGCGGTGGGAGAGTCGTGGGTGCGACAGATGCGCGTGCCCATCGCCACTGAGGACGGCGCTACCAGCCTCGTGAAGGCAACGTTCACGCTCGACTCGCTCGCGCGGAACGGAGATGTGGCGTTCATCTCGATGGAGGGAACTCTGTCGCACGATCACAGCGATGGCAGCGACTCCGAGCTCGATGGGTGGATTTCGGGGACAATGCAGCTGGATCGGCGCCTTGCCTGGGTGACTCACACCCGTGCCGTCATCGATGTCGAATCGACAGTCAAGCCGACAACCGGCGGCGCGGCGATGAGAGTGCGGACGAAGATCACGCAGGCGCTGCGGGCAAAACCGATTCGATGAAACTCGTTCACCTGTCGGACCTGCACCTTGGCTTCAGGCAATATCAGAGGCAGACAGATCGCGGATTAAACCAGCGCGAGGCCGACGTTGCCAAGGCGTTCCAGAAGGCGATCGACAAGATCATCGACATCAAGCCGGACGTAATTCTCGTCGGCGGGGATGTCTTTCACGCGGTGCGGCCGACGAATCCGGCGATACTTCATGCCTATGCCCAGTTCGCGCGTCTCGTCGAGACTTTGCCCGATGCGATCGTGGTCATGGTTGCGGGCAACCATGACACTCCGCGAACGACGGAAACCGGCTGGATCCTCAGACTTTTCAGTTCACTGGGCATAACAGTTGTCGAAGACCAGGCCAAGAATCTCCGCTTTGACGATCTCGCCGTTCTTGCCGTGCCTAGCTCCGCGCCGACGCCCAACCTGATTGCAGACACGAGTGCCCGTTACAAGGTTCTCCTGGTTCACAACCTTCTCGACGAGATGGCTGCCCGCATCGGGCCCCACGCGATGTCACCGCGCAACCTGACGCTCTCGGACATCAACCCCGGTCAGTGGGACTATGTCGCGATGGGGCACTACCACGTCTACGAGAAGCTCGCCCCGAATGTCTTCTATTCGGGCGCAATTGAGTATACCAGCAGCAACATCTGGGGAGAGATCGACGAAGAGCATCATCGTGGTGTAAAAGGGAAGGGATTCATCGAGCACGATCTCGCGACTGGCGCTCACACCTTTCACCAGCTTCCGCTCGCTCGACGCGTAGTGGACATCAGGCAGATCGAAGGCAAGGGAATGACATCTGCCGAGCTGAGCGATGCGATCTGCGCTGCCGTCGATGGATGCGATGGTGGAATCGATGACAGGATCGTGCGCCTCATCGTGCGCGACGTTCCCCGCCATATCCTTCGCGACATCGACCACCGTAGAATGCGCGAGTTCAAGCGCCGCGCCCTGAACTTCCTTCTTGATGCGCGACGGCCCGACCCCGTTCGTCTCGAGGCAGTGGGGGGGGCGCCGGGGAAGCGCGCTTCGCTTGCGGAGACCGTCAGGCTGATGCTGGAGTCGCGCGAAGTTACACCTGGAATCGACCGCAAGACGCTCGTCGACCTTGGGCTCCACTATCTGACTGAAGTCGACCGGCTGGCTCCGGCAAATGCGGGAGACGAAGCTTGAAGATCAACTCGATCAAGCTCACCAACTTCCGCCAGCATGTCGACACCGGGATCGTTTTCGGTTCCGGCATTACCGGGATCATCGGTCCCAACGGAGCCGGCAAGACGACGATCCTCGAGGCCATCGCCTTTGCGCTGTACGCATGGGGGAGATCCACGCGCGAGCAGATGCTGTCCATCGCGGCGACGGGACGCCAGCAGATGCAAGTCGAGCTCGAGTTCGAGCTGGGACGCCATCGCTACAGGGTAGTACGCGGCAGGACGTCGGCCGAGCTTTTTCTCGACGGCGATACATCCCCGATTGCGAATTCCCCGAGCGCGGTGTCGGAGCGCCTGCAACGCCTGCTGGGAATGTCGCGCGAGGAATTTTTCCGCACTTATTTCACCGGCCAGAAAGAGCTGGCCCTGATGGCGGCGATGGTGTCGTCGGAGCGGGCGCGGTTCCTCTCGAAGGTGCTCGGCTACGAGAAGCTGCGACTCGCGCAGGACATGATTGGCGAGAAGCGCCGGGCCCTCATCGCGGAGATCACCGGACTTCGCGCTGGCATGCCGGATCCGGACGCGGTCGAGCGCGCAATGTCCGACGCGCGCGAACGGGTGAAGACAGCGACGGCGACATCGCAGACGGCTGAACACCGCTACGCAACAGCGTCGCGAACGTTGAAGACCATCGCGCCGAAGTGGGAGCTCGCACAGGGGAATCGCGACAAGGCGCAGGCGATTGCAGTCGAGATTGCATCGAATGAACGTGAAGAGGCGTCGGTAACGCGAAATCTCGAGCGCGTAGGCGCCGAGCTCGGCATGATCGCCGAGTCGCGGGCCGAGCTCGTGCGCCTTCAGGCTGATCTCGAGCCGATGGCTGAGCTTCGCGAAGAGCTGACTATTCTCGACGAGATGTATCGCGAGGAGGGTCGCAGAAAGACCCTCGTCGAGGGTGAGAATGCCTTACGCGAGGAGCTCGACAAGCTTGGCGCGCGGCACAAGACGATAGAGTCAGCCCCGGCACAGGAAGAAGAGGTTACGCTCGAACTCGAGAAGAAACGCCGCGAGCTGGAGGATTTACAGGGCGAGCTTGAAGCACGCCGAACTGATTGGGTGCGTGACAGGCAGGACGCTGACACGAAGCTCCGCGACCTCCGAAAACAATACGTCGAGGTTCAGGATCAACGCGAGCGCGTAGTCAGCCTTGGCGCTGACGGAGCGTGCCCGACGTGCAGCCGGAAGCTCGGCGAGAATCTCGACAAGGTCGTCGAGCACCTGACAGAGACGCTCGATACGCTGAGAGTCGACGGCGCTTACTACAACAAGCGATTCGAGCAGCTCTCCGAGATGCCGGCAAACGTTCGCGATCTCGATGAACGCCGGCAGGGGCTGACGGGCGAGACCGCGGCTCTCGAAAGAAAACTGGCACGGGTACAGCTGGCAGTGCAGGAGCTCGGTGGTCTGGTGCGTGATATCGCGGCGAAGGAGCGGCGCATGGCGCAGATACACCGCGATATCGAAGTGATCGCCCGCGGGTTCGACGCTGCGAGATATGATTTCGTAAAGACCGAGATCGCGAAACTGGTTCCGCTGGAGTCGCGTGCGTCCCGCCTTGGTGCGCTGCTCGATCGCGAACCGGTTCTCCTCGAACAGCAGAAGGAGTTCGCCGGCTCGGTTTCGTCGCTTCAGTCGCTACTCGGCACGCTGCGCGTGCGACACAAGCAGATGTCGTTCGCGGCTGCCGACTTCGATCGCCTCAAGTCAGAGCACGAACGTTGTCACGCCGAGTCGCGCGCGGCGGAGCTCGACGCAAACACCGCTGCTGGAAATCTCCGGAATGCCCGTGAGGCGCTCGAAACTGCCCTGGCGATGGGCGAAGAGTCGCGCGCCCGCCAGGCAACTGTCGCGAAGCGGGAGGATGAGCGGCGGCTACACGAGGAACTCGATCGTGCGTTCAATGAGATGCGTGCGCAGCTCAATGCGCAGCTGAGGCCGGAGCTGTCGGAGCTTGCGACGACGTTCCTTCGTGACCTCCTCGATTCGCGCACTGCCGAGATCGAGCTCGATGAGAAATACAACATCATCGTGCTCGAGGATGGAATTGCGAAGCCGGTTCTTTCCGGGGGCGAGGAAGACCTGGCGAACCTCGTGCTGCGGCTCGCGGTGTCGCAGATGATTGCAGAGCGGTCAGGGCAGGTCTTCTCGCTGCTGATACTCGACGAGGTGTTCGGGTCGCTCGACGAGGCGCGCCGTTTCAACGTGCTGGAGCTCCTGCGGGTCCTTGGTGACAGGTTCGAGCAGGTCATCCTGATAACGCACATCGAGGCAGTGCGCGACGGGCTCGATCAGGTCATCACAGTCCGCTTTGATCCTTCGCTCGCGGCATCTGTCGTGAGGCAGGCCTCGGGATCGGGCACGGCGACGTCGGGTGATTCCGACGATGCCGAAGGACCCGTGCTCGAGTTGCTGTCATCTGACGTAGCGATACGGCGGGCTGGCTGATGTCCGCGCCGCGCACGTGGCGACAGTCACGCAATCAGGGCGGGCCGCAAGTAATTCGCGAGCGTGATATCCCCGAGCTCAACGAAGTCTTCAGCGAGGCTTTCACTGATCGCTATCGGCGCGACGGTCTCGCTGGAGTAAGGGTTCCCCAGCTGAACCCGCCGGTATGGCGTTTTGCGATCGCCGATGCCGGGGACGGCGCCAGACTCTGGCGTGACGAACGCGGAAAAGTCATCGCATTCAACGTCGCCCACATGTCGGGAAAGGAAGCCTGGATGGGTCCGCTTGCGGTGCATCCCGATCATCAGGGTCGCGGGCTTGGCAAGAGTGTAGTGAGCACGGGCATCGAGCTCCTGAAAAAGCGCGGCGCTTCCGTGATCGGCCTCGAGACAATGCCGCGGACGATGGACAACATCGGATTCTATTCGTCGCTTGGAATGAATCCCGGCTACCTGACTCTCACTCTCACCGTCGACGGAGTAGTCGCACCTCCGATGACGGGACATCGGCGCGCCTTGAGACTGGGGACTCTTTCGGCGGACGAGATCGAGAAGGCGGTAAAGGAATGCAACGTGGTCGCTGATTCGATTCTCGCAGGCTACGACTTCTCACGGGAGATTCAGCTTACCGAAGAGCTGGCGCTTGGCGATACGCTGATGCTCATGGACGGCGACACCCTCGCTGGCTTCGCGCTCTGCCATTCAGTGCCACTGGTCGAAGGCCGGGCGAGAGAGGAATTGCGGGTGCTGAAGCTGGTCGTGAGAGACGAGCAGGATTTCGACGTGATGGTGACGATGTTGTCTGATCACGCGAGGCGAAGTGGCACCCGGAGGGTCGCACTCCGAATGCAGGGTCAGTACCCGACTGCCTATCGTCAGCTGATGCGGCGCGGCGCCCGCGTGAGGTGGTCGGACCTGCGCATGACGCTTGATGGGTTTGGAGAGGTGACGCCAGACAAGGGCATTGTCTTGTCAAACTGGGAAATCTGAATTCCAAATCTGCGCTGATTCTGAGGCTTAAGACCAGAACAAAATTTGGGAGTGGGGTGAGAACTGCTTAGTTAAATGAGAGCTCTTTCGACGACCGGCAGGGATCCGGATTTCCGATGGTTTCCTCTTTTGGTGAAGACGGAACAGCGGGTCTGCGGTTCCAGCTGCTCCGCTCTAAACCCTAAAAGAGAAAGCTTGCAACCCGGTGGCACGCCATCGCTTGAGAGGGCACTCAGGTAACTCGGCCGTTCTCACCCCACTCCCCAAATTTGTTTCTGCGTTTGTGAGTTCAGCCCCGGAACAGTGAAGAGACTGCTGATCCGACAGTGATTTTTCGCAGGTAAAGCAACTCCTCAGGCGCAAACGGGACAGGGTCGATCCCAAGCTTGTCCTTCAGGTCGTTACGCTCGATGACATTGTCGATATCGAGGAGGTCGAGCAGTCCAGTCGTAACCGGCGGATTCGGGAGCAGCTTCTGCGCGAGTGCGACCAGCGGTCTTATCGCCGGGACCGGCACTCCGATGAGTGCGCGAGATGCGTTCATGGCGATGAGGATTCGCTCAGTCATCTGCCGAAGGCTCAGTGCCGCAGGTCCGCCGATTGAGTAACTGTGCCTGATTGTCGCGTCGTCGCCAAGTGAGCTTACGACCGCGCGGGCGACGTCAGCGACTGCCACCGGCTGAAAACGTGCTACGCCACCGCCAGGAAGCGGAAAGACCAGAGGCGAGAGGCGAACGAGACGAGCAAGCACGTTGACGAATTCGTCTTCGGGGCCAAAGATCACCGAGGGCTTCAGGATCGTCCATCGTAAGGTGCTTTCCTGTACCATGTCCTGCGCTACACCCTTGCTCCGGAGGAATGCGTAAGGAGACTCACTGTCAGCGCCGTTCTGCGACATGTACACCAAACGCTCGACTGACTCGGCTTTTGCGCTGTCAATGAGCACTCGCGTCGCGTCGGTGTTCACGTCGCCATACGTCTGTCCCGGTTTTTCGATTGCGATTGCTGCGAGGTGAACGAGAGAGCCGGCTCCGGCGAGCGCGCTGCGCATGTCGGCGACGTTCCGGATGTCGCCTGTCCTGATTTCGACGGGAAGGTGTCCAAGACGCTGTGCGGCTTTCGCGGTGTTCCGGACTATTGCCCGGACCTTCCAGCCTTGCTGAGCAAGCTGCTCGCAGACGTGAGTGCCGACGAGTCCTGAGGCGCCGGTTACAACGATAGGCCGGTCGCGCAGGGTCACTGCCGTCTGAGGCTGTTCGGCGACGGCGGTCCCTGAGCTCATTTCGCCCAGAAAGTCGGAGCCATACCGCGCGTCGTCAGTCATCGGGGAGCAGCCGCTAATGCCTGGGTTTCTGCTTGTTCACCCTGGTCACCTTGCTTCGGGCGGAGATCCGCCAGAACAGCACGAAGCAACCTATCGTGAGCAGAAGGTGTACATATCCGGGTGCTTCGGTGGTGAAAGTCACGACCGCCCACACAACGAGCAAAACGACTGCTGCGACGATTCCGAGGTCCATTCTAATTTCGTTGACGGTAAGTTTGTACGCCCGTAAATTATAGTAGGTAGGGAGATGTGATGTTGCATCTCCGCGGGCGGAGAGAATCACTTTTTGAGCCGTTAAGTCCTCCGGGTGGGTCCGATAAGTCGTGCTGATGTCATGCCCCAGTGCGGGGAAGACAAGAGGCAGCGGTGAGGGCCTCATACATTCGACAGGGCTTCAAAAACCCTCTTCGTTCCTGTGTTTCAGCTCCGCCGTCGCCGTTGTTTGTGTGACGGCGGAGCTTTTTTGCGTCTGCCTCGCCTCCTGCCTCCGAATTCCCATGCCGATAGTCACTGTCACCAGACGAATGAAGTTCAACGCGGCTCACCGCGTGTACAATCCTGCCATGTCGGATGCCGAGAATGCTTCGACTTTCGGAAAGTGCAATAATCCGAACTGGCACGGCCACAACTACACGCTCGACGTGTCAGTCGAAGGCGAGGTCTCCGACAGGACGGGCTATGTCATCGACCTTGGTGAGCTTCGTGACCTGGTCGAGAGCCGCGTGATCGGCCTCGTCGATCATCAAAACTTCAACCTCGACGTGACTTTCATGCAGGGCGTGATCCCGACGTCTGAGAACATCGTTGTTGCGTTCTGGGACATCCTAGAGCCGGCGATGAAGCCTCGGAAGCTCAAGCGGCTGGTTCTCTGGGAAACAGATAACAACTACGTCGAGTACACAGGCAGCTGAACATTACACTCCGGAAAGAAAATGCCGACTGAAGCCGAAGAGACGCAGGACCTCGAGGAACTCGTCCGCCGACAGCTCGAGCTGCTTGGCGAGGATCCCGACAGGGAAGGGCTGCTCAAGACTCCGGCTCGCGTCGCGGCATCGCTCAAGTGGTTGACGCGCGGCTATGAACGGGATGCGCGCCAGGTCATAGGCGACGCATTGTTCGAGGAGAGCCATGGCAACATGGTGATGGTCCGGGACATCGAGCTTTACTCGATGTGTGAGCACCACATGCTTCCATTTTACGGAAAGGCGCACGTTGCCTACATCCCGGACGGCAGGATCGTCGGCCTGTCGAAGCTCCCCCGCATAGTTGACGTGTTTGCGCAACGGCTCCAGGTGCAGGAGAGACTCACCGAACAGATCGCCCAGGCTATCAGTGAAGTCCTGGAGCCGCTTGGAGTTGGCGTGGTGATCGAGGCATATCATCTCTGCATGATGATGCGCGGCGTGCAGAAGCAGAATTCCAAAACCATAACGTCGGCATTGAGAGGTGTCTTTCGGGACGACCCGAAGACGCGCGATGAATTTCTGAGACTCGCCCACAACGGGCGAAGCTGATGGGGCGGGAAGGGGGTGCATCCGCGTGGCCTGACGAGGGTCATGACTTTGCGCTCGCTGGACGCACGGCGGTGGTGACCGGGGCGTCGCGCGGCATTGGCGCTGAGATAGCGCAGTGGCTCGCGACATCGGGCGCACGAGTGGCGCTCGTAGCCCGCTCGCGTGACTCACTGGTGGAACTGGCGGGCACGATCGGAAACGGTGCTGTGGCGATCGATGCGGATCTCGCTGATGAGCATTCCGCGATGGACGGAGCGATGCGGATACAGGCAACCTTCGGTGGCGCACCGGACATACTGGTCAACAACGCAGGCATCTTTCAGATCACACCACTGGAGGCGATGACTGTCGGCAGCTACTCCGCTGCGCTCGCGACCAATCTGATTGCGCCATTTATTTTCATAAAGGCATTTCTGCCGGGAATGCGCTCACGCTCGTCGGGCCACATCGTTACGATCGGATCAGTTGCTGACCGGTCGATATTTCCCGGAAACGGTGCGTATTCTGCGACGAAATTTGGCGCCCGGGCGATTCATGAAGTGCTGCGAGAGGAAACGCGCGGAAGTGGAGTCCGCGCAACGCTCATTTCGCCTTCCAGTGTCGACACTGAGATCTGGGACGGAATCAGGTTTCCCGACGGTGGAGAACCTGATCGCGCAGGAATGCTTCATCGCGGAGCTGTCGCCAATGCGGTGTTGTTTGCGCTTACCCAGCCGGCGGACGTGAACATCGACGAGATGCGGCTCTCACGGGCGTGAGCTGAAGTGTTCATTGAGTTGATCGACCTGCTCCGGTGTCCGCGGGAGCACCAGGACAGCTGGCTCGTCGCGGCCTTCACGAAAATGGACGGCCGGTTCGTAATCGAAGGTAAGCTCGGCTGCCCGGTTTGCTCCGCCAGTTATCCGGTAGTCGGTGGTGTCGTCAAGTTTGCACAAGGTCACCAGCAGTCAGTTGTTGCTTCGCATGCGGAAGAGACCGACCCGCTGCGCATCGCCGCGATGCTCAATCTCACGCGCCCTGGATCGGTTGTAGTGCTCGAGGGAAGCTCATCACTCCACGCAGCGGCGATTGTGATGTTGACTGAGGCAAGGGTGATCGCACTGAATGCATCGAGTCCGGTACCTGAGACTGAGCGCGTTGCGGAAATCACTGCCGGCAATCGTGTCCCGATTGCCGCGCAATCTGTCGATGGCATCGTCATCGAATCGCGCAATGAGGAAATGATGCAGGAAGCGCTGCGGGTACTCGTGCCCGGCGGGCGAATCGTGGCGCCAGCCGACACGAAACTGGGAAATCTTTTTCGCGAGGTCGTGCGCGATGACCGGAACGTTGTCGGAGAAACGATCGGCCAGCTCGTAACGCTGGGCAGAGTTGCCGGGCGCTAGCCGCCAGTATACATCGCGTCGATGATCGCCTTGTAGTTCCTGTCAACAACCCGGCGCTTAACTTTCTGGGTTGGTGTCATCTCGCCCTGTTCGAGCGAGAAATCCTGCTCGAGAAGCGCGATCTTTTTCGGACGCTCGTACTGGGCGAGACCACCGAGCATTCCCAGAACTTCTTCCTCCATCTTCGCGTGCACGGCGGGCATGCGGATCAGTTGAGTGCGATCAGTCCAGATGAAATTCCGGCGCTTCGCCCATGTTTCCAGCTGCTCGAAGTTCGGTACGATCAGCATCGATGGGAATCTCCGCTTGTCTCCAAGCATCACCGCCTGACTCACGTACTTGTTGGTCTTGACGAGATTCTCGACCGGTTGCGGTGCGATGTTCTTGCCGCCAGCGGTGACGATGATGTCCTTCTTTCGATCTGTGATGGCAAGAAACCCATCGCGCAGCTCGCCGATGTCGCCCGTGTGGAACCAGCCATCTTCATCTATCGCTTCTGCTGTAGCCTGCGGGTTGTTGTAGTACCCCTTCATGACGCCTGGGCCGCGAGTGAGGATCTCTCCGTCTTCCGCGATTCTCACCTCAACACCCTCGATGGGGCGGCCGATCGTCCCGATCCTGAAATCCTCGGTCGTGTTGACGCCGATCACTGGCGACGTCTCCGTTAGCCCATAACCCTCGAGGATGATCAGGCCCGCTGCGTAAAAGAACTTGTTGATCTCCGGCGCGAGCGGCGCGCCTCCCGAGACAAAAAACCGGAGTCGCCCGCCGGTTCGGGCCTTGAGCTTGGAGAAGACGAGCTTCTGCGCAATCGCATACTTGCGGGCAAGCAGTGCATTCGGCTCCCCGCCCGCCAGCCTCACATCGGCCCACTTCTCGGCTACATCGCGTGCCCAGAAAAAAATCTTCTTCTTGAGGAATCCGCCCGAAAGCGCGTTCTGCAGGACCCGCGCGTACATCTTCTCGTACAGCCGTGGTACCGAGAAGACGACGGTTGGCCGTACCTCCACCATATTCACCGGAACGGTGTCGAGGCTCTCGGCATAAGCGATCGAGGTGCCGGTTGCGAACATCAGGTAGTCGCCCATCCGCTCGAAGATGTGCGAGAGCGGGAGGAAGCTCAGCGAAGTATCGGAGCCGTCGAAGGGCATCTTCGTCCGCGTCGCCTCGACGTTCGACCTGATGTTGTTGTGCGTCAGCATGACGCCTTTCGGATTACCCGTCGTCCCGGATGTGTAGATCAGCGTCGCGAGGTCGTCGGGCTCGACGCTTTCCGCGTTGGCGCGATAGCGCGCCAGGGAATCCGGCGTTTCCGCTGCCGCACCGCGTTGCTCGAGCTCGGCGATCGTCATGTCCGCAGATCCTCCAACTTCTTCAAAGCTGATCACGTGGGTCAGCGATGGAACCTGCGTGCGGACACTCGAGATTTTTTCGGCCTGCTCGGCGGTCGAGACGAAGGTCGCGACCGTGCCGGCATCCTTGAGGATGTAGGCTATCTGGTCAGCGGGGAGGGTCGGATAAATCGGGACGTCGGTGATTCCCATCGTCAGGCACGCGTAGTCGGCGATTGCCCACTCCGGCCTGTTTTCGGCGAGGATACCCACTCGATCGCCGCGCTGGATGCCGAGGGTTCCGAGTCCCATTGCGCAGTGTCGCACGCGCTTAAGGATCTCACGATGCGAAACTTTCTCGTAGCGGTCGCCTTTCTTGAACTGCAGCGCATCCGGCTTGTCGAACCGCTCGATCGCGTCAAAAAATATTTCATTGAGCGTTCCAGGCGCGGGCGGCGGTCCCCCGCTCACGATGCCAGTCCCGGTAGCAGCGGATGTCGTAGTCATCTTGGCTTGACCTCGAGAACGAGACGTGTCGGACTACCTCGAACATGCTGACCGCGGTACTTCACACTCGCCATTACGATCACCGAATCGACCGCCGCTACAAGGCGGGAAACATCGAGCCGGATCTTCCTGCTGGCCACACCCGACGCATCGGTTGTATCGACGGCTGTTGTTCTGCCTGCATCGTTTACAACTCGCGCGAGCTCCGGATGCGCAGCCGAGACTATGTCGAATGTGACCCTGAACGATTGAACAGCGCTATCTGTTGTCAGCAGCCCGTGAAGTACACGTACCCCCAGTGCGTCTGATACGTTCGCCGCGGTATCCGTCAGGGAATATGACAAGGTGTCGCGCACGTTCGCGCCGATCACTGTGTCCGGGCGAAGCACTACGCGGATCGGGATGATTCCTGTAAGACCGTCGAGCGAAGCGAGAACTCTCGACGCGGTAGCGCTGACAGAATCGCCAATCAGGATACCAGTTGCGCCGTCGACTCGCACGCGCGCGTCGAGGGCGCTGAAGGCGACCTGTGCGCCCTCAACCGGCTCGCCGCGATAGTTGAACGCAGTGACCGACAGCGGCGCCACGACCCCCGCCGTATCGCGGAGTGAATCACCGACGACGACGGAAGGTGATGGAAGCGCGTTGATCTGGATCGACAACAGTTCATCGGTGCCGGTGGGTATTTCGACGCAGGCGAGTATCAATGCGCCCGCGATGAGTGACAGCGGGAGCGCAGGGGCGCCCCGTTTCACAGGAACTGGCCGGCCAGATGAGTCGCGAGGTTGATGTACGCCTGCGACGCGGGATCGGCCGGGCTGCGCAATACCACCGGTTGTCCGGCCGCAAAAGCGTCAGCCGTCGCGATTGTGCGCGGGATCAGGATCGGGAAAACAATGTTTGACGGAAGGTGCCTGCGCACGTACTCGACGACACGTTCGCTTGCCGGATTTCCCGGCTCGAACATCGTCATGAGGATGCCGTCGAGTGTCAGCTGGTCGTTCGTCGATGCGATGTCCTGAATGCCGCGAAGAATCTGGGGTGTCGTCTGCAGGGCAAGCGGCTCGCACTGCAGCGGCACGATGACGTGCTGGCTGGCCGAGAGCACCTTGCGGGTGATGGAACCGAGCCCCGGAGGAGCATCGACGACGACGACGTGACAGCGGGCGCGCGCCGTTTCGAGAAGCTCCGGAAGAATGTCGGTTTCGCTGATGAGTTGCTGATAGATCGCATGATCAGCTTCGTCGGACACGGATCCGGCGAGAATCACGCGAAGCCAGGGAAGCGCGGTCGGCAATATCACGTCGCGCAGCGCCTTCTCGCCGTTCAGATAATCGGCGAAGCCGGCGGTCTGGTGATCGCGCTTGAGACCTACGCCGTAGCGCACCGAACCCTGAGGATCCACGTCGATGATCAGAGTCTTGAGCCCGCGCCGCGCGAACGCGGCGGCCAGGTTTACGGCCGTTGTTGTCTTTCCGACTCCACCCTTCTGGCTGACGATGGCAAGCACATCACCCATCTACTCGGTTACCTCAGGATACTCGCCGCTCGCGAGCTCCTCGGATTCCAGGTCGTCAGGTGCGGGGTCTTCGTCAGTCGTCCTGATCCTCTCGAGCGTTTCCCGCGCGTGTCTGATCCACCTGTCCGCTTCAGCGCTCGGGGCCGGAGGGTCCATCAGAAAGGATTCGAGATGAAAAGCCGCGTTGCTGGTTTCTCCGCGGCGTAGAAGCAGAAACGCCAGGCCGTAGTGCGCACCTGAAAGTTTTGGCTGGATCTCCAGTGCGCGACGGTAGCATCGGATCGCCTCGGTCTGGCGTCCTGTGCGCGAGAATGCGATCGCCATGTTCTGCAGGACCTTGTGATTCGTCGGTTGGTCGCGCAGGGCGAGCTGGTACGAAGTCAGGGCGGCCTCGTAATCACCCTGCCGCTCGAGCGCGAGGCCCTCGCTGAGGTAATCGAGGCGCTTCTGCTCGTTCTTGGGTTTTCCTCCGCCGAAGCGACTCCAGAAAGACATTTGAGCGAATCTACCGTCGAACAACCATTAGAGCTAGGTTCCGAATGACATGTCACCGCGAAGACAAACAGTGGATCCGGCGCAGGGAGTTCTTGAGGTCGAGTGGCCGCTCTTCGGCGAGCTCTCCCGCGCCCTTGCACTGAAGGTTTCGCGTGAGTACGACCCTGACGTTGTCGTGGGCATCGCGACCGCGGGCGTGGTGCCAGGCGCCGTCATCGCCGCGATGCTCGGGCGCGAATTCTATTCGATAATAATCAGCCGTCACTACCGGGCCGAAGAGACGCGCCAGACGCCGGCAATTTTCGGGGCTGCACCGGTCGAGGTCCGCGGCCAGCGAGTGCTCATCGTCGATGAAACCTGCGATTCAGGTGAGACGATGCGGCTTGCCGTCGCAGCTATCGTCAACGCAGGGGCGAAAGAGGTGCGCACGGCCGTCGGGTTCAAGACCGGTGACTACGAGCCGGATTTCCATTCCCTCGCGACGCTGAGCACTATCATCCTGCCATGGGACCGCGAGGTGATCATCGACGGTGAGCTGGTCCCTAACCCGGCCTACAATGAATGGCGGACTGCGGAATCAGGACCGAGCTGATTGCGGACTGACCTCAAGGCTGGCTGTGAGTCCGCAGCCGTAGTCCGAAATACGTCCGCAGACCGGAATCAGCTCAGTCCTCTCTCCGCAGTCCGCAGCAGT
>JBBREF010000011.1:0-45872 GCA_038203205.1 Gemmatimonadales bacterium | reverse complement strand
CTTCGCGCTTCGGCGACATTGCCCTTCGCGGCGAAAGCGCGACCACGCGCGTAGTGCGACATCGCGCGTGCATGAGGCTGAGTTTCAGGCGGCTGAGGCATCGCGAGCAGCTCATCCCAGCGCGCGAAGCGCACGCGCACCAGCGAAGCCACGGCTGCGACCGCAGCCAGCAGAACCCCAAGATGTCGTGCCTTCATCGATCGTCTCCTTTATTTGCGTCGGACCCGTAGCAATTCCCAAAAAGCCCGCGGCTCGAGAATGAGGAGCGGGGATTCCTCGCGCACTGCAAGCAAGTCTTGATCGCCTGTGACCAGGACATCGGCTTGGCCGGCGATCGCCGTGGCGAAAACCCAACGATCGGCCGGATCGCGGATCGAGGCGAGTCCTGGCGCCTTTGGTTTCGGGATACACGGAAATGGTGCGAACACGGCTTCGATGCCCGCCATGCGATCGGCAGGCACTTTGAACTTGATCGTCAACACGCGTCGCAGTTCGGCGAGAATTACCTCGCCGATGACCAGGTCATGCTCAGCGAGGACCGAACGGAAGACGTCGGCACAAAGGCCGCGCGTGGCGAACGCGGCGACGAGCACATTCGTATCGAGACAAACTCTCACGACACCGCGCGGAAGACATCCTCGTCGGTGAGATAGCCACGCGCTTCGGCGAACGGCATGATGGACCGTCGCGCCTCCTCGAACTGGAGAACAGCGAGTTGCCGGCGCAACGCATCCCGGGCGATATCGCTCCGGGACCGGCCGGACCGCTTGGCGGCAGCGGCGAGTTGGCGCTCCAGGGCGCGATCGAGCCGAATGGTAAGCGCAGATGTCTTCATGTATGACAATGTAAGACGCCGCGGATCTCACGGCAAGCTGATGCCCCCTGCGCCTGCGACCAGGCGCAGCGCTCGTGCGAGAGCAAATTAAGACTGTCACTATATTGTACGTCAGTTCAGAGGTCCGCCGCGAAGAGGCTCTCGGAACCGAACTCGTAACCCAGTGAATGCCATGCTTACTGATCGTATCGCAAAATCAGGCGGGACCCTGCTCAGACGAAACTCCCGACTGTCTTGCCAAACTCTCGCGGCACTGGCCGCCATCCTGTTAGCATCGGGGACCGCCAGCGCGCAGTCAACTGGATCGACGCCGGTCACGCCTCCCGCGCAGACCAGCACAAGCATTGCCCCGCCCGACGGCCCTGACCTGCAGGGAATCTGGGACTTCACGATGCGCGTGGGCGATCGGTCATCCCCCGGCTTCTTCGCGATCGGCCCGGTCGATCAGGGATGGGCTGGCTCGCTCACTCTCTACCTGACGAACACGTTGGCGATACGCGTGCTCACTGTCGAGGGAGACTCCGTCCGTATGGTCGTTGCCTCGCGGGAGGGCGATGTAAAATTTCTTGCGCGGTTGACCGACAACGGGCGAGCGATGACAGGTATCGTGGAATACCACGGCGGCGCGCGCCTTCCAATGACGGCCACACGTCGCGTCCCGCCGGTCCTTCCTCAGTGAGTCCTGCCGCAAGCATTGTTCGATCGCGCAGGCGCAAGGCTTAGCGCAGCACTTTTCGAAAGAACTGCACGCGCTGCACCGGCTCGAAGCCCAATGCCGCGTGCGCGTCCAGGCTTACAGCGTTCTCAAGCTCGACGTCCGATCCCAACTCCCAGTACCCTCGCTCCCGAGCCCAGCCCTCGACTGCGGCGACCAGCGCTCGTCCCACGCCACGCCGGCGTAAGCTGCAAGGGTCGAGTAGGCATCCCGGTGACTGGTCGTGCAAATATTAGCGGCACACAGGCGATCAGCGTCTGTTAGATAGCCGTTGGGAGAGAACTGTGCTCATGTTGTCCCATCCAATTTCATAGGTAAGCCCCACGAGAAACGGACACAGTCTTAACCCCAAGATCTTGAAGAACGTGCTCGACGGGAAGGGCCAGGCCAATCTGCCGTGTTAACTACCGAACGTGTCAACTACCGAACCCGATCGAAGGATCGAGTTCACCCGTGTAGTACGACATCAGCTTCTGCTGAAACACGAGATTGTACTTCGCGTTCACAAGCGCGCTCTCTGCGGTTGCCTGGCTCGCCTGCGCCTGCGTCAGTTCGACGAACGTCGAAGCACCCACTCGATACCGCTCACGCAGCGCGTTGACGGCCTGGTCAGCGGCTGCCTGCTGAGCCTTCGCCGCGATCAGCCGCTCCTGTGCCGCCTTCTCGTCGAGAAATGCGCGTCTCACCTGAAGCGCGACATCCTGCTTCTGAATCTGCAGGGCGAGCTGCGCATTGTCTTCCTGAATCTCCGCACGCTGTGCGGCGAGACCTGTTGCCCCGCGATCGAAGATCGGAATTGAAACGCCAATTCCAACTGAACCGCCTCGACGCTGATCGAGTTGATCAGCAAGCCCAAGATCATTCGCGGAGTTGAAGCTCGTGTTGTATCCGGTGATAAGGGAGATCGTCGGCCACATGCCAGCCTGAGACGCACGCACATCCTGGCCCATCGCGTCCACCCGCATCTCACCAGCCTTCAGATCGATCCTCCTGGCGTACGCTGTCGCGAGCAACTGATCGAGATTGTATGTCTTCCCGACTGCGGCGGAATCGTTGACCACTGGTGTGACAAAGCTGTAGTCGCCTGAAGGATCAAGTTGCAGCGTTTGAATGAGATCGACTTTTGCCAGCTCAAGCGCACGCTGCGCATCGACAAGCGAGGCCTTGGTACCCGCTACACTTGCTTCCTGCTGATACAAATCGGACACCGGACGTGCACCAGCCTTTACGAACTTGTCGATCTGATCACGCTGGGTTGTCAGCGCGCCGAGGGTCTTTTCCTGAACCTTTACCTGCTCGTGCTGCACTACCAGTGCAAGAAAATTCGACGCGACGTTGAACACGACAGTTTGCTTCGTGCGCGACAGATCCTTTGCGCTCGCGTCTTCACTCAACTTCGCTGACCTCAGCGAGGAAACATTCTTGAATCCGTCGAACAACGTTACACTCGACGACAGGCCGGTATTCAACGCGTGGCTTGTCTGCGTTACAATCTGACCTTCGTTCACGGTGCGCCCGAGATTGCCTGAACCACTCACACTCGCACGAAAATCCGGAAGAAACGAGAGCTTCTGCTGCTGAACTGCGGCCCCCTGAAGGGTCACGGCGTTCTGCGCCTGCTTGATCGTAGTGTTCTGCTGGAGCGCGATTCCAACTGCATCATCGAGTGTTATTGCCGTCGCCTGGCCCAAAGCCTCGGTTGCGCCGATCAGGAGAATTGCGCTCGAAATCACGGCTGCCCTTCCGGCTCGGCCAACGGCCGACCTGACTATCTCATTCGCTTTCATCGTAGTACCCTCTCTATGTGTTGGGATGCGCGGCGACCGCCGCGCCCTCGTGGTTATTCATATCGGAGCGCCTGGATCGGATCGAGCGCGGCGGCCTTCCTGGCCGGATAAAAACCGAAGAACACTCCAACTGCCGCAGAAAATCCGACGGCCATCAGAATTGCCGACGGTGGCGTCGACGTAGCCCAACCGGTGATGTGACCGAGCAACGCAGCCCCCCCGACACCGGCAAGCAGTCCGACAAATCCGCCGAGAAGGCTCATTACGATGCTCTCGACGAGAAACTGCGTGAGGATGTCTGAGCCTCGTGCACCGATCGACATGCGAATACCGATCTCGCGCGTACGCTCAGTCACCGACACGAGCATGATGTTCATGATTCCGATACCGCCAACGATCAGCGAGATAGACGCAATCGCAGCCAGAAGGCCTGACATGACCTGCGTCGTGCTCGTGGCCGCAGCGGCGATCTCGCTCTGATTGCGAACCGTGAAGTCGTCAGTGCCGTCGCCGATCTTGTGCGACTCGCGCATGAGCCCGGTGATCTCGTTCTGCGCAGCCGGGATTTCACTCGGCGAAAAGGTGCTCGCGAGAATCTGCCCGATGCGGACGTTGCCGCTCAAACGATTCTGTGCAGTGGTGTACGGAACCACCACGATGTCGTCTTGATCCGTGCCACCCGAGTTCTGTCCCTTTGAGTTCAGCACGCCAACGATGTCGAACGGCACCCTTCCAATTTGAATCTGGATTCCAATTGGATCGGTTCCTGGAAACAATGCGTTCGCAACGGTCGATCCAATGACTGCTACCTTTCTCGAAGCCTTCACATCGGCATCGGTAAAGAAGTCGCCGGAGCTTGTCGTCCAGTCGCGAATGGTCGCGAAGTCTGTCGACACGCCATTGATCGTCGTGCGCCAGTTGGTTCCACCGCCAATCACCTGAGTGCGCGTTGTGATTACCGGCGAGACTCCCGCGAGATTCGTCCCTTCGGCTTTCAGCTTTTCCGCGTCTCCAACGGTCAGCAGCGTGAACGTTCCCTGACCCTGACTCACTCCGCCGGCTGCCTGTGCTCCCGGTGTGATCATGATGAGGTTTGTCCCGAGGCTCGAGATGCTCGCCTCGATCTGCGACTGGGCACCATGACCAACCGCGACCATCACGATTACCGCGCCCACTCCAATCACGATGCCAAGCATCGTGAGGAGAGTTCTCATCTTGTTCTTGAGAATGTTCTTCGACGCAACTGTAAATAGAATTCCGGCCTTCATGCTGCCTCCCCGATTTCTTCCGACTGCAGGTCGAGCGCGCGCAGATCGTCCGCCGCGCTTCTTGTGTTAGTGACGTTGGTGTCGCGTCTGATCTTGCCGTCCTTCACAACCACAATTCTCTTCGTGTATTGAGCGACATCAGGCTCGTGCGTGACGAGGACAATCGTGATGCCCTGCTCATTCAGCTCCTGAAAGAGCCTCATCACTTCGACCGTCGTGCGGCTGTCAAGATTTCCTGTCGGCTCGTCAGCAAGTAGAAGCGCCGGCTGCGTTACCAATGCCCTCGCAATCGCCACACGCTGCTGCTGGCCACCAGACAACTCACTCGGCTCATGGTCGAGCCGGTCGCCAAGTCCGACGCGGGCGAGCGCCTCGGTCGCCGCCTTCTTCGTGTCGGTCCAACGACCCGTGCGATCGTAGAGCAGTGGCAGCTCCACGTTGTCGAGCGTGGTCGTGCGCGGAAGGAGATTGAATCCCTGGAACACGAATCCGAGTTTCTTGTTTCTTAGATCGGCGAGATCGTTGCGCGTCATGCCGTCAACCTTTGTCCCATCGAGGAAATAGTTTCCCTCGGTCGGCACGTCGAGGCATCCGAAGATGTTCATCAGTGTCGACTTGCCTGAGCCTGACGATCCCATGATCGAGATCATCTCGCCAGGCTGGACCGTTAGATCGACACCGCGCAGTGCTGCGACTTCGTTCGATCCCATTTTGTAGATCTTTTTCACTCCGGCGATCCGGATTACAGGTTCGCCGGCGATGGATGTCTGTTTCATATCAGAAGCCTCCGGGCCCGCGCTGGCTGGCGCTCGTCTGGAACGGACTGGTTGAAGTTGCGGACGCGGCGGGCGTCGTCGTGCCCGCTGCATTCGATCCGATGATGATCTGCATGCCGGCCTTGATCGAATCGCCCTGTACCTGCGTTCTCTGGCCATCACTTAGTCCGACGGTGACACGAGCAACCTTGAGCTTGTTGGTCGCGTCGACATAGTAGAGTCTGCCGGGCGATCCGGACGAGTCCGATGCAACAGTCGCGGTGCGAGCCGCCCCTGCTGCTCCTGCTGCTCCTGCTGCACGAGCAGCGGCGCGGGCAGTTGGATCGCGCGGAGCCGAGGCCAGTCCAGCGGTGGCAAGTGTCACCGAGTCGGGGCTGAATCGCAGCGCTGCGTTTGGAACCGTCATGACATTCTTCGCCGAGCTCGTGAGGAACTCGACGGTTGCCGTCATACCTGGAAGGAGCTTTCCAACCGGGTTCGAGACTTCAACCACAGCGGTGTAGCTGACGACATTGTCCACGGTTGTGGACTGAAGACGAACCTGCTTGACCACTCCAGTGAACTTGTCGTTCGGATATGCCTGGACCGTGAAGTTCGCTTCCTGGCCCTCATTGATGCTCCCGATGTCGCTCTCATCAACCGAAGCGAGGATCTGCATCGACTTCAGATCGTTGGCGATCAGGAAGAGCTGAGGAGCCGAAAGGCTTGCGGCAACAGTCTGACCGACGTTGACGTTTCGCTCGACGATCACCCCGTCAATCGGCGCGTAGATGTTGGTGAGGGCAAGATTCTGCCGCGTGCGGTCGAGTGCAACATGCGCCTGCTTCATTGCGGCGACCTGCACCTGATAGTTGGCCTGCGCCGCTCCGAATTCGGTCGCCGTCACGATCCGCTCGTCAAAGAGCTCCTTGCTGCGATCGTATTCGCCCTTAGCCTGGGTGAGCTGCGCCTGAACACGCTCAACCTGTGCCTGCGCATCCGACACGGCCTGCTGCGCGAGCGTCGCATCGATGCGAGCGAGCAGCTGGCCCTTTCTCACATGATCGTTGAAGTCGGCGTAGATCGCAGAAACCTGTCCAGATACCTGGGTACCGACGGTAACAGTCGTGACGGCGTTCAGCGCGCCAGTCGCAGAAACCGTTGACTCAAGGTTTCCCTGCTCAACCGCGCCGAAGCGAAACGTCGTAACTTCACTCGCATCGGCGTTGCTGTAAAACCACGCGCCGGCGGCGACCAGCACCATGCCCGTAGCGATCGCTGTTGCCTTGAACTTGTTCATATAATTCTCCGTAGGTCCGATTCCGGCGTCGCTGGTGCCGGGCATGTTTGTCTGCCGAAGGCTGCTATTGCCTTTTGCTCTGTCATAAAGTATACGTGTGAAAATGGCGTAAGTGGCTGTCATGTAACGACTTGCACGCCGCTGTCACGAACTGCACGGTAGCGACACGAATGGCGATAAACGGCTTGAGTCAAGACTTGGTGATTGATCCGACGGGGCCCGAAACAGGCTCGCACACGCGATTCTCGCTGACCGCAGCTGAGCTGTTGACGATCCTCGCGTTCTGGACTTTGCTCGCGCTGATCACTGCATTGGGCCGCCAACTGGATCCCCGTGTCGAGCTCGCGCCTCAGATCGCATCGGCCGTTGTCACGCTTGCCTTCATTGAATACGCGATATGGGCTGTCATCACCGTTCCGATCGTCTGGCTCAGCAGCCGCTTCAGCGTGGAGGGCGGACATCGCTGGGTTCGCATTTTCTCTTTCGTCGCACTCGGTGTCCTTATCGCAATCATCGTCGACCAGGCAATCGCTTCTGTGAGATCTGATCTTCTGCCTGCTCCACCGAATCGGCCGTTTGGAGGCCGTGGCGGCGGTGGGAGCGGTTGGGGGCGTCTCTCCCGCTTCGAGTTTCTCGACGATCTGATGGTGTACTTCGCCCTGCTCGGGGCCGGCGTCGCGAGAGACTATTTCGTTCGATATCGCCTTCGCCTCGAAGAGGCAACGCGTCTCCAGGCACATGCGGCACAGCTCCAGGCGCAGCTCGCAACGGCCCAGCTGGCGGCGCTGCGCAATCAGCTCAATCCGCATTTCTTGTTCAACACACTTCACGCCGTGTCGGCGCTCGTCGAGCGCGATCCGAGGGGCGTGAGGAAGATGATTTCCCGACTCAGCGACCTGCTCCGTTATACGCTCGAGGGTTCACACAAGCAGGAGACTCCGCTCGAAGACGAACTCGATCTCATTCGTCGTTATGTCGAGATCATGGAGGTTCGGTTTCAAGGGAACCTCGATGTCGAGACGGAACTGGAAGAAGGAATGCGCCGCGCGCTTGTGCCGAGCCTTCTGTTGCAACCGATCGTGGAGAATGCGATCAAGCACGGTGTCGACGACCGGACTGACCGCGCCGCCATAAAGATCAAGATTCACAAGGAAGGCGATCAGCTCGTGATCACGGTCACCGACAATGGTCCAGGGCTGACTGAGGACGCACCCTCAACGGAAACGGGCGTTGGCCTGCACAATACTCGGGCGCGCTTGCAACAGCTCTACGGCGACGCGCACAGCTTTACCCTGGCGAATGCGCCAGGCGGCGGAGCCGTTGCGGAAATTCGGCTTCCCTTCCGTCTTGCCGCCTACGCTGCGTCAGCGACCTCGGCCTGACATGACACCGTCGCGCAGAACACTGCGAGTTCTCATCGTTGACGACGAGCCGCTAGGCAGGCAGCGGATTGAAGACCTGTTGCGTCACGAGACGGATGTAGAAATCGCCGGGACTGCTGGCGACGGATCCGCCGCGATCGACGCAATACGTTCGCTCAAGCCGGACCTGGTGTTTCTCGACGTTCAGATGGCAAAGAAGACCGGTCTCGACGTAGTAAGGGAGATCGGGCCTGCAAGGATGCCAGCGACGATTTTCGTTACTGCCTTCGACAGGCATGCCGTCGATGCCTTCGAGCTCGCTGCCCTCGATTATCTCGTGAAGCCGTTCGACGACGAGCGGTTCGAGCAGGCCTTCGCGCGCGCACGGCACATGATCGAGCTTGAAGAGGTGAACCAGCTTCGGTCGCAGCTCCTCAAGGTCTTGCAGGGCGAGGACAATGTTGCGCCAGCGAACTTACCAGCAGACCGGCCGGAGTATCTCGAGCGAATCGCCGTCGAGAGCAAAGGGAAAGTCCAGTTTGTCAACGTGTCGGATATCGAGTACATAGTTGCGAGTGGCCCTTACGCCGAGCTCCATACGGGAGAGCGGAGCTATCTTATCAGGGACACAATGCAGGCGCTGGAGGAAAAGCTTGACCCCGCAATTTTTCTACGTGTGCATCGCTCGATAATCGTGCGTCTTTCTCTTGTCGAGACGCTACACAAGGCTGCTGGCGGCGATTACGAAATCCAGCTCCGGGGGGGACGGCGATTGAAAGTCAGCAGATCACGCCGCGAGGAGCTCGAGACGCGACTCGGCACCTGAAGACAAGTGCGTAGCTGACGACTTGGCCCGGCCGAGCTGTAAAGCAACAGATGCTCCGTCCCGACGTATTCATGATTGCGGAGCTGAGCGAGCTCTCTGGCTAAGGCAAGAACCTTCCGGGTGCGCTCAGTGAAGTTGTAGCCGTTCATCGGTAAGCGACTTCGGATAGACGGCGCTCAGCAGCTGTCACCGGTCCGTCCGCGACATCACTGCACGCTCACGCGGTGAATCATTCCGTGTTCGAGGTGCGAGCGCCCATCCTTCGCGGTTGTCATGCAGAGCAGGGCGTAATCGCCGCGTGTCAGTGTCGTCGTGAAGAACACGTCCATCCCAGAGTGGATCACGGCGATGCCACCCGTCATGGTGCCAAGGCTGTCGAACGGCACAGGCGGTTTCGCCGCGGCGGTGCGACGAGCGACCTCCGGGTTCATCGTCCTGCTGACATCGTCGAGCGTGATTCCCTGCGCAAGCTTCATCATGACGAGATCGTGACCTTCAGCACCGACATTACTAACGCGATCGCTCGACCGGCCTCATGATAGCGCTTCGGAAAGCGATGCCTTTGCACGCACAGGGCGAGGACATCGAGAGCCTGTCCTACTACAGCGACTACCGCTTGGTCGGGAGAGTGCTCAGACCGTTCTTAATGGACGAGAAGAATGTCAGCACCGGGAAGCTCATGTCCGTGGTACGCTGGACGAAGATCGAAGCCAACGTGCCGATAGTAAATGGGGCGTTCGTTCCGTCGGTGGAGTAATGCGGAACCCCATGGGTGAAACGATTTGGCGGATTGAGCGGATCTGACAGATACCAGTGAGAGAGGGTTGGATGGGGATTCGCGCCCTGCCAGGTCAGGTTTCTGTTGACCTGGGTTTAACCCAGAAAGGCAGTGTCCGATAACCAGCGATGATTTCGCTATCGCCGGCATGCGCTGATCCGCCTGACCCGCTGAATCCGCTAAATCGTTTCACCCATGGGGTTCCGCTCCTCCCTGCACTACCCTCAATCCTTCCCTATTCCCATATTCGACCGTGTGAAATTCACTCCGGCCGAGCGTCGCCTGATCGACCAGCTGAAGACGCCGCAGGCTGTGCAGAAATGGCTTAACGTGCTTCCCTACAATACTGAAAAGACCGGCGACACCATGCGCGGATTCCGCGGTGTCGTCCGGCACCGCACAGCACATTGCCTCGAGGCCGTGCTATTCACGGCAACCGTTCTCGAACAGCACGGTTATCCGCCGCTCATGCTCGGCTTCGAGTCGATCGACCTCCTCGATCACGTGCTCTTCATATATAAAGGGCCGCGCGGGTGGGGCTCTGTAGCAAGGTCACGCGATCCCGGCCTCCACGGAAGAAAAGCAGTCTTCAGATCGCCACGTGCGCTCGCACTCAGCTACACCGAAGGCTACATCGACTACACCGGCCGCATCAAAGGTTACGCTGTCGTCGATCTTCGAGAGCTTGGCAGCTACGACTGGCGACTCCGCGAGGGAAATCTCTGGCGCGTGGAGAAACTTCTCCGCGATTGGCCGCACGTCCCGATAAAGTCATCTGACAAGCGGATCGATTCACTCCGCCGCAAATACATCAAGTTTCGTGAACAGCACGACTACAAACCCTGGAAATACTACGAGGGGAAGTCGCAGTGGACTCCCCTGCCGGAAGAGTTCAGGCGCAGCGGCTAGTCGCGCTCTCGCAGGAAAGCCTCGTAGAGCGGATTGCCTCTGAGCGTTCGCATTTTTGGCTCGCGGGCAATGCCGCGTCGCGTCCATAAATCGTCAGCTATCAGGAACCGCAACTCTTTGACAGCCTCCTCATATTCACCTAGCACCCCGAGTACCGCCGCTACGATTCGCGGATTCAAATCAGGATCACCGTCGCGGCGAAACTGATTCGAAGCGCGGGCAGTACTTCTCGCACGCGCGAGCTCCGCACGCGCTTCCGGCACCCGACCAGTCTGCGCATATGCATTCGCAAGATAGATCCGGTGATCCGCTTCGCTGATCCCTGAAAGATTCCGATTCTCGAGCACCCCGATGATAGAATCGAGATACACCTTCGCCCTTGGCAAATTGTTTGCACGAAGGAAGAAATCAGCCTTGTTGTCGTAATACGACGACACACTGTCATACAGTGTCTCGATCCGAAGTTGCTCCGGCGTCATGCGAATGAATCGCGACCCCAGCTCATCACCCGCATACACCATCGACACGAGAAGCAGGTTGCTCGGCGCAGGAATGAATTTGAACGCTTGCTCGATCGTCGTACGCATTGCGACCGTGTCGCCGATGGTGCGCGCTCGTTGCGCGAGTGAGGCCCAGCCTCGCTCATCAGTCGGGTCCAGAGCAATGGCATCGCGGACATGTTTTTCCCAGGCTGTCCAGTCTTTCCTCTCGCGAGCCACATCGGCCGCCGCACCATGAACACGCGCGTCGCGCGGACTCATGCGCAACGCCCTCGCCATTACCGCCTTTGCAGTGTCCGCATTAGCAGGATTCTCAGAGAGGTCACCTCCATAAGAAAGGAGCAGATCGGTGTCGATGATCCCGGCATTTACTGCATCTGCAACGATCTTCATCCCGCGCTCACGGTCACCCTGAAGGAACGCGACCCCTGACCTGATATTCACGACAACGGGGTCATTCGCATCGATCTGCTCAGCGCGGCGCACGGCTTCGTTCGCTTGTCGCAGGGACGCCGTATCACCCGGAACCTCGATTGCCCGATTGAACTTCGTTGCCGCAAGCAACGCCCAGGCCTTGGCAAATCGCGGATCGAGCCCGACTGCCCGCTGAAACTCGGCAGCAGCCTGATCGAGGTCACGAACCGACATCGACGTCCTGAACACCGCATCGAAAATCGCTTTACCCCTGAGGTAAGCGTCGTACGCCTGCACGTTCTCAGTCGGCTTTTCCTCGAGATCCTGTTTTTCGTCTGAGCCAAGCGCGAGCTGCAGGGCATTCGCTACCTGGGTAGCGATCTCCGTTTGCGCCGAGAACGGATCATCCGAAGAAACGACTACCGGATCCCCTGCCCACTTCGTCGTCGCATCCCGGGTATTCACGAGCGTCGGCATAACCTGCGCACGCCAACCCGCTCCACTCTTCGCCCATCGCACTACGCCACCAACCACGTACTCCACGCCAAGCTCATCTCCGATCTGCTTCACATCTTTCGTAGTCTTGCGATATACACCACTGCTCCGCCGGTCGATTACGCTGATGCCATCAATGGCCGCAAGTTTCCCATTAACGGCATCGGTCAACCCATCGACGAAATAATCCTGCTCGGCAGGACCCTGATTTTCGAAGGGAAGCACCGCAAGCATTATCGGCGATTCCGCCTGCGCGTCACCGGTCTTCCATACTGCGATACCGGCCACGAGAGCAATGACCACCGCTGCAGCAACTGCCGGAACTTTCCACTTCGCTCGCGGACGCTCTGACCCTACTGGTCCGCTAGTGGATGTACCGCCAAGCTGCCGGAGTATTTCATCTGCCGATTGTGGCCGGGCATCCGGCTCTTTCTCGAGCGCACGCATGATTACGCCGGCTACCGACGAGGATATGCCTGGAGCCACCGTTTCCAGAGGCGGCGGGTTTTCCGAGAGATGGGCTCTCAGGTACTGTTGTGGAGTTGTCTTCCCGTCGAAGGGGTGTCTCCCGGCGAGCAGCTCATACGCGATCACGCCCCAGGCATAGATGTCCGCGCGGTGATCGATTGCCGGATCCGCCGCCGCCTGTTCCGGCGACATGTACGCAGGCGTTCCGATCGACGTCCCGACAACGGTCAGCGTTCCACCGGGCGCTTCAGTCCGCGAGGCTGACAATGCCTTCGCGATACCGAAGTCCACTACCACAGCGCTTCCGCTCGAGAGGAGAATGTTCTCCGGCTTGATGTCGCGGTGAACCACTCCCTCGGAGTGAGCATACCTTAGCGCGCGTGCGACATCGCGCAACACGCCGATTGCATCTTCTCCGGCAAGCGTCTTCTTGTCCATCGCGACGCGTAGAGACTCTCCACGCACGAACGGCATCGTGTAATACGGGAGTCCCTCACTCACGCCAGCGCTAAGAACCGGCAGCACATGCGGATGCTGCAACGCCGCAGCAAGCTTGATCTCGCGCGTGAACCGCTCGGCAGACATTTCCGCAGCGAGCTCCCGAGGCAACACCTTGATCACGATGTCCCGCCCGAGCGACTCATCGCGAGCAAGGAATACCCGGCTCATGCCTCCGCCACCCAGCTCGCGCTGGATCGTATAGGCGGTGCCGAGCGATGCCTGAAGCTGATCCCGGAAGGTGGGTTCGTTCATGCCAGGGGTAAGGGTGGACCTGCCCCCAATATATGGAATCGCGGGCAGGCCGACATTAAGTACCTAACGGCTACTAATTTTTGAACGGATCCATCTCATCGGCTGCCTCCGTGGCGGCGGAGTCATTATTTTCCATTTCCCCAACAGATTTAACGGATACTGCGATGAAGCTCGACAAAACCCTGGATTCCCTGCGTGACCGTCTCCAACCGCCCCGCGAAAGCAGGCTTGGGAATTTCCTGAAAGTCGCGGGCGGCACAGCGGCAACGGTGTGGGTAGTGCTTCAGCTCAGGCGCGAGTTGTATGGACCTGGTGGCTCGAAGATGTCGTCATACGATCCTTCTGTTGACGAAAAGGCCGAGGCCGACGAGGACTAGGGGCGGAAACCCGTTGATTGGCGGATTCGGCGGATTTGGCCGATGACGCGGATAGAAAGTTATCGTCGCGACGGACAGAAGACCGCTCGAGTCAGGATCTGCTTTTCGTGGTTTTAACCCAGTAGAAGAACTGGGAACTCGGGGGATGCCCGTTCCCACTCCGGCCTCCCGCACTAAAAATCTGCTTAATCCGCTGAATCTGCCGAATCCGCAAATCCCTGGGTTTCCGTCGTTCCCGGAAACGAAGTCACTCCCAACGCACATCCCATTCGCAGAACGCATCACCCTCTATCGCACAACGCACATGCCGCACGCGCGCTGACCTTCCCCCGGCAATAGACAACGCACGCTCGAGCCCGCCAGTCTGCCGGCGACAAAAAAGCTGATCCCTGTCAGCCGTATCCATTCCCTGAAGTCGAAGAATCGCCTGATTGTTTCCCTCGTCGACAACAGCCATGTCGCCGCCGTGGTAATAGAGGTTGAACAGTGATACCTGCTGCGTAAGAAATTCCGCAGGTGTCGTCTTCTTGATGATCCCGCCATACGACTGCACACCGCGCAGCTGAATCGAGAACGCACCCGCACGCTCGGCCCAGCCGGGATCTTCAGCCCCGATCTCCGCATCGACAGCCCGCCACAAACGTGTCGGCAGTGCCATCGGCACCTCTTCTGTCGCAACGACTGACTCGATATGAGCGCGATCGTCCTTCGATAATCTGTCGAGTGCTTTCTTCACGACCGGCGCACCCTTCTCGGCCGAAAGAAACTCGAGGGTCGCCATTATCGTCGACCCGCGCGCAGCCGGAGAATCATCCTTCTGCCGCTGCCTCGGCTTCCGCGTTGCCTTCGTCATCATCATGTCATCTCCGCGAGCGCGCGCCGGTCGGGCTTCCCCGAGCCGAGGCGCGGAATGTCGTCGAGCATCACTACTGATTTTGGAACCTTGTATCTGCCCAGCCGTTCGCGCGCGTGCGCGATGATCTGATCGTCAGTGAGTGAAGCGCCCTTGCGACGCACTACGAACGCGCGACCGACTTCACCCCAGAGCGGATCGGCAACGCCTACCACGACAACTTCCGCGACACCGGGACAATCGTTGAGCGCGGCCTCGACTTCTCCAGGAAACACATTCTCGCCACCGGAGATGAACATCTCCTTCATTCGTCCAGCAATCCAGAATGCTCCTGACGCATCGCGTCTCGCGAGATCACCAGTCCGTAGCCATCCCCCGTCCAATAGAGCGTCCGCAGTCCGCTCGGGCGCGTTGAGATAACCGTTGAAGACCTGGGGTCCGCGAAGCAGGAGCTCACCGGTCTCCCCTGGCCCAACCTCGAACATCGCCTCGTCAACAAGTTTCATCTCCAGAAACGGAACCGGCCGCCCCACGCTGCCCGGTCGTTTGACACCTTCCTCGGTCGACATTGCAAAACAATTCGGCCCACATTCGGTGAGTCCGTATCCAAGCCTCAACGCATATCCGCCGGCCCGAATGCGATCCACCAGCGGCAACGGACACGGAGCTCCACCGGATATCAGCCACCTGAGCGACGGGATCTCCATGCCGAACTGCGGCGACTCCGCAAGCATCATCAGCTGCGTCGGAACACAAAGCGCAACGGTGCACTTCTGTTCTGCGAGTGTGCCGAGGAATGTCGCTGCATCGTATTGATCGACGAGAACGACGCACCCTCCGCGCAGCCACAGTGGAGTAGCAAAAACATTCCAGCCACCCACATGAAAAAACGGCGTGGTTATCGGCGCGATGTCGTCAGCACCAAGCTCCCACGCAGTGGTCGTTGCAATTGCGTTGAACAGTAGCTGACGATGGGGCAACACTGCTCCTTTAGGTCGCCCAGTGCTCCCGGATGTATAGATCACCATCGCCGCATCATCACCATCGACGACGACATCAGGTGATTGACCCCCTGCAGCAACCTCCATCAACCCTGGCGCGTCGACATCCACATCGATCCACCGAACACTGTTGCCGTTCTTCGCGTTCTTCGCGTTCTTTGCGTTGAAGAGGTTGTATTTACCTTCCCCTACGACGACGACCGGCCCCGCATCATCAATGATGCCCGCCAGCTCGACGTCAGACAATCTCCAGTTGAGCGGAACGAACAAAACTCGCAATCGAACACACGCAAAGAAGATCGCAACGCTCTCCACACGATTCGACATCAGCACCGCGACACGATCGCCGGCCCGTACACCAAGCCGGTCCCGCAAAACCGAAAGCCACCTGTCACTCAGTCGATCGAGATCGAGGTAGCTCAGTCTGTCGCCTGACTTTGTATCGACGAGCGCAATCCGGTCAGGAGAAAACCGGCTCCACCAGCGAATCGGGTCTCCGTAACCGGCACTCAATGGTGTCCGTGCTCCATCTCGACATGCAGAAAGAAGTCTACGAATGCCTTGCTCGCATCCGGCCCTTTGTCGTCGGCATACGTCCCGGCCTTCGATCCTCCAGACCATGCGTGCGCCAAGTCATCGACAATCGTGACGTGTACGTGTTTGCCGCCGTTCGCCACCCGCCACTGCCCAGCCAGAAGGTTTGCGTTCGCGATATTCACCGAAGGGTCGAGTCTCCCGTGAATGATCTGGAGCGGCATCGCCTTACGGCGCTCGCCCATGGCCCTTACTACGAAATCGCCGAGCGCTGCGGTGTCTGCCGTCGGCGCTCGCATGGCGATCATGGCTCCACTCATCTGGGTTACAAGCCCGTAAGCAATTCCTGAGTGAATACCCATCGCGGCGAACATCTCCGGATAGGTCGCTCCCATTATCGCCGTCATCGCACCACCGGCAGATATGCCCGCGATGTAAACCTTCGACGGGTCAACCTTCTGCTCGGCGGCAACACGACTGATCATCGCGGCGAGTAATGCAGGCTCACCCTGCCCTCTCTTCTGATTCGCTTCAGCGAACCAGTTCCAGCACTTGAGTGGGTTTGCTGTCTTAGGCTGTTCCGGGTAGAGCACGAGGAATCCCTTCGGGCCCGCGACTTCATTCATGCGCGTGCCTCGTGCGAGATCTTCGGGGTCCTGCGTACAACCATGCAGCATCACGAGAAGCCGCTTCTCACCTGCAGAAACTGCAGAAGCTGCAGGCACAAATAACTTGTACCTGCGGCCTCCTTCCGGGCCGTCGTACGCCCCCCAGGTGAAACTGTCCGAAGCTCCTGCCGGACTTATTGTACTCATGATAAGCCCGGCAAGGATCAGCGAAATCAACGGAGCGACGGATTGACGTTGAACCGCACACCAAGGAACGCCATCATGCCGATCTCAGGCATGTTGATCATCTCACGGTGCTTTCGGTCGAAGCCACACTTGCGGTCTTCGCTCGCAATGCGCTGGTTCGGCTGCGGGAATGCTGCCGAGGCCGGCTCGTACGTCACGTTCAGTGCGCTGCAGCTCAGCAGGTTTCCTACCGAGAGGTTGATCAGCGCATTCTGCATCCGCGGCATCTTCAGCGACACGTTCGCGTCGAGTGTGCCGAACGTCGGGATTACTCCCGTGTTCGTTCCTGAACGGAAGTAGTATCCGTTCACGTTACGCCACGTGAGCCCACCCGTCATCGGGCCGAAGTCGCGACCGGTGATTCCTGCCGTCCATTTCGTAGTCGGTGAGTTCAGCGAAACGGCTTCGAGGCTTCCGCCGGCAGGCACGGTCACTTCGTTGATCTTTACTGTGGACGTCGTTGCACGCAGCTCGATCTTGTCCGTAACAATCGCGCTGAGTCCAAGGTCGACCCCTGCCACCTTCGCGTCACCAAGATTGTAGTATGTCAGCACGATTGGCGTCACGGGAGTCGCAGCCTGAGTGATGATCTGTCCACTCGCATTGACTGGAATGCCGTTCGGATTCGCAAGCGGCTTGGCAAATGTTGCGTTTGCGCCTGCGAACGGATTGCCGATGATAGTAAGCGGGCTCATGAAGTTCTTGTAGTCGGAACGGAAATACGTTCCGTCGAGATAAAGCCGGTTCAACAGCACGCCCTTGTAACCAAACTCCCACGTCTTGTTTGTCTCCGGCTTCATCGCATCGTACGTCGCGACAACGCTTCCATCAGCGCGCGTCATCTGGAAACCCGTCGTGTTTCCATAGATCGAGATGATCGACGTCCAGTCAGGAATGAAGAAATCTGTCTGGAGAATTGTCGGCGACTTGTACGCACGATTGAACGTCACGCGAAGCGCGTGGTCGGTCATCGGCTTGATGATCACACCCGCCTTCGGGCTGAACTGCGATTCATAGTTTTCCGGGTTGTCGAGCCTGCCCGCGAGAACTACATCGAGATACTTGTTCACGGGCGTTGTTGACTGAGCATATACACCGGTCTGGTCATTCTTGATGTCTTCCTGCGAAATCCTGTCCGTCAGCCACTGCCCGTCGCTGCTTACCTGATCCCGACGGAACTGGGCACCGAATACAACGGCCGTGTTGAGCAGCGGCTGAAGCACATAATTGCCCTGCGCCTCGGCCGCATACATCCTCCCGTCGCTCGGCCAATCAGAGAGCATGCGGAGCGAGTCGGCGCTGAGTGATGCGTTAGCCGGATTCAGCTGTGCACCGGCAAACCGGTTAAGCGCGAAGGACTCGCCGCTCTGGGACTGCGTGCGATACGCGTTGAAGTACCACCGCGGGGTCGAGTACTTCGCCTGCAGCACATTGTAGCCCCAGCCGCGGAACTGGTTTCTTCCAACGTTGGTCTGCCCGATGCCATCGGTCTTGCTCATTCCGCCATTCAGCTCGAGACGGTTGGGTCCCGAGTAGTGAACAATTGCTGCCGTTCCCCGACGAACTTCCGCGTTCCAGTCGATGGGAACCTTGAGCGCGTCCTCGCGGACCGACCCCGCTGTGCCGGCTGGGACAATGCTTCCGCCAACATTGTAGTTGAGAAAATTCTCCCAGTCGTTGGCGGCCTGATACTCTCCCGCAACCTTGAAACCGATCTTGCCATTCGCGAACAGACCCGCGTATCGGCCCTGGATGTCGCGATAACTGCGGCTGCCACCTGATGCTTCGATCGTCGCGCCCGGGAACTGACGCGGGTCCTTCGTTGTCAGCGACAGAACGCCGTTCGATGCATCGGGTCCATAGAGCGCTGAACCCGGTCCAACGAGTACTTCCATTCCAGCCAGATCAATCTTGGGCGTCGGCGTGAAGGAGCCCACCGGTAGTCCGTTGTCTGGCATCACCGAGATACGGCCATCCTCAACCATCAGAAAGCGGTTGTTGAACGCCGAGTTGAAGCCGCGCGCATTGATTGCCACAGCGGTCATACCGACCTGGATAAAATCGATTCCCTTTGCCTCCTTTAGGGCCCCCGCATACGTATTACCAACTGTCTCGTCGAGCGCATTCGTGTTGATGACTGTCACGGTAGCCGGCGCGTCAGTCACCTTCTCCGCACGGCGCGATGCCGAAACAGTCACGCCACCAAGGTCGATCGCGGCACGCGTGAGCTGAACGTTGGCGACTGTCTCGCCCGACGTTACATCGATGAGAACAGTGCGCGGCACCTCGCCGATCCGCGCAACGCGCAGCTCATAGCGTCCATTTGGGACACCGGTAATCGAGAAAGTCCCGTTCGCGTCGGTCACAGCGCGTAACGCCGTGTTGACGATGACGACCTGGGCATCGGCAATTGGACGCGCGCCGGCACCGGTGACAGTACCTGTTACACGCCCGCCCTGGGCGGCTCCGATCGACGGCAGGAATGCCGTCATTGCGACGATTGCTGCGACGCACGCGCAGAAACGTCGAATCGTTGTGAAGCTGACTGATGACATTGGATTCTCCAATGAGGTTAAAAAACAAGGATGAAGCGCTCCCAAAACACCTGACCCGGCCAACTTTCGGCCGCCTGATTCACATTTCTTTTCCTCCCGGCGGTGCGCGCTCGTCCGGCACCATTACCGTCGCTTCGCCGTCCATGACGGTGTCGCCGTTCTGGTTGGTGCAGATTGTTGCGAGGCGCACGCGCCGCTTCGCGGTGATGACTTCAATAATTTCGAGCTTCACCTTCACCGTGTCGCCAATGCGCACAGGCCGGGTGAAGCGTAGTGACTGCGAGAGATAGATCGATCCGGGCCCCGGGAGTTTCGATGCGATCGCGGCCGAGACGAATCCGGCGGTCAACATTCCGTGCGCGATACGCCCGCCGAATTGCGTCTTCGCCGCCACTTCCTCATCGAGATGCACGGGATTTTTGTCCCCGGTCGCTTCAGCGAAGAGCTCGATCTCGCGCGATGTCACGACGGTCGACACTTCTGCCGTCTGGCCGACAGTGAATGATTCAATTGATCTCATGTGTCCATCACCATCCTGACGTCAGCGTCGATTTCAGAGCCAGCTCCGCCGCGAGTCGCCCTCGATACACCGAGGAACACCAGCAGGGAAACCGCGAGTGAGATTCCGGAAACGGTCACACCTGTGGGGAGCGCAAAAACTTTCAGGTAGCCGAGTGTCTCGAGGAGCAGCGTCGCGACGATGCTGAACACGATCGAGGCAATCGCACCTTCGCGTGTTGCACCCTTCCAGTTGAGCCCGACTGCAAGCGCGGGAACCAGAGTCGATGCAAAGAGTCCCCAGCCGAAGATTCCGAGGAACGCCACCAGCGTTCCCGATGCCTGCGCGACCACCGCGGCGAGGATCGAGATGGCAATGGTGCTCATGCGACCCCAGCGAAGCTCATTCTTCACACGCTTGCCCACCGACATGGGCAAGTCGTGAGTGAGCGCGGCTGCAGCGATGCTCATGAAAGAGTTGACGGTGCTCATGATCGCTGCGGCAACGCCAGAGAACACCAGCGCCGACAGGAGCACCGGAGTGAATCGAAGCAGGAACGTCGGCGTTGCATCGTCAGCGCGCATCAGCGGTGCGAGCTCACCTTGAACGACGAGTGCCTTGGTCGCGGTGCCAACGCCAAAGAACAGCAGCAGAGTCACCATCAATGCAACCGATGTCAGCAACGGATACCACTTGAGCCGCCGCGGGTCCTTGAGCATGTAGAACTTGTGAACGACATGTGGCTGCGCGAGCGATCCTATGCCGAACACGAAGAAGAACGAGAGCGCTGCCAGGGGCGACAGTTTTCCCCACGGTCCGAAGAAAGCGGGATCCGATGCTAGTATGGATCTCGTCATCTCCACACCGCCTCCCGCCTGCAGCGCGTAGTAGAACACGAGCACCGATGCGATCGCCATCAGGCTTCCCTGAAATACGTCGGTATAGACACCGGCCATGATCCCGCCGGCGACCGAGTACCCGAGAATGATCGCCATGCCGATCCATATTCCCCATCCAAGTCCGGTACCGAAGATCGCGTCGATAACGAGCCCCAGTGCGAGCAGGTTCGTCGCCATATAGCCGATCACGGCGATGAGGATTGCGAGCGCCGAAAGTCCCTGCGCTGCCGGTGACCTGAAACGAACGCGCAGTGCATCCGGGATCGTGATCAAGCCGCGCACCTCGCCGAGCAGTCGCATGCGCTTCGCGAGAACCCAGGCGCTCATCGTGTTGGTGATCGCTGCCGGCAGGATGATGAACATCGCGCCAAGCCCGAGCGAGTACATGAGGCCGGGTCCGCCGATGAACGCAAATCCCGAGAGAGTCGCCGACATCGTCGCGAGCGTCAGCGGAATGAGGCCGATGCCTTCACCTGCAACGAAGAAATCGCGCGCTGTTCTGGTGCTGCGGGTTGCCCACGCACCGATGAGCGCGACGACCACGAAGTATGCGACAGCAACCCCGACTATCACGGGCTGAGTCAATGGCGGCAATGCGGCTGTCTGAAGCAACGCGTTAAGAGGGATCACTTGTGATCCTCCGGACCCTGAAGAGCAGCGTGCGCAGCTGCAGCCGCTTTCACTCTCGCGATGTCTTCCTCGGTGAGAGTGCGGTCCTTGAACGTCATCGCGTAGATGATCGGAAGCACGAGCACCGGCAGGAATCCAATTCCGTAAATCACGATCGCTGCACGCGGAGGCAGGCCGAGGAACAGTTCGGTCGTGGCGCTGTCGGAATCGGGAAGCATCACGGCCAGCGCAAATCCACCCATCAGAACGATGAACACAAAAGCGAATGCGAAGCCGAGTATGCCGAGTTTCTCGCCATCCCTGACGGCGCCGAGTGTCATGAGCGATACGGCCATTGTCGCGATGCCGAATACCATGAGCAGGGCGCCGAAATCCGTCGCACCTCCGGGCAGGAATGCCGTGCCGTACGCGGCGACTATCGAGATAGTCGCACCGACAAGTCCGATTACTGCGAGGCGTCGCGGCGTCATGTGCTGTACAGGGCGTCGAGCTGCGCTGAGTATTTCTCCAGCACTGCGTTACGCCTCACCTTGTGAGTCGGGGTCAGCTCGCTTGCTGCGACAGACAACTCGCGACCGATGGTTACAAAGCGCCTGATGCTTTCTGCGCGGGACAGCGTTGCATTTACCTTGTCTACAGCCTTCTGTATCTCGTCGACGACCCTGGGGTGTGCGGCAAGCTCATCCCCTGATCCAATCAGACCTTCTGACTGCGCCCACTCGTCGAGCGCCTCGGCACGCAGGACAATCAGAGCTGACACGAACTGTCTACCTTCTGCATGGAGTACAGCGTGCGCAATGAGCGGATGAGTCGCGAGCATCGCCTCGATCGGGAGAGGGGCGACCATCTTGCCGTTCGACAGAGCAAGTAGATCCTTCTTGCGTCCGGTGATTCGCAGCATTCCGCGCGAGTCCACTGAGCCCAGGTCGCCCGTGTGAAGCCATGCGCCATCTTCCGTGAACACTGCGCGTGTCGCTTCGGGCTGGTTGTTGTAGCCGCTGAAAGTCAGCTCGCTGCGACGCACGAGTACTTCACCATCACCCGCCATGCGGATATCAGTCCCTGGCATTGGCGGGCCAGAAGTGTCGAACGTCGGGTTGTCAGGCCGGTTGAACGCGACACACAGATGCTCGGTCAGCCCATAGGCACCGAGAACCGTGATGCCTCGATCGACGAGGGCTTCGACAATGGCTGTCGAAAGTGTCGCCCCGCCTGATGTCGCGAGGCGGACATTGCCGCCAAGCATTTCGTTGGCTGACCGATTCTTCGCGGTTGAGATGGCAAGCAGCTTTTCGTAGTAGCGTGGCATTCCGCCAAACACAGTTGGCTTGAACGATGCTGCGGCTTCCCATATCTGCGCGGGATCCTCGACGAGAAAAGTTTCTATCCCGGTCAGGATTCGCGTGTACATCCCGGTGATTCGCTCCGCTGCGTGACTGTATGGAAGGAACGAGAGTGTCGTGTCCGTCTCACGGAGACCGAGTGCTTCCTGTATCGAAGCAGCCGAAGCCTCGATGCAGCCGTGCGAAAGCACTGCACCCTTGGGCTCGCCGGTCGAGCCTGAGGTGTAGATGATGATTGCTGGATCATCGCGACTGATCGAGCGCGCGATTGACTCGATCTCGCCACCAGGTTTACGGTCGACCCCCAGCGCGGCGGCACCCATGGCGAGCCAGTCACTCCAGCCGATTGCTGCGGATTCTCGATTGTCGAATGCAGCAATGATCACTGCGAGTGAAGGAAGCCGTTCCTTCATCGCTAGTATGATCTCGAGCTGCTCGTCGTTGTCGACGACGATTGCGCCCGCTTCCGAATCGGTGAGCATCCGCTCGATCTGTACCGGCGCGCTTGTTGGATATATGCCGACGCTCGTCTTGCCGACGAGTAGAGTGCCCATGTCGGCGATTGGCCAGACGACACTGTTCCCGGCGAGTATGGCGATGTTCCGCGCGTTGCTCGCTTTGCTGAGGCGAAGGGCAGCCGCGAACTGGAGGGCCGATTCCTTCCAGTCCAGCCAGGTCACGGGATCTGCAGTCGCCGATCGCATTGCGACGCGGTCGGGATGCATCGCCACGCGGTCGAGGAATCGGGCTGGGACAGTCGGCTTCATGCTGTCTCCCGCGCCGGATTCCAGGTTAGCGCCATGCTGCCCATTGCGAGACCGGCACCAGATGCCGTGAGCATGACGAGGTCCCCGTTGTTGAGTTTCCCCGCGCGCACTGCGTCGTCGAGCGCCATCGGAAGGCATGCAGAACCTGTGTATCCCCATTTCTGCATGATCGTGTGCGCCTTCTCGATCGGCTGATCCAGCACCTGCATCACCACTTTGATCGTCGAGAGGTTTACCTGGGTCCAGAGCCAGATGTCGACGTCCTCGACGGTTTTGCCGGCGCGCTCCAGCACAGATCGCGCGATTGTCGGCCAGCCTTCTTCGTTTACAGACGCAGGATACTTCTGCACGAAGCGCAGCCGGTTTCGGTAACCCTTCTCCAGCACTTCATCAGTGATGGGTTCCGCGGTTCCGCCGGCGAACACGCCCATGCCTGACGAGAGTGATCCGTCCGAGTAAAGCTCCGACGTGAGAATCCCCGGCTCTGCTGACGCTTCGACCACTACGGCTCCCGCTCCGTCAGCGAAGATCGTTGACGTTTTTTTATCGGAGAAGTCGAGAAACTTAGACATCGCGTATGCGCCGACGACCAGCACGCGATTGTACCTCGTATCAGACGCGATGTACTTCGATGCCGTATCGAGCGCCGTGACAAATCCGGCACAGCCGGCATTTACGTCGAACGCACCAGTGCGGGGATGTAGTGCGAGGCGGCCGTGCAGCACTGAGGCGGTCGCGGGCGAGATGTATTCGGGTGTATCGGTCGCAACTATAAGGAGATCGATGTCGGCAATGCCGAGCCTTGCACTCTCGAGGGCCCGAAGTGCTGCCTGTTCCGCCAGGTCAACCGTTGATTCATCGTCAGCGCAGTAATGGCGCTCGTGTATGCCGAGTGTGCCGGAAACGAACGTGTCGATGTCTTCGCCAAGCTTTGCGGAGAGCTCCGCGTTGGTGACGACGCGCGGCGGCACGTAGCTGCCGGTTCCGGTGATCGTAGCGTGGCGGGTCACGTCGCTTCCGCCGGTGCCGGTCCGGTGGTGCCGCGCTTCACCAACGATACAGGGAGCACGCGCGAGTTCTTTCGTTCTTTCTCTCCTTCGATGGCGCGGATGAGAATTCGAGCAGCTCGTGCGCCGAGCTCGCCGGCTGGGACTTTTACTGTGGTCAGTTCGGGTGAGACGAGTTGTGCGAGCTCGATGTCGTCGCATCCGATGATCGACATGTCGGTCGGCACTTTGACTCGCGCGGCGACACATGCCTTGAGTGCGCCGATCGCGATCACGTCATTGACGCAGAACACGGCCGTCGGCGGCGACTCGAGCATGAGGAGGCTGCGCATTGCTGCGCGTCCTGCTACGGCTGTCGCGTTTGCGCGGACCAGATATTCGGATGGAAGTGAGATTCCATTTGCCGAGAGTTTTTTCCAGAAGCCTCGTTCCCGCATCCTGAACGCGTGAGCGTCGATCGCTGGTCCGATGAACGCGATGCGCCTGTGTCCGAGTTCGATCAGATGCTCGGCCGCCTGTGCTCCGGCGCTTTCAGCGTCCGTTGCGACACCAGGCCAGCGGCCGGGCGGCTGGTCGATGAGGACGACATTGGTCCGGTCGAGCAGGGCTGAGTCGACCGCGGATGCTCCGACTGCGTCGATCATGACGCCGTCGATGACCCGTTCGTGGAGCGCATCGAGATACCTGGCGGGGCTCGACTCACCGGCTTCGCACAGCAGCACCGCGTACCCCGCCTGCGACGCGACCCGTTCGGCGCTGCTCACTACGTCAGCGAAAAATGGATTCCGGAAGTCGGGGACGATGATTCCCAAGGCGTATGATCGGCTGCGGACGAGGCTTCGGGCGACGAGGTTTGGGCTGTACCTCAGCTCCTCGGCCGCGCGCAGGATCCTTGCGCGCGTCTCGGCGGAGATGCGTGCAGTGGGGTTCTTGCTGAGGACGAGGGAAACCGTTGGCTGGGAGACTCCGGCCAGCTGTGCGACGTCCCGTGTTGTGACTCTGGTTGATTTTGCCACGCTGCTAATACGTATGTGCTAATTCGTATTGTCAAGTCTTTTTAACTACGGGAAAAGCGTTGGGGGGAGGTTTTGGAGGGGAAACTGCGAGGTTTTGGAGTGCCTCTCGCCAAGACCGGCAGGGAGCCGGGTGATCCGGGGTTTTCCTTCTTTTGGGGTAACGACGGAGAAGGCAACGCTGCAGTTCTGCGGTCCCGCCCTTAACCCCCAAATTGAGACGCTGGCAATCCGCCCCGGTGCCTGTCTTCGAGAGAGCACTCCAAAAACTCGCAGTTCCCCCTCCAGGACCTCCCCCCAACGCTTTCCCGTAGTCTCCGATTAGTACTAAAGTGGAACTAATCAAGAACGAGCCACCGCTACCACCGGGACGTATTATTCCCCGCCTGCCAAACCGACGAGACGAGGTCCAAAAGAATGTCCGCTCCTGAATTCCCCGACAGAATCGGCTTCAAACCCGACAGCCCGCGCCAGTTCACGCCATACATCTCCCCGGGGACGAGCCTCCGCGAGCTCACACCGCTCCCGCTTATCGTCGGTACACTGCTCGGACTCATCTTCGGCGCATCATCACTCTACCTGGTACTCAAGGTCGGACTCACTGTCTCGGCGTCGATCCCCGTCGCAGTAATCTCGATCACGCTCTTCAAGCTCTTCGCACGCCTCGGCGCACGCGAAGCCACGATCCTCGAACACAACGTCGTTCAGACAGCAGGCTCCGCCGGCGAATCGATAGCGTTCGGCGTCGGCGTCACCATGCCCGCCATCCTCATCCTGGGATTCGATCTCGAGATCACCCGCGTCATGCTCGTCGCGATACTCGGTGGACTCCTCGGAATCCTCATGATGATTCCACTCCGGCGGGCACTTATCGTCGCGCAGCACGGAATCCTCAAGTACCCCGAGGGAACTGCATGCGCGGAAGTGCTGAAGGCAGGAGCATCTCCCGAATCGCGCGAAGCAGCATCAGATGAAGCGAAGCGCGCTTTCGAGAAGATTGGCGCTGGCACGAGCGCAAAAACCATCTTCACAGGCTTCGGGCTCGCACTCGCGTACAAGACCGCCATGGTCGCGTTCCGCGGATGGAAGGAAGTCCCCGAAAAAGTTTTCGGCGCACCGTTCAAGTCAGCATCTGTTGCCGCCGAGATATCCCCTGAGCTACTTGGAGTAGGCTACATCATCGGTCCGCGCATAGCGGCTGTGATGTGCGCCGGCGGTGTGCTCGCTTATCTCGTGCTGATCCCGATGATCAGCTTCTTCGGCGACATGCTCACCGTCCCGCTCGCTCCCGAAACCACGACGCTGATCCGCGACATGACTCCCGGCGCGATCCGCAATGCATACGTCCTCTACATCGGCGCAGGCGCCGTCGCCGCCGGAGGACTTATAAGTGTCGGCAGGTCGATACCCACTATATGGCACGGCATGAGAGGCGGACTTCGCGACTACAACGCTGCCAAAAACTCGGCAACCCCAACAGCCGTACCGCGCACCGATCGCGACCTTTCAATGCGCACAGTTCTGATCGGAGTCATTGCCCTCATAGTTGCGATCGTGTTCGCGAGCCCGCTCTACATCGGCGGCACATCCATCGTCACACGCCTCGCCGCCGCAATACTCATCATTGTTTTCGGATTCCTCTTCGTCACCGTCTCATCGCGACTCACCGGTGAGATCGGATCATCGTCGAACCCGATTTCAGGAATGACCGTCGCGACGCTGCTGCTCACATGCCTCACCTTCGTCATACTCGGTTGGACCGGCAGCAACTATTACGTGACCGCGTTGTCAATCGGCGCGATTGTGTGTATCGCCGCTTCGAACGGCGGCACGACCTCGCAGGATCTCAAGACAGGATTCCTCGTCGGCGCCACGCCACGCTCGCAACAGATTGCAATTCTCATCGGCGCCACTATCTCGGCGCTCGCGCTCGGACCGATCCTCCTCAAGCTGAATTCAGCTGGATCTGTCTACGTTCCCGTCGGCACCACGATAGGCGGACAGGCAGCGGGATCGGTACAACCCGGCGAAAAAGCAGATATAACGGGGCTCACTCGTCGCGAGGGTATCGAGGGCACGATGGCTGGCGGAACTGCCGACTCGAGAGAGTACCTCGTCTGGCACCGTCAGGGCCCCGCAGGCGGAAACTCCGAGAAGTACCTCGTCGATGATGCCGGTAACCCTATCTACTTCGTGGACCCGGGAATCAACGGAACGATTCGCGAGCTTCCGAACGGACAGGAAGTCCCGAAGTTCGACGCTCCGAAGGCGACGCTCATGTCCTACATCATCAAGGGCATACTGGGAGGGCAACTTCCGTGGGCACTGGTTCTGCTGGGCGCGATGATCGCCGTCGTCCTCGAAATGTCAGGCATTCCATCACTCGCATTCGCGGTCGGCGTTTACCTCCCCCTTTCATCATCCTCACCAATTCTTCTCGGTGGCTTGATACGCTGGGCCGTCGACAGGTGGATCGCGTTCAAGCACGCCGGGAAAAATCTGACTGACGACGAGCTCATTGCCGAAGGAGACAAGAGCCCGGGCGTTTTGATGGCATCTGGTTATATCGCCGGCGGCGCAATCGCGGGAATCATCATCGCCTTCCTCGCAGGCGTCCCGGGAATGGGCGGGTTCAATCAGGCCGTCGATGCATTTGGCGAGACGAATCCCCTGCGCACCGGTGCTGCTGCCGATGCGCTCTCACTCATCCCGTTCGTGCTGCTGATAGTGATTCTCTACCTTACCGGCCGCGAAAAAATTCTCGCGCCGAAGCGAAGTTCGTAACGGTCAAGACCGGAAAGCAACTACGCATCTCTGTTGAACTACGGAATTGCATCGGCCTGCGCGCAGTTCCGTAGTTACCCCAAGTGCACGAAGCCCGAACGCGGACCCATGCTCGCGTGTGGACGAACACTCACGTAACTCAGCAGTTTACTCACCCCACTCCCCCCTTTTTTTTTCCGTGGTTCCGCACTAGCGCTTGGTCAGCCAGGGCGCGAGTTCCTCGCGGAGAATCCGTAAAGCCTTGCCCATCTGGGCTTCCACCGTCTTTACAGAGATCCCGAGAGCTTCGGCGATCTCTACGTACTTCAGGTTGTGGGTTCTGCTAAGGTCGAAAACCTCGCGGCAGCGCGTCGGGAGCTTCTCCACGGCGCGCTTCATCGCCACGTGAATCTCGTCCTCCACCATCAGCGAATGCGCGGTGGCGTCCTGCGCTTCCTCGCGACCGATCATCGGCTCTGCATGTTTCTCCACCCGCTCGTGCCGCAGGTGATTCAGGGACCGGTTGCGGGTCGACTGGAACAGGTACGCCTGCGGGGACGAGTCGCGGTCGATGCTCTCGCGCCGCTTCCAGAGCTCGAGCATCACATCCTGAACGATTTCCTCGGCCACGGCACGCGAGCGCACCATCGACTCGGCCGCCCTCACAAGTGAAGGATACCAGGTCCGGAAAATCGTATCGAAGGCTGCTTCATCACCGCGTCTCAAGCCGTCGATCAGGTCGTTCTTTTCCAGAAGGTGTATTGTAGAGGGTTGGAAAGGGACGAACCGAATGGCGCCGGACGGAACTCTACCACAATTTAGGGGCTCCATAGGGGAATGCGCCGCCCGGCGTGTTCCATTGGACATATGACTCAAGGCCACCCGCAATCTGAAATGTCAGGAACCGGTCCTTCTACGGACTGGGAGGCTCTCGCACGCCATGTGACTGGTGAAAGCTCTCCTGAGGAGTCCGAGCGAATCGACGCCTGGCTCGCGGGTCACCCTGACCAGCGGGAGATCCTGGCCACGCTCGACAATGCGATGTCGCGAATGGCAGACGACCTTCCGTCAGACCTCGACATCGAAGGAGCGCTCCAGCGCGTAAAAGCCCGCAGGAGCTCACTCAATAAACCCGCGCTCGAGATTCATTCCGGACGTCCGGCTCAACGCGAGGCGCTCCGGACACGGTGGCGCGTACCGTTCCCGGCAATTGCCGCTGCAGCCCTCCTTGGAGTTGGTGTGCTTGGGTACGCGACCCTTCGCGACGGTGCAGTGACACAGCCAGGAATCAGCGCGCCAAGAATGCTTGCGACCGGCGTCGGTGTCCGCGATTCGCTGAGGCTACCTGATGGAACCCGGGTGATCCTCGGACCCTTGAGTTCGGTGACCGTCAGCAATGGCTATGGGGAGAGCGACCGGGTAGTGGATGTGCGTGGTGATGCCTGGTTCGACGTCGTACACGACGACTCGAGACCTTTCACCGTCCGCGCCGGCGATGCGACGATCGTCGATATCGGCACCAAGTTCATGGTGCGCAACGATCCCGGCCAGGCAGTCTCGGTCAGCGTTACCGAGGGCTCGGTCTCGATGCGGGCAACAAACGATTTGGCGCCAGACGGAGTCATATTAAAGGCAGGGGACAACGCGGTGCTCGAAGCGGGCCGGGTCGTAACACACCCCGGCGCAGTCGGCGAGGACGATCTTGCCTGGATGAACGGCAAACTCGTCTTCCGCGAGACCGCGATGAGCGAAGTCATCGCATCGATGCACAGGTGGTACGGGATCGAGCTTCGCGTGAGCGATTCTTCGCTTCTGAGCCGGAACATAACTGCAACTTTTGCCGGTGAATCACCGGATAGAATGCTGGAGGTACTCCGTCTCGTCCTCGGCGCCAACATAGAACGGCGCGGCGACACGGCGGTGATAACCCCCCGGGATGGGAGCACGCGATCGAGATAATGTCAAAGGGATAATGCGAGCGACTCTTCGCGCAGCCGGCGCTGCTTCATTAGCGCTCGCTGCACTGCATCTCACCGGACCGGTGACGGCCGGCGCACAGCCCTCATGTGCACCGGCCAGCCGTGCGTTTGTCCCTGATGCATCCGCAGAATCGCTTCTCGCCCGCAAGATCTCGTTTCGTGCAAGTTCGGTTTCGTTGCGCGACGCCCTCGACATGCTTGCCGATGCAACGCGCATCAGGCTCTCATACGCTGCAGACCTGCTTCCGCTTTCACGCACTGTCTGCGTCGAGTACGACTCGGCGCCGTTGGGACGGATTCTCGCGGACCTTCTGGAAGGTGCAGCGGTCCAGCCGGTCGTGATTGGAAAAGATCAGATAGTGCTCACGCCATCCCGCGTTGCGCGCGCCGCAACGCCTGATGCTTCGCCGATAATGAAGCAGGTCGGCCTTCTCGATCGCGTTGTCGTCACCGGCAATCCTTCGCAGCTCACGGATCGCTCGACACCATCGGCGATGGACGTGGTCAGCGGTGAAAAAATCGCCGATCGTGGTGCAACATCGCTGTCCGGATCACTCGACGGAGCTGTCCCTGGCCTGTGGCTCTGGGAGCAGTCGCCGCTGAGCGTCCTCGCACGTTACGGCAGCATACGCGGAGCAAGCTCGTTCGGCGTGAGTTATCCCAAGGTTTACGTCGACGGAATCGAGGTAGCCAACTCGCTGCTCGTGACCTATCTCGACCCCGACGCAGTGTCGCGCATCGAGGTCATCCGCGGGCCACAGGGCGCAGCGCTTTACGGAGCCAACGCGATTGGCGGTGTGATGAACATCGTCACACGTCAGGAAGGAACCGAGAATGGCGCTCCACGCGCACAAGTGCGTGCTCGTGGTGGAGCAAGCGCCAGTGATTACGCCACGTCCAGTGTGCTTGCGCAGAACCATTCAGCGACGCTCCGCCATGGCGGCAACACGCGCTCGGCAAGGATCGGCGCGACAGCAACTCACATCGGCGCATTCATTCCCGGTGCGTTCAGCCAGCAGCTTACCGCGAACGGCAGCGCGAGATATGTCGGCTCGCGTGGTGTTCTTGCCAGCACTTTCAGACTCTTCGGCCAGGATGCACGCTCACCGTCCACTCCGTTGCAATATCTGTCTGCTGCATCACAGGCAGACTCGACCAACACTCATTCGGTTCGCCAGTTCACGTTCGGCGGATCTGCGATTTTTACACAAAACGATCGCTGGACACACTCGGCGATCGCTGGAGTCGATGGTTACTCCCTGCGCAGTGCAGCGATGCTCGACCGGGGCTTTCCCTCGGCGATCGACTCGGCGCTGAACGCAGCGACCGGTTCGGCAGTGCGTGCAACAATGAAGGCAAACAGTGTCGGAACAATCGGGGATCTTGAAGGAGCGGCTGCGACCGTGACGTTGGGCATCGAGCATTCTGTGGTCAGGGACAGAACGTCGATGCAGAATACGCCGGATTCACCGACCTACGGCATCGCGCCGTGGAGCGTGAACGAAATGCGCAGCAATACCGGCATCGTCGCGCAGGCGAGCGGAAGCTTCAGGAACGCTCTCTTCGCAACCGGCGGTTTCCGCCTCGAGCGCAACACCAGCCCGACTGGACTTGGCGAGCTTGCTACGCTCCCGATGGTTGGGCTCGCAGCCGTGCACGATGTCGGACCGGCAACTTTCAAGCTTCGCTCTGCATACGGCAAGGCGATCAGGCCCGTGCAGACATCTGCATGGTCCGGCGTTCTGCTTGGCCTGCGCGGCTCGTTGCTTGGCGCGACACTGAATCCCGAAGAACAAGCGGGAACCGAATTCGGTCTCGATGCTTACTTCGGCCGCACGCTGGCATTCCGGGTCACGCGATTCGACCAGCGTGCATCGGGGCTAGTTCAGCCGGTAAGCGTTGCGTTCCGCACCACGGCCGACATAGCGCCGCAGCGGGTTCATGTCGTGTATCAGCTCCAGAATGTCGGCGATGTGACGAACAAAGGTTGGGAGCTCCAGGGAACCGTGAACGAAGGCCCATGGTCACTTGGCGCCACGTTCTCGCAGGTCGATAGCCGTGTCGACAATCTCTCATCGCGCTACACCGGTGATCTGCGCCCGGGCGACCGGATGTTCGAGGTGCCGAGGAGTACGCTCGGGCTGAATGGATCGTTCTCACAGGGGCGCTGGTTCGCGTCTTCGACGGTTGCACGCGCGTCGAACTGGATCAACTACGACCGGCTCGCATTACTGCGAGCACGAGGCGCCGAGGACATTCCGGTTATAGGTGCTGATCTGCGACAGTACTGGAAGACTTACGACGGAGTGACGCGACTGAGCGGTCGCTTCGGCGTTGGACTGGCGCGTGGGATGACGCTGACGTTCGACGGCGAAAACCTGCTCGATGAACAGCGCAACGAGCCTGATAACATCACGATCCTCCCTGGTCGTACGGTCAGCGCTGGCCTGAGCATCGCTTTCTAGCTCGAGCTACTGCCACTCAGCTATGAACAGGTTGGTATCGCCCGGCTTTTCGGCGTGCCTGTTTGATGCCCATATCAGGCTTTTCCCATCGGGACTGAACATCGGGAAACCATCGAAGGTGTCATCGAACGTGATCTGCTCCAGATTATTGCCGTCCGTGCCGATCATGTAGATGTCGAAGTTTCCACTGCGTGGATTCTTGTAGTTGGACGAGAACACGATTCGTTTTCCATCAGGGCTCCACGAAGGTCCGAAGTTCGCGCCGCCGAGCCGGGTGATTTGGCGCTGGTTGGATCCGTCTGCGTTCATCAGGAACAGCTCCACCCTGCTCGGCCGCACAAGGCCCTGCGCGAGAAGGTCGCGATATGTGCGGAGCTCCGTGGAATCAGTCGGGTGATTCGCGCGATAGACGATCTGTGTTCCGTCCGGTGACCACCATGCACCGCCGTCATAACCTGGCGTGTTGGTGAGGCGGCGGACGTCGCTGCCGTCTGCGTTCATCGTGTATATCTCGAGGTCACCGTCTTTCAGTGACGTGAAGACAATTTTTCTGCCGTCAGGTGAAAGAATTCCTTCGGCCGTATAGACGTTGTAGTTGGTGAGACGTCTCGTGCCACTGCCGTCGCGGTTTGCTGTATAGATGTCGTAGCGATCGAGTGGCCACACGTAACCCTTCGAGGGGTCCGGTTTAACCGGGCAGCTGGCGTCGTGTGCGGTGGTGGATGCGTAGAAAATCTTTTCACTGCCCGGGAAGAACCATCCGCACGTCGTCTTGCCTCGCCCATCCGATACATGGCGAAGCCCGGTCCCGTCCGCGCGCATCACGTATTGCTGGTCGCAGGTACGTCCTTCACGGGTGCTCTGAAGCGTGATCCACTTCCCGTCGGGGCTGAAATAGGCTTCGGCGTTTTCGCCGGAGAATGTGATCTGCTTGACCGACTTGAAATGCGCCTCGCCCGGCGATGCTGCTACTGTCCTCGCCGGTGAGGTCTCGCCTGGAACAGCGTTGCTGCCCGTGCTTCCCGGCGCGCAGGCCGAGAGCAGGGCGATGGTCGGCAAAGTTAAAAATCTCATGCGCCTGAAGATAACCGCCGGATATGCTGGGCGGGACGATGTCAGGATCGTCCGGCCTTTTTGGGAAACTGCGGAACAGCCCCCGCTATGAACACACATGGGGCAGTTCTGGTTTTCACCCCAAATGAAGAATTCCTGAGACCCGGAGCCCAGCACGTTGCGCTCTGGCATCCCCTTCGATAACTCCTGGGACTTCTAAACCTCCTTTCCCCCTGTACTTCCAGCATCTCGAATATGGACGGTGGCTGGGGGTACAGGGGGAAAGGAGGTTTAGAAGTCCCAGGAGTTTTACAGAGCTTTAGTGCAATAAGCTCTCTTCTCATCAGCACTCCGTCGCAGTGCAAGCGCAGTTCTGTTTTTGTACAAAACCTGCGGAGATTCAGCCGTGCAGACAGGGCCCTTCATCACTGAGGCATTCCCTGATTTCCGTGCATTCCGTGCGCTCAGTGTCTCCGTGTTGAACAGACAGGATCGGCTCGAACACATCACTCAGCCCCCATCGCACCTACTTCCCCGGAGACCGTTCAACCTCGCCAAGCGGAAGCCGAAGCAGTTTCTTCGAAGGCTGCGGGTCGAGAGTCTGATAAACAGTGATGCTGTCGATGACCACGGGAGCACGGACCCGCACCGCCATCAACTCGCGCGCTGTCTCTTTCGTCAGCGTCGGGTACAAGCTCAGCGTGCAATGCGGCGAGAACGTGAAGCGAGCACTCGAGAAGGGCAGGCCCGATGTCGCGATTCTGTCATGGAAAATCCGGAGCGGCCCGTGCGGGTCGAGCGGAAGCACGATGATGTCGCTCTGCATGAACCTGAGCGGAAGCCCGAGGTCGAGCCGCAGGATTTCTGTGCTCGACGTGATTGGCGCGAGTTTGTCCCACAGTTCACTCGTCGTCACCGAAGCAGGGAGAGGCCCCACTCCCGACGATCCGGTGATCGTCACGTGCGGCGCCTTGTAACGCGCAAGACGCGGATCGTATTTGCGGTTGATCTCGCGAATGATCGTGCCGGCTGTGCCGCCGATCTCGGCGATGATGAAGAGACCGTTCTGCTGCAATTATCGCTTCACCGCTGTCAGCATGACGCTCCACTTTCCGGCAGTCGACTGAAAGCCCGCGCGCAGAAACGTGTTGTCGATCTTGTTGTCGGGATGCGAATGCTGATATCGAAAGAGCTTGAGTCCCGTGATCGTGCCTATCGCGGCACCAACGAGGACATCGCTCGCCCAGTGGTCGTTGTTGTAGATCCGTGAAACGCCAGTGACCGCGGCAGTTCCATAGGTGAGTAAGCCAACCGGCCACCTGGCATCAGGCCACCAGTGACTCGTTTCCGCAGTCACCACCGATGCGAACGCAAAGGCTGCAGTTGAATGCCCCGATGGGAACGAGCGATAGTCCCCACCCCCACGGACGCCGCGAAGCAACTTGAAGTTCCCGGCGTCGACCGTGTCCACGTACGGTCTGGCTCGACCTGCGAGCATCTTCATCCCGACGGTGACGACGTTTGCCAGGACGACCGCTCCCGAAGAATGCAGTCCGAGATCCTGCACACGCCGGTTTCCGCTAGCAGCCCCGATGAGGTAAAGCCCTCCGCCCGCGATTACAGTTCCGGGATTTCCCCAGATGCGCCCCGCATCCGACCCCATTCGCAATATCCGGTTCGCCTGTCGCGCCTCGTCCTGAAGCTCTCTCGTCAACCACTTGTCGAGCGGCGCCGCTGCAGCCGACGCTGCGAGAAAGCCTGCGGCCAGCACCGCATCGCCCGTTGTGAAGAGGGGACGATCCGTGTGCAGCGTGTCCTGCGTCTGCGCCTGTCCGACAGATGCGGCAGCACATAGCATGACGATTGTTCGCCTGACTGCTTTCAGCTTCCCTCCCCCTGCCCGATCCCGGTGCCGCGTGGTCCCTGATGCCATATTTATTGGATGCTCAATATTGATCTGACAGGCCAGAGAGCGCTCGTTGCGGGAGTCGCCGACGACGGTGGATTCGGCTTCGCCATCGCAAAGTCTCTCGCAGAAGCGGGGGCTTCAGTGGTGGTCGGCACGTGGCCACCTGCACTCAACATCTTCAAGAACCTGCTCGAACGCGGGAAGATGGATGAATCCCGCCGCATGTCCAACGGCAAACTCCTCGAGTTTGAAAAGATCTATCCGCTCGACGCTGCGTTCGACACTCTCGCTGATGCGCCGCCGGAAGTTACAGGCAACAAGCGCTACGCGGGAACCGGGGATTTCTCCATCGACGGTCTTGCCGCGCGCCTGAAAGAGGATTTCGGCGAGAAACCGCTCGACATCGTTGTGCATTCCCTCGCGAACGGACCTGAGGTCAAGCGTCCCCTGATCGACACGAGCCGCAATGGCTATCTAACCGCTATTGGAGTGAGCGCCTACTCGATGGTATCGATGGTCAGCAGGCTTGGCCCCATGATGCGGGACAAGGGCTCGTTCCTTTCGTTGACGTACATGGCGGGCGAGAGGGTTATTCCCGGATACGGTGGCGGAATGTCTTCAGCGAAGGCCGCGCTCGAGAGTGACACGCGCACGCTCGCGTACGAGGCGGGCCAGAAGTTTGGCGTGCGAGTGAATGCGATCTCCGCTGGCCCGTTTGCATCGAGGGCAGCAAGCGCCATAGGCATCATCGAGAAGATGGTCGAATACTGCGCTGCGAACTCACCGCTCAACGATCCGCTGACCGCAGAAGAAGTCGGAACCGCGGCAGCGTTCCTGTCGAGCCCCCTCGGCAGCGGCATCACTGGAACCATCCTTTACGTGGATAAGGGGTATCACTCGATGGGCATGTCCGTTTCCTCTGTTCGCGAAAGCGAGAACCCATCCTGATTTTCCCGAGCCTTCGTCACTGAGCCATTTGCGCAACGTCATTGCCATCTGTGCCCTGCTCGCCAGCGCGCAGGGATGTTTTATCGTTCGCAGAAATGCGACGCCCACTGAGCCAAAGAAAACGCAGGCTCAGCTACACGCTGATTCCATCAGGAAAGCGGATGCCGCGGCCGGACTGAAGCCCTACGACTCGGTCATCACCGCCCGCGCGCAGACACGCGCCGGACTTTTCAGGACGCACCGGCTCGGTGATACCCTGTACTTCGAAATACCACGGTCGGAGCTTGGCCGGGACATGCTTCTCGTTGGGCGGTTCGCGCGTGCGTCTGGTGGAAGCAGCTACGGCGGCGACACGTTCACCGAACGGGTGCTGCGCTGGGAGAGACACGGAAATCGTATCCTGCTTCGAAGTTTGACGTTCGAGCTCGCCGCGGATCCGTCCCTTCCGGTATACCAGGCCGTGGCGCAGGCGAGTTATCCGCCGATTGTCGCAGCGTTCAACATCGAGTCCTACGCTCCCGACAGCGCTGCCGTGATCAACGTCACGCCGCTTTATACGACTAACGTTCCGGAGTTCATCGCCGCCCGCGGCTCACTCGATGACAAGCGATCGTTCGTCGAGCACGCTGCGGCATTCCCTGACAACGTTGAGGTCGAAGCAACACAGACCTTCACGCCTGAGCATCCACCTGATTCACAGCGCGGACTCGGGCCGATCCCTGCCCAGAGTATCCTTGCGCACTGGAGCATGGTCCGCCTGCCCGCGACGCCGATGAAGCCGCGACTCGCTGACCGGCGCGTCGGTTATTTCGAGGTCAGGCAGACTGATTTCGGGACTGACCAGCACCGTTCAGTTACACGCGGGTTCATCACGCGGTGGCGTCTCGAGAAGAAACACCCGGACTCCGCCGTCTCCGATCCGGTCAAGCCGCTCGTGTATTACGTCGACCCGGCGACTCCAGCGCAGTGGATCCCGTGGATCAAGAAGGGAGTCGAGGATTGGCAGCCCGCATTCGAGGCCGCCGGCTTTCGCAACGCTATCGTCGCCAGGAACGCGCCGACTCCGGCGGAAGATCCAGACTGGTCGCCTGAAGATGTCCGCAACACGGTAGTACGCTGGTTGCCCTCCACGACTGAGAACGCTGACGGTCCGCACGTGCACGATCCGAGAAGCGGCGAAATTCTCAACGGATCGATTCGCATCTTCCACAACGTCATGAACCTCGCGCGGAACTGGTATCTCGCGCAGGTATCGCCGCTCGACCCACGCACTCATCGCCTGCCGCTTCCCGATTCACTGATGGGAAGGCTTCTCCAATACGTCGTCGCGCATGAAGTCGGACACACGCTCGGGTTCCAGCACAACCTGAAGGCGAGCTCGACATATCCGGCTGACAGCGTGCGCAGTCCGTCGTGGGTTCGCCGCATGAGTCACACGCCAACGCTGATGGATTACTCGCGCTTCAATTACGTCGCCCAGCCAGAGGATAGTATCCCACTCGAGGACCTGATCCCTCGCGTCGGCCCATACGATCTGTTCGCGACAAAATGGGGATACGCGCCGATTCAGGGTGCTCGAACCCCTGACGATGAAAGAGCGGCGCTGAATGCGCTGGCAGAAATGCAGGACACGGTCCCGTGGTTTCGTTTCACGACATCAGGATCGCGGGACTTTGATCCCGGCGAGGTAAGTGAAGCCGTCGGTGACGCAGATGCGGTGAAGTCGACGCGCCTGGGACTGCTCAACATCAGGCGCACGGTTCCGCTTTTGATCCCGGCAACATTACGGCCGGGCCAGGATAATGCCGAGCTTCTCGAGCTATACGATCGGCTGCTTGACCAGTGGGCACAGGAGATCGAGCACGTCGCCACCATCGTCGGCGGATCCGACAGCCGCGAGAAATACGGCGGACAGCTCGGCCCCCGCTTCACGCCGATCTCACCGGCAAGACAACGTGAGGCAATGCGATTTATCGGAGAGCATGCGTTCAGGACGCCTGATTACCTCGTCGATGCAGAGATCCTTCGCCGCATCGAACCGGATGGTGCGTTGCGGCGCGTCGGGTCCGCCCAGGCGCGCATCCTCTACACGCTGATGGACACCGATCGCATGAACCGCCTCCTCGATTACGAGGCGCTGGCAAAGTCTCGCAACGACGTGTACCCGCTTGGCGACATGCTCGGGGATCTGCGAAGATCGATCTGGACCGAACTGTCGTCGCGCAACGTTGTCATTGATCCGTTCCGCAGGAAGCTCCAGCGTAACTGGTTGTCGCAGACTGATGCTCACATCAATCCGTTGCCGGCGATGATCATTACCCCCCAGCCTGCGCGCACATCGAGAGGTCGGAGCAACGTGAGCACAGACGTTCGTGCCCTCGTACGTGGTGAGCTCGCTGATCTCGATGCTCAGCTTCGCGCTGCGATTCCTCGCGCTGCCGATCGCACCACGCGTTTGCACTTGATCGATGTCAGGGCGGAGATCCAAAGAATTCTGAATCCTGAGGGTTAGTTGGGCCTGTCCTGAACTGCGCGATACGGAACTGCGGAAAAAAGGGGGGAGTTGCAACGAGAACTGCCGAGTTACGTGAGTTTGCGTTCACGCGTGGGCATGGTCCTGCGTTCGGGCTCTCCCCATTCTGGGATAACAGCAGAACCGCCCACGTGCTGTCCCGCAGTTACCCCAAATTGATGAGGCCAGAATGCGGGACATTCTCGCCATTGGGGCGACAACTCACGTAACTCGGCAGTTCTCGTTGCAACTCCCCCCTTTTTTTTTCGCAGTTCCGTATCGCGCAGTTCAGGACGGACTCTTGTCAGTCCTTTAGGCGAAGCGCTCGCTCGCTCGCTTCGATCTGCTTCCTGATTTCCTCCAGCCTTTCCCTCGGAAACGGTCCGCTGAGCGTAGAGACTCGTTTCGTCACCGAATCTGTCCAGCTGATTGAAGTCATCGGGGAACGTTGATTGACCGGAGGCGGAGGCGCGGCAACACTCGCAGCGGGTGCCCCTGCGCTCAGTTGCCGCTCACGTGCCATCGCCCTCACTGACAACAGCGGCGACGTTTCCGTAAGGATTACCGTCGCCCCTGGCTCGACCATAAGAACCGTGGTTCGTCCGATCGATGTGCTGTCGCGACTGACAACCATCAGGTCCGGGGCTGCGGCTTCACTGGCAACTCCTGTTGTCACCACATTATCAAGCACCGGCACTGTCGCACCCCCAGTCCTCCCCTCCATCGCTTTCGCAAGCGGCGCCGCCGGGGTGGCCGGTGGCTGCATGACTGGCGCAGCGTTCGCTGCTCCGTCCGCGGTTTCGCGCCGTGATTGCGCTCGTGTTGCGACAGGCCCGGGGCCTGCGACCTGTGGTCTGGATGGCAGCCGTGCAGGCGCTGTCGCGCGCGTATCAGACTCTACCGGCGCAGAAGCCATCTCATCAGCAGCGTCAGCCGACGGTGCCTGAGATGTCTCGGCCTCCACTGACGATGGCGTGCTCATCACCTGCTGCGAGAGATCCTCGACACTTTCTCCGTCGCGACCCTGCACGAGCAGCATCGATGCACCGGCAACAAAAAGAACAGCTGCGGCCGCACGAAACTGTGTCGTCGAGTACCACGCCGGTCGTCGCACGGGAACTGTCTGGCGAGGGATCACTCCCCCCGGAACCATGTCGAGCGCCGACACGATGCGCGACGACGCGGCGATCAGCCCGCGAGCCTCTGCCACAGTTGCGGCACATTCAGCACACGTCGCAACGTGCGCCTCTACCGTAGCGTGTTCTTCGACTGAAAGCGCATCGTCGAGCCACGCGTGAATTGTTCCTTCGTCAGGATGCTGCATTTTTCTCCCTCTCATCGCGCTCGTGTTGAAGCGCTTCATAACTCTCTACCAGCCTGCGTCTCGCCCGGGAGAGCGTTGTCCCGACAGATCCCGGGGAAAGCTCGAGAGCTTCAGCTATCTCCGCGTAATCAAGTCCTTCTTCCCGCATCAACAGGGCGAGCCTGTCACGTTCTGCCAGCCCGTCGACGGCCTTTCTCGCGAGCGCGGCTTCCTGCGCGCGCTCCAGAGTCGTTGGCTCCGGCTCTGACACACTGTCCCGCTCCTGTTCTGCGAGCAGCGCCAGGTGCCGTCTTCGTCGCGCATCCTTGCGCGCTTCGTCTCTCACAAGATTCGTGGCCACAGCGAATAACCATGCCCTCTCGTTGGTTATTGTTTCCTGTCTGAGAGCTCGCACGAACGTCTCCTGCGCAACTTCCTCCGCCCAGTCGCGGTCCCCCAGCCGCCGCGTCAGATATCTCACCAACGCGGCGTTGTGGGTTCGGAAGAGTCGTTCGACGTCGGTCACTGCCAGCGTTCTTTCATTTGATCGAGAGCCGAGTCGTCGATAGTCGTGATACCGTCATCACCGGTCTCGATCACGATGGACTTCCCCGCAATTCGCACCCGGTTGCCCATCGCGAAGGCCTCGCGGAGCTCTGGTATGGCGTCCATGAGCTTGAAGTAAGCATCGGAGAACGCGCGTACCTTCGTGACCCTGAGCGAGTCGGTGACGCGAGTGTCGACCCATGTCTCTCCGCGCAATGCGAACGTACGCGCGCCGACTCGCTTCAGGTTGTCGCTCTTCGCAAGGTCGGCTTCATCCGCAGCGGCGAGGTTCGTCACCGCCCGCTGGTCAGCGGCCGCGCGTGCTGACTCGAACGCTCTCTTACTGGCGACCGCCGGAGGCGCCGCTGCAACGCCTGTAACCACGCCGTTCATCACTGCGCCCCGCCCCGTGGCCTGAACCTGCATGCCGGGTTCGAGCACCAGGTACGACGTAAACTCGGTTGGTATCGAATACTTCTCACCCAGCTCGCGGATCTCATTGTCGATCTCCCTGGATCCGCCATTCTTCCGCTTCTCCGCACTGAGGTATCCCACCCGCTGCGTTGCCCACAGCCGGGCGACGAATGAATTCTCACGAGAATTCTTCGCGAACGCCACACGAGTCGTCCAGCTGACAGGTCCGTCAGCTGTTCTACCCTCGATACGGATATGCCCCCCGCCTCCCCCTGAATACCTGGTCAGCATTACGAAATCCTGTCCCGCAAACACATCAGATGCTCCCGACGGATACTGCTTGATGAAACGCACGCCATCTGCGCTCACTCGCACATCGGTTATCACCGGGCTCGACAGGCGGCTCGCAACAATCGATACTGCGCGCTCTACAGACTCGTCAGGCCTCACGAAATGCGCTGTCCCCTTGCCCTCCACCGCGAGTCTCTCGACGAGCGCGGCATTGAGATCGGCGCCAACGCCGAATGAAAATATCCGCCTGTTCCCCCGCAGCTTCGCCACTCGCGATGCGATCGCATCGGGATTCCGTTCGCCGACGGTTGGCTCACCATCGGTCACGAACAGCACCAGGCCCAGGCGCCCTGATGGAGCATCACCTTCCAGCGCTGCGTCGAGCGCACCGGAAATGTTTGTCGACCCCGATGCAGCGAGCGCCTCGAGGTAGCGCGAACCGGCCGCGACATTTTCTGGCGTCCCTCTCACGAACTCATCGCGGAATACATCAACGTCTGTCGCGAAGCTTATCAACCGGAACCGGTCGGCCGGCCTCAACGTGGAGAGAAGCTGCTTTCCTGCCGCGCGCGCCTGCCTGATCTTCACACCGGACATCGATCCCGATACGTCCAGAACCAGCGTGACATCGCGTGGGGTGATCCGGCTCGCGACCTGTGGCGGAGAAAGTGTTATCAGCGCAAAACCATCCTCGTTCCGCGGCGCGTGCGACAAGACTGATATCGAAGGCTCATTCGAGCTTCTCACGGGAATCAGCAGCGTTATCTCTGAAGCATTCCCGCGGGCACGCACCTCTCTTCTTCCACCGCGCTCACTCACTGACAACGAATGCGTAGGCGAGTAGGCCCGGCCGTAATTTCCCGCTATTGGATAAGTGAGCGTGAATGATCCCCTCTCCGGCCCGCCGTCACGCGCACCAGCTTCGCCCGCGAACGTCTGAGAGTTGTTTCTCCCCTGGAAGTAGTCGACCCGGAGCGCATCTCCCTCGCGCTCTGCCACCATCTGGAACCTGACCACTACCTTTTTCTCCTCGCCCGGCGCGATCGGGAAAATTCGCGCCCGCAGCATTCCATATCCCATCCACTCTACGAGCGCGGGATCCCGCTGCTGCCTCACGATCTGCTCATAGATCCCCCGAGCACGATCGGCACTCATCGTTTCACCCGACACAAGCTCTCCGTTGATCGAGAGCTTCAGGTCCTGGAACGCAGCGCCCTTGGGCAACGGGAAGATGTAGTCAGCTTCGCCAAGGCCGGCGCCACGATTGACGAAAGTTTCTGTTACCTCGTAACGCAGCACGCGATCAGTCAGGTCTGCCCGGACGTGACTTGATTGCTTGACGACGCCTTGCCCCGGCCGGCCACACGGTGGACAGGGCCGCTCGAGCGGGCACGGCCTCGGCATACAAGGCCTGGTAATGATTGTTCCCTGCGCAGCCAGCAACGCTGGAGCGAACGCAAGGGAAAGGAAATAAAGGCTGGTGCGCATTGTCTTCTCGGGTTGGTTCTACACGTGGGACGTCCCCCGAGTCCCAACTTGCACAACGCCTATTGTTTTACTTCCTTGGAAGGTGTCCGCCGGGTGTAGTTCCCCGGCCTGCTCACCACCCGAACCTGGATGAGCTCTCGATCAGCGCGATTGACTGTCTCCTCGAGCTTCTCCGAGCCCTCTCTTGCCGCCCAGCCGAGTGAGAACGAGACAGGGCCCTTCTCCAATCCTGCTTTCTCGAGCCGTTTCGCTACCATCTCCGTCTCGAGCGCGGTCGTATCGAAAAGCATAACGAGGAACTCATCGCCGCCCATTCTTGTGACCGGCTCCTCGGCTCGCACGTGTCGCATGAGGAACCGGCTCATTTTCATGAGAACCTTGTCGCCCGATGAGTGTCCGTGCACATCGTTGTACTGCTTGAAATGATCGATGTCGACGTAGATGCAGCCCCACATTTCCGCCGGATCACGCTCGACCGCATAAAGTCCGCCCAGGTGGCGCCTGTTGTAGCAGCCGGTCAGGGGATCCCGAACGCTCTGTTCAACGAGCTGATTCTCGAGTTGCTTGCGGCCGGAAATGTCGACGAGGATTCCATGATACACGACCTCGCTCGTATCCGGATCGGTAATGCTGTACCACGTGTCGAGAACCGTTCGGACGCTCCCGTCCCGCCGTGTTATCTGCAGTTCACGGTCGCGAAGCGATCCCTCTCGCTCGAGGAGCTCGACTTCACGCCGCCGAATCTCTGCATCGACGAAATCACTTACGCGGTATTTACCGATCTCTTCGAGTGTGTTGAACCCGAATATGCTCAGGAATGCAGGGTTGGCGTCGAGAATCTCGCCCTGTTCGTTCGTGATGTAGATCCCTTCGCCAAGGTTCTGGGCAAACATCGCGAGGGTCTCGGGATCGCTGAGGCTGCGGAAGCGGGAACGGGCCGCATCGGGAATCTTGTCAGTCAATTGGACGCGTCATGTCTTCGGCATGTGCATTGCCCTTTGTTTGGCCACCACAAGTGGAGGCATAATGTATGGTACGCCAGGATACTAAGGAACAGATGGATAGCGACGACAACTCGCCGGTCGAGAACGCCGATGAAACCAGGTCCGGCACGCCGAATCCGACCGATCCCAACAAGCTGAGGTCGACGGAGCACAAGAGTGGTTACGGCGGTGAGGGTGGCGAACCTCGAACCAGTTCTGATGATCGACCTTCGGAGAAGCCCTGAGCTTACCGTGATCGCCATGTCCGGCCGGGGAGCCATTGAGCCCCGGCCGGATTAACTTCAGGCAAACACCAAGCCTTCCCCCGGATTTCATGCCCGACAATTCGAATATTTCTTCCGACGCAGCGCTCGACCGGCTCTGCATTGACGCGATCCGCGTCCTCTCGATGGACGCCGTGCAGAAGGCTGATTCCGGCCACCCCGGCACCCCGATGGCGCTCGCCCCGCTGGCGTATGTCCTTTGGACCCGGCATCTCCGGTACAATCCGGCCAATCCCGACTGGGTGAACCGCGACAGGTTCGTGCTTTCAGCAGGACACGCGTCGATGCTCCTGTACAGCGTGCTCTACCTGACCGGGTATGACCTCTCGCTCGACGATTTGAAGCAGTTCCGGCAATGGGAGAGCAAGACACCGGGACATCCCGAGCTCGGCTACACGCCGGGCGTTGAAACGACGACCGGGCCACTCGGGCAGGGTGTTGGAAATTCGGTTGGGATGGCCGTCGCCGAAGCGCAGCTTTCCGCGATCTTCAACCGGCCCGGTCACGACATCATCGATCATCGCACGTACTTCATCGCGAGCGATGGTGATGTCATGGAAGGCGTCTCTCACGAAGCCTCATCCTTCGGCGGCCACCTGAAGCTCGGCAAGCTGATCGGCTTCTACGACGACAATCACATCACGATTGAAGGCGATACTGCGCTGACGTTCAGCGACGATACCGCGAAACGGTATGAGTCGTATGGCTGGCACCTTCAGCGCGTCGACGACGCCAACGATCTCGACGCACTCGATGCGGCGATAGTCGCGGCACAGGCAGTGACTGATCGCCCGTCATTGATCGTCGTGCGTTCACACATCGGATACGGAAGCCCGAACAAGCTCGATACTGCAGAGGCTCATGGATCGCCGCTGGGTGTCGACGAGATCAAGCTGACGAAGGAAGCTCTGGAATATCCTTCAGAGGAGCCGTTCTACGTTGCGCCCGAGGCGTTGAATCACTGGCGCACGATGTCGGACCGCGGCGCAAAGCTCGAGAGTGAATGGCAGTCACGTTACGACTCGTGGAAGACTGCACATCCTGCTGAAGCTGCGGAGCTCGAGCGTCGTCTCCGCGGCGATCTTCTGGACGGGTGGGAGGATCTCATCCCGTCGTTCACTGCTGAGAACGGCAGTGTTGCGAGCAGGGCGGCTTCAGGCATCGTGCTCAATGCAATTGCGGCGAAAATACCTGAGCTGGTTGGCGGATCAGCGGACCTGGCTTCGTCGACAAATACAATAGTGAAGGGCGCGCCGAGCATGAGTGCCGAGACGCCGGCTGGCCGTAACTTTCATTTTGGAATTCGCGAGCACGGCATGGGCGCGGTCATGAACGGAATGGCGGTTCACGGCGGCTTCATTCCGTATGGCGCAACCTTCCTGATTTTTTCGGATTACATGCGGCCTGCGGTGCGACTTGCGTCTGTGATGCACCAGCA
>JBBREF010000010.1:0-46150 GCA_038203205.1 Gemmatimonadales bacterium | reverse complement strand
AACGCGACGGTCTGGGCAAGTCCCTTCTTCGCCTGGATCGACGTGATCGCCGCTGTCAGCGTGGTCTTGCCGTGATCGACGTGGCCGATCGTTCCAACGTTTACGTGCGGCTTCGTACGCTCAAATTTCGCTTTGCCCATTCTTTCCTCTAATTTCAGTTCTTACCACCGGGCGGCGCCCTGCCACCCTTTCTTGCTGCAAGAGCTCGCGATCGGGATTGAACCGATGACCTCACCCTTACCAAGGGTGTGCTCTACCAACTGAGCTACGCGAGCAAATACTATTGCGGACTGCGGACACATTACGAACTGCGGACTGCGGACGCATTACGGACTGCGGACGCATTACGGACTGCGAACTACGGACCAAAAAACTCAAACAGCTAATAGCGAACAGCTAACGGCTGCAGTTAAGCGGGAGACGGGACTCGAACCCGCGACCACAAGCTTGGAAGGCTAGTGCTCTACCAACTGAGCTACTCCCGCAACGTCCCTCTCTTTTTAGCGCCGCTCTCCTTCACTGACTGGCGCAGCCTTCAATACCACTTCGACACACTTCCTTATGGTGGGGGAAGGATTCGAACCTTCGAAGGCGTAAGCCGGCAGATTTACAGTCTGCTCCCGTTGGCCACTTGGGTACCCCACCCAAATCCGATGAATTAGCCGCTTGAAACCGGAGCAAAACGCACACCCGATGACAGGCAGAGCTGACGGCGAGAATCGAACTCGCAACCTGCTGATTACAAATCAGCTGCTCCGCCAATTGAGCTACGTCAGCAAACAGCGATTCTGCACAAGCCTTGAATAATAGCGGAGTTAGACTATCCCGGTAAAGGGGCTAACGGGCAATCTGCCAAACGCCAACAGGAGTTCACCCAGGGGGGGGCGAACCATACCGCGTTGTCACACAGAAAACACAGATGGCCCACAGACGACACTGAAAAACCATAAAAAGATGAAGCGCTGAATTCACCGAGACTGTGATGCTTTGCACCGACCAATCTTGATCTGTGCCATCTGTGCACCATCTGTGTTGTCGGTGTGACAACGCTGCCTGGTGCGCCCGATTAGAGCGAGCGAAGTACACGGATTGCGGATCGAGGACTGTGAGTATTCATGACCGCCAGTCCTCCATCCGAAGTCCGAAAAGGGCCTACTGCCGCGTCCCGGAAAGCCTGAGGTTCACCACCGAATCCGGTCCGGTACGGTCGTAACTCACACGCGTCCGACCCGCGATGTTGCCGTCCTGCATCCAGACCGTCGACGTGGTTGTCTTCACTTGCAAGCCGGGAGTGATACTGCTCTCGAACGGCCCCGTTTCAGTCATCACGCTGTCGCCGCTCATGCCCGTTACGCGCATGGCGATCGGCGGACGATTCGGGAATGCGAACATCCACGCGGCGGTATCAGTGGTGTTCAGCACATACGTGGTAACCGTCGTATCCCGCCCTTCCGGCATAACCGATACGTTCCAAACTCCGGAGAGGCTCTCGAGCGACATCGAGCTGGCCGGCGCAACCATTGCCGCCGTGTCCACCGGTGCTGCTTCTTCCTTGCTGCATCCCGCGACGATCAAAGCGCATGCGATCAAAGCTGTAAAGCGCATCGGAGCTCCTGAAAAGGGTCACCCAACGGTCCGCCGAGGGGGGCGGATCGCGCGCTTAACGTACTGGCGACCGGCGGGGCGAGCAAGGCGTCAGCCGCCTGGCTCCGCATCGCTTACCGCACCTTCTTCCAGGAGGTGCCTGTGGGGCCATCCTTGATCTCGATCCCCCGCTCCTCGAGCGACTTGCGAATCGCATCCGACCGCGCGAAGTCCCGCTTTTCTCTCGCACCCCGCCGCTCCGCAAGCAGCCGCTCAATCTCCGAGTCGTCGTCGCCGATCTGCTTGTCGGGGATGAGATCAAGAACTCCGTCGATTCGAGCGAAAGCGGTTCGCGCTGCCTCGAGGGTCGACTGGTCGCCACCCGAGCGACTCAACTCGGCATTCATCGACCTTATAAAGTTGAACAACGCGCCCATTGCGAGCGGCGCATTGAGGTCATCGAACAAGGCCTCTGTCGCATCGTGCTCGAGCTGCGCTGCGATCACGGCCATTTCCGGTGTGCCACCTGTCGCCGCAGCGAGTCGATCGGCGAAATCGCCAATTCGCCGGACCCCCTCAATCGCCGACTCGAGCGCCTCTGACGAAAGATTAAGCTGCTTTCTGTAGTGCGTCGAAAACACGAACGCGCGAAACGCAGCAGCCGACACCCCCTGTTCGCGCAGGTCAGCGACAGTCGCGACGTTCCCGACGCGCTTCGCCATCTTGCTGCCATCGGTGAGCAGAAATTCACCATGGCACCAGAACCGCGAGAATGTCTCACCGGTCGCGCCTTCGGACTGCGCGATCTCGTCTTCGTGATGCGGAAATACCAGGTCGACACCGCCGCAATGAATGTCCATCGTCACGCCGAGGTATCGCATTGCCATCGCTGAGCACTCGAGATGCCACCCCGGGCGACCTCGACCCCAGGGTGAGTCCCACGCCGCAGCTACTGCCTCATCTTCTTCCTTTGCACTCTTCCAGAGAGCGAAGTCCTGCGCGTTCTCCTTCGTATAGTCATCCTGCGCGACGCGCGCGCCGGGCTTGATCTCCCTGGTATCAAGTCGCGACAGCCTTCCGTACGAGCTGAACCTGTCGATCGCAAAGTAGAGCGACCCGTCCTCAGCCTGGTAGGCAAGCCCGCGATCGACCAGGGTCGCGACGAGCGAGATCATTTCCGGAATGTGCTCAGTGGCGCGCGGATACGTCTCTGCATCCTCGATCCTGAGAAAGCGCCGATCGTCATGAAATACATCGATGACAGGCTCTGTTACTTCTGCGATCGTGAGGCCGCGCTCCTGTGCGCGCTTGATGATCTTGTCGTCGACGTCAGTGAGATTCATGATCTGTTGAACGTCATATCCGCGCAGCCGAATCGCTCTTCGAAGCAGGTCCTCGAAGAGAAACGTGCGGAAGTTGCCGAGGTGCGCGGGATTGTAGACGGTTGGCCCGCACGTGTACATGCGCACAGTCGTACCATCAGCGGGGACAAGCGGCTCCACGCTGCGACTCATCGTATTGTAGAGACGGAAATCTTGCATTGCCTGCAAGCTAGACCTGCGGGCGCATGGCTGCAAATGTCCTGACGAGGGTTCGAGGATCAATGCACGCGCTCCGCAACGAATCGATGGTGCGCGGGGCCGCTCTGTCCAACAATCGGCTCGCCGAATGACTCGAGCGCAAACGTTCGAGACAGACGACCATTATCGAGAAGAAGTATTCGGGTTGCGACGCTGGCGACGGCCGAAGCCTCCCTCGCTGCAATCAATACTGCCGCGCCGGCATTGGCGCATCTCTCCAGCGCCGTCAGGATCGCAGGAGCGATTGAGTGACCTCGTTCAGCCGGCGGCGTGTCCACGAGAATCACGTCAGGATTGCCCGCGATCGCCTCGCCGACAGCGACACGATGCAGGTCATGGCGAGCGAGTGCCTTTACCTGGCAACCCGCGAGTTGCTGGAGGTCGAGCAATCGCATGGCCATTTCCGCAGCGCCACCCGCTGGATGTACTCGCGTGCTTCGCCGTGCTGCCCCGGAGTGAATGACGTCCCGAACTGTGAGAAACGGATAAAACACCGGAAAGGCTGGCACATAGGCAAGCGTGTCCGAAAAATCGCGTTCAGGGAACGGATCCCCCGAGAATTCGATTCGCCCGGTGTCCCTGCGAAGCAGTCCGCACATACACTGGATGAGCGTTGTCTTCCCCGCTCCGCGGGCGCCCGCAATACCTACCAGCTCTCCACTGCATAGGTCGATGTCGATCGCATGAAGGGCGAGAGTGCGCAATGGGTCGGCCACAAGCCCCCGAGCAAAAGACTTGCTGAGCCCTCGAGCTGACAGGACAGGGGATCGAAGCCGCCATTCGTTTCTTGCAGACATGCATGCAGTCTAGGCACGACTGCATGCCACCTGACATCGAATGGCGTCCGGACTAATTGATCGAACGCCGCTCAGGTCGGCTTGAGAACCGACGGAACGAGTGACTCGGCCTTCTGGCGGAAAGCCAACACGTCAGCCAGAGGCGCGTGGGGCTGGATCACGCCACCGTCAGGCGCCGGAACCCGCATGACGAACATTTTGTCGCGAGTGCTCTTCCTGAACCCGCGTCCCTCGTAAATGCGGTTGATCAGGATCCGCCGAACTATGACCATTATCGACGCAAGGGTCGGCACGGCGAGCACGAGTCCAAGCGGACCCAGCAGGCTGCCCATGAGAAGTACTGCAACGATCGTAAGAACCGGCGGCAGTTCCAGCCTGTGCGACATCACGCGCGGGATGACGACGTTCCCTTCGAATACGTGTACGACGACACCCAGAAGTATTACAAACAGCGCGCGTGTCCCGCCTCCCGGTCCACCAAGCACGAACAGGGCAGGCAGCACTGTGGAGATGAGACTTCCGAAAAACGGCACGACTGCAACGACGCCGGTGAAAATTCCGAACGTCAGCCAGTAGGGAACATCGAGGATGTACAAGCCCGCGGCAGTGAATACTGCGAGAATCGTCATGGCAAGAAGCTGTGCGACGATGTACGACCGCAACGCCTCGGCGAGATCGCGAAGTACATCGCGAACAAGGTCGCGATGAATAGGCGGAAATAGCGCGATGAGCCATTCCCGGTAAACGCCGGGCTGAAGCGCCAGGTAGATGCTCATCACGAGCACCGCAAACACTTCGATCACCACGTGGACAAGGGAGAACACCTTTGGAACCACATCACCAGCGCCGCTCGAAACCTGCTCGTAAACCGCGATCAGCATCTTGTGCTCACCAGGTTTCCACATCTCTCGCAGCGCCGGGAAGCGATTCACGAACCTGTCGATCGATGCTTCCCACTTTGATATCTGGTCAGGAAGAACAGTGACGAGCTCGCGGGTCTGCTCGATAACCGGCGGTACCAATAATGTGAAAAGGCCAACTATCGCTACGAGAGTTCCGACGATGGCGAGGAAAAACGCAAGCCGGTCCGGCAGCATGGCGCGTTTGACGAGCACGTCGCGAACCGCGCCGAGGTAAAGCGAGATGATGATGGCGAGGAAGAGCAGCAGAAAAATGCTCGCCGTGCTGCCGACCAGCCAAAGCAGAAGAACCGTCAGTACTACGGTCGTGAGGGCGGGTGCCAGACGAAAGTGGCCGGCACCCAGTTGGTCTGTCACCGAGTTGTATTCTCGTCAGGCATTTCTTCAGCGTCAGGAATCTCTTCTGCTTCTGTTTCACCCGCGGCGAGCTGCCTGCTCGTTTCGGGAGTCGGCGCAGCAAGAAGTCCCATCTTCTGCTTGAGGGCAAGAAGCTGCGCATCGGCCGTTGCCGTACCTGCCGTAGCCTCGAGCCTCTTGAAGTCGCTCGCGAGCCGATCCCCTGAAAACTCCTCGTTTATCTCCAGTTGTGCTCGGATCTGACGCTCGTTCTGGTCGATCTTCTCTTCCATTCTGGCGAAAGCCTCGAACGCTGACTTCTCCGAAATCGAAGACATCGTTTCCGAGATACGCTTCTGCGCCTCGGCGCGACGCTGTTTCGCGAGAAGGAGATTCTTCTTGCGCGACGCCTCCTCGATGTTGTCGTTGAGTCCGCGCAGTGAATCCTTGAGGCGCTCGGTCTCACCCTTGTGCGCCTCCCACGTGAGCTGCATCTGCTGCCCACGCGAAACGTGCTCACCGCGCCGCATGAGGGCCTGCTTTGCAAGATCGTCGCGGCCTTCCTTCACCGCGAGCATCGCACGATGCTCCCACTCTTCTGCCTCGCGAAGCTCCTGCGCAGTCTGATCCTGGAGACGCTTCTCGTCGGCTATTGCAGCAGCGACCTGCTGCTTCGCTTTAACAAGCTGCGAGCGCATGTCGATGATGATCTGGTTAAGCATCTTCTCCGGCTGTTCTGCCGAGGAGATCAGGTCATTTACGTTGGATCTGAATAGACGCGCTATACGGTCGAATATGCTCATTTTTCTCTCAAGGCCTCATATATGAAGCAGCGGTGGCAAAATACCCTATTCACTGGCCTACAACCAGTAATACGGAAGTCCTGGTGGTTGGAGTCAAATAAGACAGTCCGCAGTCCGCAGTCTTAATAAGCCTACCCTCTACGGATCTGAACCAGCCGCTCCTTTGCAAGCCTGCGGCCCGTGGGAGTTGCTGCAAGCCCACCACCTGCCGTCTCCCGGTACCTGACATCCATCTCCCGGCCAATCTCCCCCATTACATCGATCACCTCGTCCGCGGGAATCGCGAACGTGATCCCGGCGAGCGCCATCTCAATCCCTGCAAGCGCAATCGCTGAGCCCGTTGCGTTCCGGAACACACACGGGAGCTCGACGAGGCCTCCAAGAGGGTCACAAACCAGCCCGAGCATCCCTTGCATCGTCAAAGCGACCGCATGTCCCACCTGAGTGGGAGTTCCGCCCAACATCTCCGTCGATGAGCCGGCCGCCATCGCGGCCCCCGCCCCGGTCTCGGCCTGACAACCACCCTCTGCCCCGGAAAGAGAAGCCCGCTCCGCAATCACGGCACCGATGAGGCCCGCGACGGCAAGCGCGTCGATGAGCTTCTCTTCAGGAATGCCCTTCGCGACAGCCAATCCTGTGAGAACGGCGGGAAGGGTGCCAGCGCCACCTGCCGTCGGTGCAGCGACTATCACGCCCATCGCGGCATTTACTTCCTGCACTGCCAGCGCGCGGGAGAGGATGTCGCGAAATGGCGTGTCTGCCAGCGGCCCCGCCGCATTGTTCTTCAGCTTCGCTGCATCTCCCCCAACAAGGCCTGACGACGACCGAAGGTCGCCAGTCAGTCCATCGCCAATCGCCTCGCGCATCACGACGAGAGCGCGCGCAAGCGCAGCCCGAATGTCCGCAACGGAGCGGCCCTGATCCTGACTCTCGCGTTCGAGCGCGAGCGTCGACAGCGACACGCCGGTCGATTCGGCATCCCTGATTGCTTCGCCGAGTGATTTGTACATCAGCCGCCGCTCACTCGATCGAGGCGACGCGCCCACCTCACCCACTCGAGCGCCCTGATCTCATCACGAACGGCCTCACCGGGTGGCTCATCGCATTCGATGACCATGAACGCATCTCCGCCCTTCTGCTTACGGGTGAGCTTGAGGGTAGCAATGTTGATATCGTGTTCTGCCAGAATCCCCGTGATCCGCGCGATGGATCCCTTCTTGTCTTCTGCTACGAGCGTGATCGTGTGAAAGCTTCCGCTCACATCCACCGGGTAGCCGTCGATTTCCGTCACCATCACACGGCCCGCACCGAGTGACGACCCGGTCAGCGTCGCCTTGATTTCATTTCGTTCGAGCGTCATGCGCACCGTGTTCGGATGCGACGACTCGGACAGAGTTGTCTTCTCGAACCGGTAGTCGAGACCCTCCTGCTCGGCGATCTGAAGCGCCGTCCGAATGCGCTCATCGTCCGGGCGGAATCCGAGAAGGCCGGCAACGAGCGCCTTGTCAGTCCCATGCCCTTCACCGGTGCGGGCAAAGGAACCGTGAAGTTCGAGGAGGGCCGATTGCGGAGTGCCGCTCACCAGACCCCTGCCAAGCAGTCCGAGGCGGCAGGCTCCAGCCGTGTGACTTGAGGACGGACCAACCATTACCGGCCCGATAATGTCCAGGAGCGATACCATAGTATAGAGTCCCTTGTGTTCAGCTCGCCTTGCGGCGGAGCCTCTTTGCCAGCAGCGGGCGGAGGAACTGCCCCGTATACGATTCCTGTACCGTCGCAACCTGCTCAGGGCTCCCGCTTGCGACAATGGTGCCGCCCCGGTGACCGCCCTCGGGTCCGAGGTCAATTATCCAGTCCGCTGTCTTGATCACGTCGAGGTTGTGCTCGATGACGAGCACCGAGTTGCCCCGTTCAACAAGCCTGTGAAGCACCTCGAGCAGCATCCTGACATCCTCAAAATGCAGACCCGTGGTGGGCTCGTCGAGAATGTAGAACGTTCGCCCGGTGTCGCGCTTGGACAGCTCGGTCGCAAGTTTGACGCGCTGGGCCTCACCGCCTGAAAGCGTCGTGGCGCTCTGGCCAAGATGGATGTAGCCGAGCCCGACGTCATTCAGTGTGTGAAGCTTATGATAAATGCGCGGCTGATTCTCGAAGAACGCGAGCGCGTCCTCCACAGTCAGATCAAGCACGTCAGCGATCGACAATCCCCTGAAGCGAACTTCCATTGTCTCGCGGTTGTACCGCTTCCCCTTGCAGACATCACAGGGAACGTAGACATCGGGAAGAAAATGCATTTCGATCTTTACGAGCCCGTCACCCTCGCATGCTTCACAGCGCCCGCCCTTCACGTTGAACGAGAAGCGTCCAGGACCATAACCGCGGATCTTTGCTTCCGGCATTTCCGCGAAGAGCTCGCGAATTGGCGTAAAGAGTCCCGTATATGTAGCGGGATTTGAGCGCGGAGTTCGTCCGATCGGACTCTGGTCGATATCGATGACCTTGTCGATGTGCTCGAGGCCGGTGATACGATCGTGCACACCGGGCACGACGCGCGCCCGGTAGAAATGGCGGGCAAGCGCATTGTGAAGGATGTCTTCGATCAGTGTCGACTTGCCTGATCCCGACACGCCGGTCACTGCGACGAACAGCCCCAGCGGAATGTCGACGTCGACGTTCGTGAGGTTGTGCTCGCGCGCACCCTCGATACGTATGACACGCTTCGGGTCGAATGGCCTGCGCGCGGCGGGTATCGGTACTTCGAGCTCGCCGCGCAGATATTTCCCGGTAATCGACGCCGGATTGTCGAGCACCTGCTGCACTGTACCCTCGGCGATCACGAGTCCGCCGTGTTTACCGGCTCCCGGTCCGAGGTCGATCAGGTGATCCGCTTCGAGCATCGTCTCCTCATCATGCTCGACGACAATGACAGTGTTACCCAGGTCGCGCAGCTGACGAAGTGTCGCGAGAAGGCGCGCGTTGTCGCGCTGGTGCAGACCGATGGACGGTTCGTCGAGGATGTATAGCACACCGACAAGTCGTGACCCGATCTGTGTTGCGAGCCGAATACGCTGCGCCTCACCACCGGAGAGAGATTCTGCCGCGCGGCCGAGCGTCAGATAATCGAGGCCAACGTCGTTGAGGAAGCGAAGGCGCTCGCGGATCTCCTTGAGAATCGGTCCGGCGATGTCAGCGTCGAGTCCGGGATTTCCGTTCTCCCTTATCGTGACAGATTCGAAGAACCGAAGCGCGCCCATGATTGGCAGTTCGACGACCTCGCCGACATTCTTGTCAGCGATCGTGACCGCGAGCGACTCGGCCTTGAGGCGGCGTCCGGCGCATGTGGTGCAGGACATGGCGTGCATGTAGCCGTCGAGCTGCATGCGCACCGAATCAGATTCGGTCTCATTGTAGCGCCGCTGGACATTGGCGATGACGCCTTCCCACTTGCTGGCGACTTCGGTGTACTTCGCTGGCCCCTTTCGCGATCCGCTCATACCGTAGAGCATGACGTCGCGCGCGTGCTGGGAGAGCTCGCCCCACGGCGCATTGAGTGAAAACGCGAATTGTTTCGCGAGTCCGGGGAGAATCACTTTTCTCAGGTAGCCGTCGGGCTCGCCCCAGGGGAGAATCACGCCTTCGAGAATCGATATGCTCGCGTCGCCGAGTATGAGCTGTTCGCTGACTTCGCGCCTGACGCCGAGTCCGCCGCAATCGGGACACGCACCGAAAGGTGAATTGAACGAGAAGTGCCTCGGCTCGAGTTCGGGCAGTGAGATTCCACAGACCGGGCAGCCGTATTTTTCAGAGAACAGGTGTGTCGTCTTGTCATCCTGTCTCGTGACCTCGATCAATCCGTCCGACAGCTTGAGCGCGGTCTCGACTGAATCGGCGAGGCGTGCGCGGTCTTCGGCACGGACGACGAGCCTGTCGACGACGACCGAGATACTGTGATTGAGCTTGCGATTCAGCTTCGGCGGGTTTGCAACCTCGACGAGGTCCCCGTCGACATACGCGCGGACGAAGCCCTGTTTGCGGGCAGTCTCGAACAACTCCTTGAATTCACCTTTGCGGCCGCGTACGAGCGGTGCAAGGATTTCGATCTTCGTATCTTCGGGCCACGTCAGGATCGAGCCTGCGATCTGGCCCGCGCTTTGTCGCTCGACTGGTCGCCCGCAGTTCGGGCAGTGCGGCGTGCCCGCTCGGGCGTAGAGAAGTCGCAGGTAATCGTAGATCTCCGTTACCGTGCCCACAGTCGATCGCGGATTGTGTCCCGCGGTCTTCTGCTCGATTGAGATCGCTGGCGAGAGTCCTTCGATGGAGTCGACGTCCGGCTTCTCCATGAGTCCCAGGAACTGTCTGGCGTAGGCCGACAGCGATTCGACGTAACGGCGTTGTCCTTCAGCGTAGATGGTGTCGAAGGCAAGCGAAGATTTGCCAGAGCCCGACAGCCCGGTGATGACCGTAAGGCGGTCGCGAGGGATGACTACATCGATGTTGCGGAGATTGTGCTCACGCGCTCCGCGGACTATGAGCGCTTCTTCTGGCATAGCTTTGAAAGGTGACCGGTTTCACTGGGCGAAACAAGTTCCGGGTCTAGAGTGGTTGCGTCGCATGCGGTCAGGTCGTGTTAGTGCAGGATAAGCACCGCTGTTATCTTCGTCTTGCCTTAAAAAGGAAGAAGCTTGTCGCATACCGATGCAGTAGTCGTACTCACAACGATCGCGAACGAGGAGGAGGCCGTCGCCCTCATCCGCGAGCTGCTCGACCGCAGGCTCATAGCGTGCGGTACCGTCCAGCCTGGCGCGCGGTCGCTATACCGCTGGGAAGGCAAGGTCGCTGACGAGAAGGAGGCGATGCTGCTGCTGAAGACGCGTTCTGGGTGCATCGAGGGGCTTCGCCGTGCCTTCGAGGAGCTGCACCCGTACAAGGTGCCGGAGCTGCTCGCTATCCCGGTTACGGGCGGGCTAGAGCGCTACCTTGGATGGATCAACAGCGAGACGAGCCTGACAATAGCGTGACTCGCCGCACGATCGCGATCGTGATCATCGCCATCTGGGTCGTCGGGCTCGGGCTCATGTATCAGCGGACGACCAATCGCACTCCCGAGCAGTCGCTGATCGAGGCAGGCATGCGGGTCTCGCCTGCCACCTATTACTACATCCTCGAGCAGGATGGCCGGCAAGTCGGAGCTGCGTCGTCAAGCGTGGATACGACCAACACCCGGATCGTCTCAACCGATTTTGTCAGGGGTGAGATCCCCGTCGGCGATGATGTGCTGCGGATGGAAGCCCGCTCGGAGGCGAGGTTCACTCGCGGACTCAGGCTTCGCGACTTCGTGATTCGCGCGACCGGCGACCTCACGCCATTTTTTCTCCGCGGAGTGATCCAGGAAGGCGAAGACAAGACGCTCGCCGTGACGACTGAAAACGCCGGTGAGAAGCCGATTACGCTCCTCTCAGCAGTGACGTCGCCGGTGTTCATCCCGACAGTTGCGCCTCTTCCTCTGATGCTCGGGCGTAATCCGAAGATTGGTGATTCAACCCGGATCACGATGTTCGATCCGGTTACTCGAACTGCGAAGGAAGTGACCCTTCGTGTCGAGTCAGACTCGCTGTTTCTCGTTGCTGACAGCGCGCATCTCGACGCCACGACAGGCCGCTGGGTAAAAGCGCGCCAGGATTCCATGCGTGGATGGCGCATTACCTCTTACGACGCCCCGGTCACCGCGTGGGTGGACGCGTACGGCAGGCTGATTGCCGCGTCGGAGCCGGGCGGTATCACGCTGGTTAGAACAGCGTTCGAAATAGCGTTCGAAAACTGGCGACTCGATCGCGTCCCGGCGGCGTCTGCGACGCCGACGCCAGAACGCCCCCCGCCCTGAAGCAGGGCGACACAGGAAAGTCTTTACCGATTCGACGGTTTGTTCGTCTTCGTCCAGGATGATTGAACTAACCTCTCTCACTAAGCGCTACGGCACATTCACCGCCGTGGACTCGCTCGACCTTGTCGTACCAAAGGGCGAGCTTTTTGGATTTCTCGGCCCTAACGGTGCCGGCAAGACAACGACACTTCGCATGATCGCCGGAATTCTTCGGCCGAGCAGCGGGACAGTTCGTATCGCCGGCATAGACGTAAACGAGAAACCGATGATCGCAAAGGCGATGCTCGGATACATCCCCGACCGGCCCTTCATTTACGACAAGCTGACCGGCTCCGAGTTTCTCCGGTTCGTTGCGGGTATCTACAGCCTGCAGGGAAAGGACATCGAACACCGCGGCCGCGAGTTGTTGACGCTCTTTGACCTCGATGAATGGCGGGACGAGCTGGTCGAGAGCTACAGCCATGGAATGCGCCAGAAGCTGATCATTTCAAGCGCGTTCATTCACAAGCCGGACGTGATCGTCGTCGACGAGCCAATGGTAGGTCTCGACCCGAAGGCTTCGCGCATTCTCAAGGATCTTTTCAGCGAATACACGCGGCGCGGACATACAATAATGATGTCAACGCATACACTCGAGGTCGCCGAGGCCATGTGTGACCGTATCGGGATCATTCAGGGTGGGAAGATCCGCGCATTGGGTACGATGGATGAGCTGCGCGCCGACTCGGCATCAGGGGCTGACGGGCTCGAGCAGATATTCCTCAAGCTGACGGGAGAAAACGCCGCGCGCGAATTCGTGGACGTTCTCGATGCCTGAGCTGGCAGGGCCGTCATTCGTCCACCTGCTTTCCCCGAAGTGGCACAGCATGCGGGCGCGTGCTGTCAAAACGAACACCGGCGCGCTCGGTCGCGGCGCAGTTCTCGGTATCGTCGGGCTGGCGTTCTGGGGATTGATATTCGCGGTGCTGTATCGACTGCTCGTCTATTTCCGCGGAATTCCCGAGATCGGACCGTTGCTCGCCGGCAAGCTGCTTGGCCTGATCCTCGTCAGCTTTTTTGGAATGCTGCTGCTGTCGAACGTGATCAGTTCGCTGTCCACGTTTTTTCTTGCGCGCGATCTCGATCTCCTCGTCGCCGGACCCGTGGACTGGCTTCGTCTATACGTCGCGAAACTGATCGAGACGTGCATGCATTCGAGCTGGATGGTGCTGCTGATGGCAGTGCCAATGTTTGCGGCGTACGGCATCGTCTACGATGGCGGGGCGATGTTCGCGCTCGTCGTCTTCAGTGTATTTATACCCTTCCTCGTACTTCCAACAGTTGTTGGAGCTGCGGTCACTCTTTTGCTCGTCAATCTGTTTCCCGCGCGGCGGACGAAAGACATTCTCAGTGTGATTGCCGTGCTGGCGGCCGGCGGGGTCGTTCTTCTGTTTCGCCTTATGCGGCCCGAGCAGCTTGCACGTCCCGAGGGATTCCGGTCGCTGATCGAGTTCATTTCGGTCCTGAAGGGGCCAACGTCGCCGTGGCTGCCAAGCGAATGGGTGCAGACGGCATTGATGTCGTGGCTGCGCGATGAGCCTGACGCGTTTCCGCTGTACCTGCTTTGGTCCACCGCGGCCGCGTTCATCGTCATAGGCGCGGTGCTGCATCGCGCGCTCTACGCGAAAGCGTTCACAAAGGCGCAGGAAAGCGGCGAGCGCTGGGTGCGAAAAAGTTTGGTATCCAACGCATTTCACACGCTACTGGCTCCTCTCGGCATGGTCCGGCGAGAGCTTGTAATGAAAGAGGTGCGTCTTTTCTTTCGCGACACGACCCAGTGGTCGCAGCTCATCCTCCTTGCTGTGTTAGTCGTCGTTTATGTATTCAACATCAAGTTCCTCCCGATCAGCGGCGAAGGCGTGACGTTTTTCGTCGCGAACCTGATTCCCTTCCTGAACCTGGTGTTATCTGGTTTCGTACTGGCATCGATCGCTGCGCGTTTCATCTTCCCGGGCATCAGTCTCGAGGGACGGACAATGTGGTTGTTGAAGTCCAGCCCGCTGTCGATGCGCGATCTGCTATGGTCGAAGTTCTGGGTGGGGACTATCCCGCTGCTCGTGTTCGCGGTTGGCCTCGTGCTCGTGACGTGCCTCCTGATGAAGGTCAGCCCTTTCATTATGGTAGTGTCGGTGTTGACGATCACCATGATGACGTTCGGAATCGCCGGGCTCGCAATTGGCTTCGGCACGCTGTTCCCGCGGTTCGAGACAGAGAACGCAGCCCAGATCCCCACATCATTCGGTGGGCTCCTGTTCATGATGGCTTCCATCGTGATGATCGGCATTGTAATCACGCTCGAAGCGCGACCGGTTTTCAGCTATCTCGCGTCCGTCTCATTCGGGTCTCCACGCGAACCCACCGAGATGTTGTGGGGCTTCGGCGTTGCCGCGTTAGTTTGCATTTTTGCGACGATCGCGCCCATCAAACTGGCCCTCAGGCGGCTGGATCAGGTCGACGTATAAGCGCACACGTTGACTGCAGGGGGCATCAGCGACCCCGACAACCGGAAAACTTGCCCCTTACGTCCGTGGCATGTAGTATGTGGCCCATCCCAAGCACATCGCTCGGAGCGCCCTTCCCTGTTGCGCGCTCAGGCGATGTCGAACCCACACCATGGGGTGACCATGAAGCGCATTTCGTCATTTCCGCTGGGCGTTCTAGCCCTGGCGGCGCAGTTGCTATTTGTAAGCTCAGCTCATGCACAGCAGGCAACGATCAGTGGGCGAGTAACAGATGCGGCGTCGGGCAGGCCGATTGCCGGTGCCAGAGTCAGCGTTACCGGCGTCAACCTCGCCGCCCAGACAAATACTGACGGCGTCTATACGATCCGCGGGTCTGTTCCCAGCGCTGCCACTGTGCGAGTCAACAGTCTCGGCTACGCCGAGGAGCGCCGGCAGGCGTCGATTCTCACAGGGCAGACAGCGACGATGAACTTCGCGCTTCGCGCGGTGCCTGTTGCGATATCGGGTGTGGTGATTACGGCGACGGGAGAACAGCAGCGGATCGAAATTGGAAACGCGATTACCAACGTCAACGCCGCAGAAATCGTCAAGACGAGCGCTGTTTCGAACATGGCCGACATGTTGACCTCGCGCGCGGCCGGTGTGATGGTCGTGCCCGGTACACAGACTGGAGCAGGGACACGCATCCGCATCCGCGGCACGAGTTCACTTTCGCTCACCAACAATCCCATCTATGTGGTTGACGGGATCAGAGTCGAGGGCACGACTGGCTCGAGTTCAGTCAGCGTTGGCGGTACGACGCCGTCACGAATCAATGACTTGAATCCTGAAGAAATCGAATCGATCGAAGTGGTACGCGGACCGTCGGCAGCGACGCTCTACGGTACCGATGCTGCCAATGGCGTGATCCTCATTACCACGAAGCGTGGATTTGCGGGTCGGCCCGAGTGGACATACTACACCGAGCAGACGGCGATCCAGGATCGTAACGATTATCCGGACGCATTTCGCGGCTGGCGGACGGGTACGACCTCGGCCACAACTTCCACCGTCTCCAACACTGTTCAGTGTTTCCTCAGTCAGGTCGCAGCCGGCACGTGCTCACAGGACAGCGTCACGAGCTACAACCTTCATGACGACCCCGAGTCGACACCATATGGAACCGGCTATCGCCAACAGCACGGACTGCAGCTTCGGGGAGGATCGGAGCAGGTACGGTACTTCCTTCATGGTGAGTGGGAAGACGAGACCGGCGTCCACAAGGTTCCTGATTTCGACAAGCGGTATCTCTCGTCGCGCGGACTCTCGCTCAGCGACGAGCAGCGGAACCCGAGCCACCTGAACAAGGTCACCACCCGCGCGAACCTGAACATCACCCTGCCGAAAAACATCGACATTGGCGTGAATGCCGGCTACACGAAGCAGAATCTTCGATTGCCGCGAAGTGATGACTCAGGGACTCCCGGAATCGCTGCCAACACATACGGCGGACCAGGGTTCAAGGGCAACATCAACGCGGCCGGGGACTCGCTCTTTGGGTGGCGCGAGTTCACGCCGCGCAAGACCTATCAGGCGGTGACGGAACAGGGCATCGATCGCCTGATCGGATCTGTCGCCACTAATTGGCGCCCTCAGACCTGGCTCGCGTTTCGCGGCAACTTCGGGCTCGATTACATCGGGCGCCAGGATACTCAGATCTGTCAGTTCGAGGAATGCGCAAGCACCACGGACCGTCTCGGATTCAAGATCGACAACCGCACAAACTTTTTCATCTATACCGTGGATGCGGGCGGGACTGCGACACGCCAGGTTTCGGAGAAAGTCGAATCACAGACTGCCGCAGGCGTGCAGTTCTACCGCAACATTTTTTCGCGAAACGGTGCCCAGGGAGAGCAGCTGAGCCCGGGAGCGATCACGGTCCAGGCGGGGGCCATACGCCAGGCCGACGAGTCTAACAACGAAGCCCGCACCCTCGGCGTATACGTCGAACAGCGGCTGGCGTTCAACAACAGGCTATTCCTCACGGGAGCTCTTCGCTCCGATCGCAACAGCGCATTCGGCGCCGACTTCAAGACAGTATTCTATCCGAAGCTCTCGGCTTCGTGGGTCATATCTGACGAGTCATTCTTTCCGCGCGGAAGCTTTCTGGGCCAGCTGCGGCTTCGCTCGGCATACGGTGCATCCGGCGTGCAGCCGGGTAGCGTCGACGCTGTTCCCTTTTACTCGCCAACACGAACACTTGGCGAAAGTGGCGAGCTTTCCGGTCTCGTCTTCACCGCGCTCGGCAACACCCAGTTGAAACCCGAGCGTTCAACCGAGCTCGAGCTCGGGCTGGATGGAAGCTTCCTCGACAACCGCGTATCACTCGAGCTGACGCGCTACAGCAAGAACTCCAAGGATGCACTCATAAGCCGGACGCTCCCACCGTCCCTCGGGACCGGCGCGACTGTTCGTTTCGAAAATCTTGGAGAGGTCCAGAACAAGGGTTGGGAAGCACTGCTGAGAACGGAGGTGTTGCAGCGGTCGAATTTCGCCTGGGACGTCACCTTTACGGGATCGACCAATTCCAACGAGTTGGTCAGCCTCGGCGGGGTTCCGCCCATTGCAACCGCAACGCTGCGGCAGCGCGAGGGCTACCCGCTGAACGGCTGGTGGTCACGCCGGCTAATCAGCTACGACGATGCGAACGGAGACGGAATCATCGCGCTCGGGGAAATCGTCGTCAGCGACACTGCAGAGTATCATGGTTATTCAATACCGCGTCACGAGCTCAACATCGTAAACGGGTTCGAGTTCTGGAAGCGGCGCCTGCGCGTGTCGGGCATGATCGACTTCAAGGGCGGTCACAAGATCTATAACAACACAGATCGCATCCGTTGCGCGAGCAGGTTCAACTGCGCGGGGTTGATTAACCCGCAATCTTCACATTTTGAGCAGGCGCGAACCGTGATGGTACGCGAGCACTCGAGCCGGTCGGTGGCTGGCTTCTTTGAAGACGGAGATTTCTGGAGGTTTCGTGAGCTTTCGCTCAGCCTCAACGTCCCCGACGACTGGGCTGGCCGTTTCTTCAACGGCCGGAACGCGACAGCAACGCTGGCCGCGCGAAATCTGGGCGTCTTCTCGACGAAGTACACGGGCGTAGATCCCGAGGCTTTCGCCTCGACGGGCGATGCACCCTCATCGTTCCAGGCTTTTGCGCCGCCCACATATTTTTCATTCCGTCTCAACCTTGGCTTCTAGGATGACACTTCCTATGACTCTTATCACGATGGGCCGGGCGCGGCTCAGAAACGCCGCCACCCTTGCCATTGTTGCTTCCCTGGCTCTTGCCGGGTGTTCGAGCGACGAAATATTGAACGTCGACCTGGTGGATGAGGTCGATCCAACTGCAGTCAGAAGTGCGGCGGGCGCGAACGCGGTCAGGATTGGATCGCTGGCGCGCCTCAACGCTGCGACCACAGGAGCCGAAAGCCTGTTTCTTCTTGGCGGGCTTTTCTCGGACGAGTTCAACAACGGGGACTCATTCATTGCGCGCCAGGAGATAGACCAGCGCGTAGTCACGCCTCAAAACAATTTCCTTACCGACGCTAACCGGGTGCTTCACAGGACCCGGCTCGCTGCCGAGCAGGCGATTGACCTGCTTGCGGAGTACAATCCGAGCGCGGCTGCGTGGCAGGTGGCCGAAATGCATTTCGTACAGGCGTACGTAGTAAACCTCCTTGCTGAGCACTACTGCGACGGACTCGTGTTCAGCACGGTAGTCGACGGACGGGAGCAGTACGGCACTCCCGGAACGACAGCGGCGGCATTCGAGCGGGCGCTGGGTCATGCCAATGACGGGCTGGCCCTCATCACCGGTACGACGGCGAACGACGTGCGCGTTCAGAATGCACTGCGTGTAACGCGCGGGCGGATACTCATGAACCTCAACCGCCCAGCCGAGGCGGCGACTGCAGTTGCCGCCGTCCCGACGGCATACGCATACACCATCCTTCACTCAGCCACGCAGGTTAACGCGTACTGGACCTTCAACAACAGCGCGCGGCGCTACAGTGTAAGCACCGCTGAGGGCGTCAATGGGCTGAACTTCGCAACCGCAAACGATCCGCGCGTCCCGGTATGCGTCGGCAACGACACCGCATGCAGGGCGATCGGCGTGACGCAGGCGATTCGTGATGACCTCAGTCAGCCGCTGTACGTGCAGCGACTCTGGACGGCTCGTGAGACTCCTGTGTCGATAATTATGGGGCGCGATGCAAGAATGATCGAGGCGGAAGCTCAGCTTCGCGCTTCGAACGCCGCTGGCTCGCTTGCGACACTCAATACACTGCGAGCAACGGTTACCGGGCTTGCTCCACTTACCGATGCTGTCACACCCGCCGCGCGGCTTGACCAGCTATTTCGTGAGCGAGGTTTCTGGCTGTTCGGGCGCGGCTATCGTGTCGGCGACCTGCGCCGCCTGATCCGCCAGCACGGACGTCCGGCGAACACAGTCTTTCCAACGGGTGCGTGGCACAAGGGAGGCAGCTACGGGACAGACGTGAACTTCCCGGTTCCACTGCACGAGGCGAACAACCCCAACCTGCCTAGCGGCGACACCTGCACCAACCGCGACGCATAGGATGGGTAAGAAGGTGACGGCCACCGGGATCATATCCCGGTGGCCGTTTTCTTTTGCGTGCGATTGATCGTAGTGCGGGATTTTGTAGCGGGATTTCCGGCATGCTCGTTGTAGTGCCGCGTCCTGCGTTGCGCGTACCGCGTTCCCCGTTATGAGTCTTCGTTTGGACAGGTACAGTCCAAACCGAGGCATGCCTTCTAAAGACGCCGCTTGTGTCGTGATATACGGTGGACTCTACCCGTCAAACGGCAACGCGAAACGCGTTACACAAAACGCGAAACGCAGGACGCGGCATCACATCCCACACGCCAGCCGCCCCGAATCGCCACCCTACTTACGCGTGCCCCTTACTCTGCGCTACCGGGACCGGGAAACCCCCGGCCGATAGCGTCGAATCGCCTGAGCGTCGACGTCGCCAGCCGTAAACGCCACGCGCTTCATCTCCCCCCGTGCGAACATCGCTGCCTGATCTGAGTGATATGGTGAGTCCTTCTTAGGACTCTGTCCGTAAGCGAGGACCGAATACGCCTTCGGTACATCGTTGAACTCGACCGCCAGCACCCACCCATCACCGCCGTTCACCGCGCGGCGACCATCGGGGTCAGTTCTGAAATTGAGCACACGAAAACATCCAAGCGCTCCATTGCAGCCACCGACCGGCTCGTCGACTGATCCATGTCGCACTCGATGCACCTCTCCCCACGGTACGTCGTAGCTGCCATGCCGGCGGACGGTTTCACCGACGGCCCATGCAAACGATTCAGCCGCGCGCGTTGCATTCTTGAGGCCTCGCGGAGTCGTCACCGGCTGTGACGCGCTCCACGGTTCGGCGAACATCGAATCCGCGCCTGTCGCGCCATCGGTGTAGCGACGCCACCAGGTATCAAACAGCACTCCTCCGCGACTGGTATGCCCCGCCGTGTTGTCCCAGCGTTCGAGCATGGCAAGTGCTTTCATCACGGTCGTATCCGGACCGGCCGCTCGGACGGCAGAGATGAGATCACCCTTCACGCGGTCCGCGAGCAGCATGCGATACGAGTTCTTGAGCGCGACAACATCCTCCAATCCGAGTTTCCTGTTGTTGTCGATCAGGTCCAGACTGAGCTGGCTGCGCAGCCGGAGCGAGGGCTCCGGCATGTTCGCCGGATACTTCGCGCGGTCGAGCACCTGCCGCATGTTCGTATGGTACGGAGCGTCGTTTTCGTTTCTTACATAACCACCTCGCGGATTGAGGAGCTGCGGCAGCGAGTCGTAAGGGATGTAACGAGTCCAGACATCACCGGTGCGGTGTGCGGGGACAGCAGAAGTATCCCCTCCGCTTGCATGCGGCAGCGATGGGATCGCCGCATTCCACACGTAGAGTATGTTCCCCGCGCGATCCGCGTACGTGAAGCTCGAGTTCATCCGCGCCCGCATCTTCATCGCATCCTGCCATTGTGCAAGCGACTGGGCGCGCATCATTCGCAGGAATTGCTCGCCCGCACGATGATCGCCATCGCCCGCCGCGCGCAGGACGTAGACCTTGCCGCTGTCGCGGTGCAGCACCGGCCCGAGATGAGTCCGCCAGAATTCGCGGGTTTCAGTCGACAGTGATCCCCCGTTTCTGAAGGTCACCGTGACGAGCTCGCGGTCGAGTGGTACGGAAGCACCATCGAAACGGTAATGGTCAACTCGCGCCGGGTCCGCGTCGAGCGCGTATATCTCGTTCAGGTCAGGCGCGTTATTCGTCGTCGCCCAGCCGAGGTACCGATTGAATCCGGCGACTACTCCGAAAGGTCCGCCAATGCGGAAGTCGCCATAAAAATCCAGGACTCCCGGCACCGTTACGTGCGCCTCGTAATAGCCGGCGGTCCATGCGAGGTGCGGGTTGCGCATCAGGATAGCCTTGCCTGACTTCGTTCTGCCTGGCCCAAAGGCCCATGCATTCGAGCCTTCCTCGATCTGGTCGGTGCCAGGAGTGTTCTGCCCCTGGCCCGTAGCATTCGCTCGCTCGGGCGGCGACAGCCTGTTCAGGAACTGACGCGCCTGACCAGCGGTCGCGAGGCTTACGTCGCGTGCAGCTACGTCATATCCAGTGAACCGCGGTGCGAACCCGGATGCGAACTCCTCCGGATGCAACTCGATATAACGATTGACGCCTGCGGCAAATCCTTCGTATACGGACCTGGTATCGACATCGAGCATGACGTATCGCTCAACCGCGATCTTGTGTTCACGTTGCGCGAGAAAATCTGACTCCATGCTGTCCCGGCCAAACCATCTGCCCATTTCTCCGCGCGCGCGCGCAAGCCCGTGCGCAACCACTGGCCCGTAGTCCTCGAGCTGCACATACGCGAGCGCGTAAGACGCAGCTTCCAGATTCTCTGCCCTGATGTGCGGAACACCATAAGCCGTTCGTATGACTTCCACCTTTTGCGCAAGCACCGTTGGCGACTGACCAGCAGCGCTCGTCGCGGTGAGGAACAACGTGACAACGACGGAAAGTTTGTCGATTCGTATCATCATGAAGTGGGGTCTCATCGTGAGCGGTGGAGGACCTGTCCCGCGAGAACATCGGTGAAGGCGCCGTCGCGAATCGCGAGCTTTCCATTCACCAGCACGTGCACCATGCCCTCAGCGAGCTGATGCGGCTCCTCGAAAGTCGCCCGGTCGCGAACGCGGCTGAGATCGAACACTACGACATCAGCATGCGCCCCCGGCGTGATCCAGCCGCGATCCCGCACACGATACACTGTCGCTGGAAGTGTGGTCATCGAGCGCACGGCCGCGGGCAGGTCAATAACGTGATCCTCTACCACGTACTTGCGGAGCTTGCGCGAGAACGCGCCATTTCCACGGGGATGGGGCACACCCTGACCCGCGCGAGACAACGCTCCATCAGAAGCTGTCATCGTCCATGACTGCCGCATGAGCCGCTCGATGTCTTCGTCGTTCATGTTGAACGACACAATCCCGGCGCCGCCGCGACCAACCATGTACAGCGCGGTCTCCACCGCATCCTCACCGCGCGCCGCTGCGATCTGTGCCAGCGTGCGCCCCTCAACCAGCGTGTCCGCGGAGTGGTCAGCAATCTGGATTCGATCAGCGCCGCCGCGTCGCGCCAGATTCGACCGCATGTCCGCGACTACCCGTGCACGTATTGCGGGATTCGCTATGCGTGCACGCAGCGAGTCGCCTCCGTCCACCTGCGCCCATCTCGGAACAAGCGCTGCCGACAGCGATGTCTGAGACGCCTCGTAAGGATACTGGTCAGCGAACACCTCGACGCCTTCAGCTCGCGCACGATTTATTCGCTCGACGATTGCCGCCGAGAATCCCCAGACGTTGGGACCGAGCGCCTTGATGTGCGTGACTACACCACGAGTGCCGGCTTCGCGGGCGACGGTAATCACTTCTTCGATTGCAGCAAGCAACCCGATTCCGTAATCACTTTCGTCGCGAATATGACTCTGGTACGGTGCGCCATAACGGGCCGCTACGCGGCCGAGCGCCACCAGCTCGTCTGTCTTCGAATAGCTGCCGGGTGCGTAGAATGGACCGCTCGACAGCGCGAATGCGCCCGCGGTCATTCCCCTCTCAACAAGCTCCTCCATCCGGCGAAGCTCCGCCGCGTTTGGCGCGCGGTCGGCCATCCCCAGAACGGCCTGACGTACAGACCCATGCGGGACCATCAGCGCGACATTCACACCAAGTCCGTCCGTAAGGAGTTTCTTGCGTTGCGCCTCGAGATCGGTGCTGCCGCCGCCGTCAGGATTCACAAAAACGGTGGTAATCCCCTGGGCGAGCAGTGCGCGCGCGCCGCTCAGCTCACGTCCCGCAAGCGCTCCCCCCGCGTGCGAGTGGGTATCGATGAATCCAGGCGCCACATAAAGCCCGTCGGCGTTCAGCACAGTGTCGGCAGTCGCGCCTCGCAAGTCACCGACGGCTGCAATGCGGCCGGCGCGAATCCCGACGTCCGCGCGCACCCATGCGTTGCCCGTTCCGTCAACCACTCGACCGCCTCTTATGAGAAGGCCATACCGCTCGGCGGGTCGCGATTCCTGACTCGTGGTTGGTGCGGTCTGGGCCCCGAGAGATGCAGAGGCTGATATTGCGAGGAGGTAAAGCGATACGACACTGGCCGGGAAGCGGGGGCGGTCACCGCAGGGCTTGAGGCCCAATTGAAATCGCATGGAGCTGAAATTACGGCGATTACGGCGAGTTTGCGTTGCCCTCGTCGACTTGGGACCCCCGCTCAATGTCGCTCGTCGAAACGATCGGCCTGAGTACGAACGTCACCGCAGCTATGGCAATCATGGTTCCGATGGCGATGGAGATCATGCCCGAATCCTCGATGGGGGATAGATGATCAGGCAGCCACCTATCATCACCACCATACCGCCAATCCAGACAAGTCGCACGAGCGGGTTGAACGCCACGCGAAGCCGCGCTGCCTCCCCCGGATCGACATCATCAAGAGACACGACAAGGTCGAGGGGCCACGTACCCCGGACGCCGGCAACTGTCGAGGGCCGATGCACGGGCGCGCCCCGACTGTCTATGTGTTGCCGCATCTCGCTTGTTACCACGCCCGCCGATTTGCCATCGATCGACACGTCGAGCGCAATCGCTGTGACCTGGCGATTCAACACATCGTATCGCGAGACGCCAAGATTCACGAGGCTCCAGCGCTCACCGAATGGATCTACAAGTTGCGTGCTCGAATCTGGCGTCAGCGTGAGCTCAGCCAGTTCACGAAACTCGCGCCCACCAAGACCTGCAATAGTCAGCAGAACCCCGAGGATCGTTACATATACACCCAGTCTCATCGAACGCTGGTGCGTCGGCCGGGTCGGCATTTCATCGCTGTGCGAGTCGACGCGCATCACCAGTCCCAGAAAGCCGATCAGGAGAAGCCACGGCACGATCGATCCGCTTCGCAGCGGATGAGATGACCATGTGGCGTCCCGGTCGACGACGGTATAAGCCTGCCTGATTCCGGCAATGATGGCGGATGTTGCGAGGATCCACGGTACAAGCGCCCAGCGTCTAATCAGTGCGACGATGTTGCCGTCCATCTGCTTCGACTGCATCACGCCAATCCATAAGACGATCGGTGCCGCAAGGCTGGCGGTGCCGGTGTAAAGCAACAGCGGATAGAGCGAAGCCCAGACGTTCTGAAGTTGTGGCGGCATTCCCTGCCCTTCCTGCGGAATCCAGTCGAGGCGCGCGAAGGGATTCGCTGCAAAGCAGAGAGCGATCAGAACGAATAGGAGTGCAAGACCGAACAACGCGGTAACGCGAGGAAGGTAGGCGCTGCCCCGCGAGGTCCGGACTACCAAACCCGAAACTATTGCGAGACAAGCAGCGCAGAAAAGAAGTCCGCCTGCGCGCCCAGCCCACAACGCCGAAACCAGAAAAAGGCTCGGTGAGTTTCGGCTCGAGAACGATGCGACCTGCATGATCGAGAAATCGTGCGTGAACAGCGCAGCCCACACTCCCGCACACGCGAGCGAGATCATCAGCAGCGTCATGTAGATGGCGCGCTCGCCACTAACTGCGAGATCGCGACGGCCAAGTGAAGCTCCGGCGAACGAGACTGCGGCAGCCCATGTCGCCAGGATCAGGGCGACCCACAGTGACAGCTCGCCGATTGCGATCACCCTGAAGCCATGCCGGAATTCTTAGCGAACACGCGTAAGCACGAGCATCGCGGCGCCTGCACCCAGTGCGTCCCAGACCAGGTCACCAAAGCTGAAAAGACCTGTGGTCCTGCGATCGTGTCGCTCACGACCGACCGAAACTATTGCGACGGAAACGCCTGCGCCTGCGAGCGACGTATTGCGGTCTGCGCCGACAGCCTGAAAACCCGCGAACGCAACACCTTCGACGAAGCCCGCCAGGAGGAAGTGCTTGAGCTTGTCGATGCCGACTAGCGAGTCCCTGACTCGCGGCGACGATCCCTGCGCCATGACGGGCGTCGCTCCAAGCGAAACGAGCACGCCGACAATCACCACGTACTTGCCCACCGTGGTGGGCAACCATGACGCCTGACTCACCGCTTAGGCAATCCGTTAACGTATGTAGCGATCTCAGCGATCAATTGAGGCACCACCGGAAGGTTGGGATCGGAATACGACGGGAGCTGGGCACCAAGCGGCCCGCTCACGGCTTTCAGCACATGGTTCATGCCTTCTATTATCACGAGCCTGGCGCCGGGCTTCGCCGCAGCGAGCAAGTTCGCGTCGGTAACCTTCACCTGCACGTCAGTAGTACCCTGAACTACAAGTGCGGGAATTGTCAGCCTGGCAATCTCTTTCGCCGGATCGAGCGCGAACCACGACGCCAGGTAAGGTTGCACGCTCGGCCTGAGAAGACTCGCCAGCATCGGAGGTACCGAGTCGACCTTTTCTCCACGTTCGATCTTGGCCATCATCGCGACCACCTGCTCGAGCATCGGCGGCGGAAGCTGCGCTGAGAGCTGCTCGGCGATAATCACTGCGGCCGCTCGTCCTGACCCGGCGATCGAGACGTAACCGTCAGCATTCGACTCACGAGCCGCGACCATTCCGATCAGCGAGCCCTCGCTGTGACCGGCTACCGTAACCGTCGAGAAGCGCGGATCAGCGCGCAGCTGCTGTATCCATCCGCTTGCGTCCGAAATGAAGTGGGTGAAGCGGAGGCTTGCTTCGCCACCGCTGCCCGCTGCGCGACTCGAGCCGATGCCGCGTTTATCGTAACGAAGCGAGGCTATTCCGTTCGCTGCCAGACCCTCGGCGACCATGTCGAGAGAGTTATTCGGTCCGGGAAAAGCAGGCGAATTTCCGTTGCGATCGGTGGGGCCTGAGCCGGATATGATCAGTACTACAGGCACCGGAAATTGCCGCGCGGGAAGTTGAAGAGTGCCGGCAATAGAACCGGTTGGTGTCGATAGAGTCGCGCTGTCTTCCACGATCGCTGTCGGCGCTGGAGGGAATGGCACGCGTGGAGTTGTATTCGATGCGTTCGTGCATGCAGCGAGACCGGCGGCGCCAAGCCAGGTGGTCACGTTCAGGATTGCTTTCAAGACTTTTCTCCGTTTGTTGCCCAATGAAGTGCAGCGCCGATTGCGCGATCCCAGCCACCGACCAGTTGCGATCGCTCCGCCTCGGATATCGCAGGCGAGAAGGTCGTGTAGCGCGGGACAGACCGGAACTCTTCACTGTTCCGCCACACACCTGATGCAATACCTGCGAGCCCTGCCGCGCCGAGCGCTGTCGTTTCGACAATTTCGGGACGCTCGACTGGGACGCCGATCACGTCGGACTGAAACTGCATCAGCCAGTCGTTGACGCTTGCTCCGCCGTCCACTCTGAGTTTTTCGAATGCAATGCCGCTTCGCTCGCGCATTGCGATCAACACTTCTCTTGTGCCGTAAGCCATCGACTCCAGTGCGGCTCTGACCAGGTGAGCCCGGCCGCTTCCCCTGGTAAGTCCAGTGATCATCCCTCTCGCCTCGGGCTCCCAGTGCGGCGCTCCCAGACCCGTCAATGCAGGAATGAAATAGACGCCATCATTGGAATCGATGCTGCGCGCAAGATTCTCTGATTCGGCCGCAACCTCGAGCAGGCCCAGCCCGTCACGCATCCATTGAATCGCAGCACCAGCGATGAAAATCGATCCCTCGAGCGCGTACGTGTATCCACCTGATGCGTCACACGCGACAGTCGCAAGAATACCTTCGCCAGGTGTCGGGCGTCGTTCTCCCGTGTTGAGAAGGAGAAACGCGCCTGTACCATAAGTATTCTTGCCTTCGCCGGCGTTGAAGCAGCCCTGACCGAACAATGCGGCCTGCTGATCGCCCGCAACACCGCATATCGGGATGTCGCTGCCAAGCAGACTGCTCGATGCCATGCCGAAGTCACCGCTCGACGCGCGAACGTCAGCCAACATCGAGCGCGGAACGTTGAAGATCGAGCAGAGCTCATCGCTCCACGCCCTTGCATCGATGTCGAAGAGAAGGGTGCGCGACGCGTTCGTCGGATCTGTCGCGTGTACCTTGCCGTTCGTGAGCTTCCATATCAGCCAGCTGTCGATCGTTCCTGCCAGCGCTTCGCCACGCTCGACGGAACTGGCGACATCGGGATCGTTGAGGAGTACCTCGAGCTTGGTCGCAGAGAAATACGGATCAATGGGAAGCCCTGTCCTTTCAGTGATCCACGGTGCGTCTCGCGTGAGCTCGCGGCAGCGCTCAGCCGTCCGCCTGTCCTGCCATACAATTGCGCGCGCCAGCGGCTCGCCGGTGACCCTGCTCCATACAACTATGGTCTCGCGCTGGTTGGTAATTCCTATGGAGTCGGGAACTATGCCGCTTGCTGCAATCGCCTCGCGCGCGGCTTCGACGGTTCGAGAGAAAATTTCCGCTGCATCGTGCTCGACCCAGCCCGGTCGCGGAAAATACTGCGTTATCTCGCGCGCACCCCGCCCGACAATTTCCCCGGATGCGGAAATCACCAGGCAGCGAGTACTGGTCGTGCCTTCATCTATTGCGAGAACGTGTTTCAATTCAGGTCTGCTCCATCCGCCGCTCGCTGCGGCGATCCGGGAAGTGCTCGTCGAGGAACTCGATGAGCGCCGTCTCCTCAGGCGTGTGCTTCGACTCTGACACCTTCTTGCCCTTTCGTCCGGAAACTGCGATTGTCGCGCCGCTGCGCAGGTAACGCGTGAGAATCATCGGGTGCACATAGGACTTTCTGCAGATTGCGGGCGTATTGCCCAGCTCTGCTGAGACAACCCGAACCGTCCAGAGAATGTTCTTGTTGCGGGCGCTCTTCGTGCGGACAGGTCCAAGGTCGGAGAGAACGGTTGCGGCCCGTAACGATCCGCCCCAGGTCCGGAAATCCTTTGCGGTATACGGGATGCCCGCAACCTTCTCTATGTAGTCGTTCACGTCCCGCGCATTTGCGTCGACCCACCTCCGGTCCTCCCGATAACGAAAAAGCCGCAGCCCCGGGGTACCCATCATTTCAAGTACAAATGCGATCAGGCGAGGATCAGTGACCTTCTGACTGTTTTCGATCCCCCGTTTACCCCTGTACTGAAACCTTATGATCTCCTTCTTCAGCTCGACGTGAGACTTCCGCAGCGTCGTAATCCCGAACGAGTTGTTTTCCTTCTCGTAGCGATCGCTCCCCACTCTAAACCACGCGTGAGATATCAGGAGCACTAGTCCGGCGCAGACGCGATCCTTCGAATACCCACCCTGCTGGAGATCGCTCAGAAATCGCTTTCGAAGCTTCGGCAGATCAGTGGCCATCTGGCGGACCCGATAGTATTTCCTCAACTGGCCCTTCTCTACCGCACGCCCATGATACCTGTATTGCTTGCGCCCGCGCGCGTCCAACCCCCATACCTGAATGGCCGCGCGCGCGCTCGCCGCTACGTGAACGTCGCACCACGCGGGCGGGATCCTCAGCAGGTCGATCCGCTCGAGCGTGGCCTTATCGCGCACCGCCTTGCCATCGGGCCCCTCGTAGCGGAAGCCTCTCTCCTTCGATCCAGTCCGTCGAATCCACTTTTCTGCCATGCGGCTCCGTTGCGGCATACGATGATACGGCCGCGTACATTACAGCGTCTCGAGCATCACCTCAACTCGTTCGCCGATGACCTACCAGTTTCTGACCCTCGACGTCGACAGTCGCATCGCGACCCTGACTGTCAACCGTCCTGACAAGCTTAACGCACTCAACGACGCAACAATTGCCGAGCTCGGCCAGGCGATCGACGAAGTGCGCTCGCGTGAGGACGTTGCGGGAATCATAGTGACCGGAGCAGGCCGCGCGTTCGTTGCGGGAGCTGACATTTCCGAGCTCGCAAGCCAGACGCCGACTATTGCCAAGGCACGGGCACAGAATGGCCAGAACATTTTTCGCCGTTTCGAGACATCACCGAAGCCGGTAATCGCCGCGGTCAACGGCTTTGCGCTTGGCGGCGGATGCGAGCTGGCGCTTGCATGTCATATAAGAATCGCATCTGACAAAGCGAAGTTCGGGCAGCCCGAGGTAAAGCTTGGAATCTGTCCGGGTTACGGTGGCACGCAGCGCCTTTCGCGACTCATCGGCAAAGGACGCGCGATCCAGCTGCTGACGACCGCTGAGATGATCGACGCAGCTGAGGCTTATCGCATCGGCCTCGTCAACAAGGTGGTTGCGCCTGAAGATCTCATGAAAACGGCGATCGAGATGATGCAGGCGATACTTGCCAATGGCCCGCTTGCGGTTTCGCTGTGTATCGAAGCGGTCGACCGCGGGCTCGAGATGTCGCTCGAGGAAGGCCTCGTACTAGAGGCAAATCACTTTGGCCTGCTGGCATCCACGAGCGACATGACCGAAGGCATGCAGGCATTCCTGGGGAAGCGCACTCCCGAGTTCAGGGGGAAGTGAGCGGCGAACGCGTCTGGCTGAAGCGTTTTTCAGCCCGCGACTTTCGCAACTTCGAACGGCTCGATCTCGACCTGCCGGAATCCGGGCTCGCGATCATCGGCGAGAATGGGCAGGGCAAGACGAATCTTCTCGAGGGCATCTACTATCTCCAGGTTCTCAGAAGCGTGCGAGGTGCCCGCGACCAGGACCTCGTCAGATTCGGCGCCAGAGCATTCCATATTTCGGCAACAGCAGACACCAGCGGTTCGCGGGAAATGGGAGTCGGGTTCGAGACTACCGCCAGGAAAAAGAAAGTAGTCCTCGACGGCGCACCCGCGTCACGGCTGAGCGATGCGTTTGGCTCTCTCCCATCAGTAATGTTTTCGCCTCGCGACATACAGCTTATCGGTGGCGGACCTGCCGAGCGGCGACGGTACATCGATCTGGTCCTGGCGCTTTCCTCTCGGCGATACCTTGCATCACTCCAGACCTACCGCGCCGCGCTTGCACGGCGAAACGCGGCACTTCGGGAAGGAGCGCGAAGTGGTGATGATTCTGCGGTAGCGGTGTGGGAACCGGCGCTAGCTGAGCACGGATCTGTGCTGATCGGTGAGCGCTCCGCGTGGGTGAACGCGGTTGCGCCTGAGTTCTCCCGCTTGTCGGCCGCAATAGGCGAATCAGGCGAACCACGCATGACGTACCAGAGCGTGATTGCCCGCGAGCCTGATGTCCGCGCCGCTCTCGAGGCGGCGTTCGCGCGGCAGCGAAAGCACGACATGCGGCGCGGCGTCACGCATTCGGGCCCGCATCGCGATGATCTCTCTTTTACTCTCGATGGAAAAGACCTGAGGGTGTTCGGCTCGGCCGGGCAGCAACGCACAGCGGCGATCGCGCTGCGCATGCTGGAGGGCGCAACATTGCGCGAGGCAAGGCAGCAGTCACCGGTGCTTCTCCTCGATGACCCGTTCGCGGAGCTCGACGTTCGCCGATCTGGCCGGATCCTCGGCCTTCTGGAAAGCGCCGGCCTCGGCCAGACGATCCTGATGGTTCCCCGGGCGACTGACATTCCGCCGGAGCTCATCGGTCTCGAGCGCAGAAGCATCAATGCGGGCGTCGTGGAGCGGGCGGCGTGAACGAGAAGAAGCGGAAGCCCATCACACTGGCCGAGGCGTTGGATGGGTTTCTCGCCAGGAGCGGACTGTCGCGCCGCGTGAAGCAGGCTTCGGTTGTGGATCAGTGGCCGGAAGCAGTCGGGGCGCAGATTGCCGGCGTCACAAAGGCGCTCTCCATCACGCCGGACGGGACACTTTTTGTTGCGGTTTCGACGCATGGATGGATGTCCGAGCTGTCGCTGATGGAGCCGCAGCTGCTCCGGGCGTTGAACTCTGTTGAAGGTCGATCTCCGATCCGAAAAATCAGGTTCCAGCTTCGCCGTTAAGTCGTTAGGGGGCAAGCGCTTAGCGGTCGCAGAAAGAATTGCATAAATCACGTTTTGGCGTTAGATTATTCAATCTGCCGGACAGACGCTTTTCGGTCTTTGTACGGTCCCACCTTTTCGATCAATTCCAGCAACACATGGCGAAGACCGCAACGGCTCCCGACACTCGTTACGACGCTGGGCATATTCAGGTGCTCAAAGGCCTCGAGGCTGTACGCAAGCGTCCTGGTATGTACATCGGATCGACATCATCGCGTGGTCTGCATCACCTGGTTTATGAGGTAGTCGACAACTCGATCGATGAGGCGCTGGCGGGTCATGCAAAGCAGATCCATGTGACGATTCACAAGGACGACTCGATCACTGTCGCTGACGATGGTCGGGGAATTCCGGTGGATATCCATCCGACTGAAAAGATTCCCGGAGTCGAGCTGGCGATGACGGTTCTTCACGCCGGCGGCAAGTTCGACAAGAACACTTACAAGGTGTCGGGCGGACTGCACGGTGTCGGTGTGTCGGTTGTGAATGCGCTGTCGGAGCAGCTGAAGGTATGGGTGAAGCGCGATGGAAAGGAGCACTTCATGGACTTCGTGCGCGGCTACACGCGCACGCAGCTGAGCGTGCTCGGCAAGTGTGGTCGCGAGAGCGGCACGAAGGTCTGGTTCAAGCCTGACCCGGAGATTTTTACCGAGCTGCGTTACGACTACGACACGATCGCCAATCGCCTTCGGGAGCTCTCATTCCTGAACAAGGGAATCGAGATTCACCTCCAGGATGAGCGCGAGGGTCAGGAGAAAACCGAGACCTTCCTTGCGAAGGGCGGGCTGAAGGAGATGGTTCAGTTCCTCAATGCCTCGCGCAAGCCGCTTCATAACGAGGTCGTGTACATCGAGACGACACGCGACGATGTTGAGATAGAGGTCGCCTTCCAGTACAACGACGGCTACAACGAGAACGTGTTCTCTTTCGTCAACAACATCAATACGCACGAGGGTGGAACTCACCTCACCGGTTTCAAGTCGGCGCTGACCCGTACGATCAACGCGTACGGCTCGAAGGTCGCCACAAAAAAAGGTGGCGACACGACGCTTTCCGGTGACGATGTCCGCGAAGGCCTCACTGCTGTTCTCTCCGTCAAGGTCAGGGAGCCCCAGTTCGAGGGCCAGACCAAGACGAAGCTGGGCAACTCCGAGGTCGAAGGCGCAGTCAAGACCGTGGTCAATGAAATGCTCGGCGCCTACCTCGAGGAACATCCGCGCGTTGCGAACATCATCATCGAGAAAGCAGTTTCGGCAGCGCGTGCACGCGAAGCGGCCCGCAAGGCGCGCGATCTCACACGCAAGAAGTCGGCGCTGGACATCGGCAACCTGCCCGGCAAGCTCGCCGACTGCTCGCTGAGCGACCCGTCACTTTGTGAGATTTATCTCGTCGAGGGAGATTCCGCCGGAGGTTCAGCGAAGCAGGGGCGCAATCGCGCATTTCAGGCGATTCTGCCGCTCCGCGGAAAAATCCTCAACGTCGAGCGCGCGCGCATCGACAAGATCCTCGGCAACGAGGAGATAAGAACGATCGTCACTGCGATCGGCGCAGGAATCAAGGAAGAGTTCACGGTAGAGAACGTTCGCTATCACAAGGTCATCCTGATGACCGATGCCGATGTCGACGGAGCTCACATCCGGACGCTGCTCCTGACGTTCTTCTTCCGACAGATGCCGGAGCTCATCGAGGCCGGTTACATCTACATCGCGCAGCCACCGCTCTATCGCGTGGCCAAGGGAAAGGAAGAGTATTACGCCTACGACGACAAGGAACGCGACGACTACGTTTCGCGACTTGGCAACGGCGAGGGTAAAGGATCTGTCAACATCCAGCGTTACAAGGGCCTTGGCGAAATGAACCCCGGTCAGCTCTGGTCGACCACGATGGATCCGGAAACGCGCACGATCCTGAAGGTGACTCTCGAGGATGCTGTGCTGGCTGACCAGACGTTCCAGACGCTGATGGGAGATGAAGTCGAGCCGCGCAGACTGTTCATCGAGCAGAACGCGAAGTTCGTGAGCAATCTCGACATCTAGGCTTGCGTCAAACCGCACCCGCCTGGGCGGTGACGCGACACAGAATTACGGAGCCGATTTGCCCTCATATTTGGAACGCCCGCTGCGATCAGTCAGAGTAGCCATGCTGCTGCTGATCGCAGCGAATATGTTCGCATGCGCTCCCCCTCTGACAGACGATGTTATTTCCGCAGCGATCTTCGAGACCGCGCCGTTCGACAAGGCACTCGCGGTCATCGTTCCACGGACAATCGCAGCGCCGTGCGATAAACTTCCCGCGACCCAGGATTCGCAGGCGTGGGCAGTGTTGACGGAAGCAGGTTTCATGTCGGCCGAGCCAAAGGGCGACGATTCGTGTGAGCTCGAGCTGACTGACCGCGGTGCCGCTCGAAAAATGTTCGGCCGCATCGTTACACTCGATTCCACTTACGAGGTGCCGGTGGGCATGGCCGGCACCGACCTTCCTGCGGAATTCAAGAAATCGGAATCCGGTGACAGTGCTACGGTCGTATTTACCTGGAGATTCTACAGATTCCGGGGAGTCGATGGATTGCTTGCGCTCGACAAGCTGCCGCAGCGAAAATCCGTCGTGCGAATTGCCGAGGTTCCCCCCTTCGGGACAGGTACCGCGACCTTCCGCCGTGACGACTCATCGTGGACCCTCGAGGGCATCAAGCTCCGCGAACGCTTGCCATCACGGTAGATCAGCCATAGTGTGGGCCACCAAATGAGTCGCTCATGAAGATGGCTCAGCCTGACCTGATTCAGCCTGTCCCGCAGACCACTCCTGCCAGCGGAGCGCTTTCCCGGACGAGGGAACGTGCGATCCCGGCAGATCTCCTGCGCGAGGCATCCGGGCGAATCGGCATCATGGCGCTGCTGGCCTCCGCGCTGTGGATCGTAGGAGATGTCCTGTGGCATGTCACGTGGCCGTCATTCCATCCCGGGGAGAAGTGGCCCGGACTTAGAGTTCCGGACGCAATCGCAGCGGCCGCGTCGCTGTCGTCGGTCGGCCTTTTTGTATATATCCGGCGCTCAAAGCGCAGCCCGCAGTTTTTTCTCAGGCTCGCGCTCGTCTACATGGTGCTCACCTGCTTTGCGATTGGCGTCGTGCTGCATTGGGGGCAGCCGGAATCAAGCCTGCAGGGACCAGTGATCTCGTGGGTCGGGGTCGTATTGCTCATGTTCGCGGCGATCGCACCGAACGAGCCGCGGATGATGCTCATAGCGGCGCTCATAGCAGCGTCGATGAACCCGTTCGCCATGATCATTACGCATGGTCAGAGCATGTCTCTTGTGAATGCCGTCGGCTCTGGAATGCTCATGCATTATCCCGACTTCATGCTCGCTGGGGTCGCCGCGGTGATCTCGCGTGTAATCACCGGCCTCGGACGTCAGGTGAGCAAAGCGCGGGAGATGGGAAGTTATCAGCTCGGGGAGCTCATCATGCGCGGCGGCATGGGAGAAGTGTACAAGGCGAGGCACCGCATGCTGGCGCGACCGGCAGCCATCAAGTTGATAAGAGCCGAGATGCTCGGTGGACAGGATCCTGCGGCGGCCGATGTCGCCATCACGCGCTTCCATCGGGAAGCGGAGGCGGCAGCTAACCTGCGATCAGCACACACCGTCGAGCTGTTCGATTTCGGCGTTACCGAAGACCAGACGCTCTATTTCGTAATGGAGTTGCTCGAGGGCATGGACCTCGAGTCACTGGTGCGCGAGCATGGACCCCTCAGCGCGCGGCGTGTGGTTCACATTCTCCGGCAGGCTTGCGAGTCACTTGAGGAAGCCCACCTTCAGGGGCTCGTCCATCGCGACATCAAGCCGGCGAACATCCATCTCGGCAAAGTTGGTGTCAAGCACGATTTCGTGAAGGTGCTCGACTTCGGCCTCGTGAAGTCGGTTCTGAAGGAAGACACTCACATCTCTCTGGCGACAGCAGTTGGGCGTACGCCCGGGACACCTTCGTATATGGCTCCGGAGATGGCGTTGGGCGAAAGCGTCGACGCGCGAGCTGACATCTACGCCCTCGGTTGCGTAGCGTATTTCCTGTTGACCGGAAAGCTGGTGTTCGACGCCGAGAGCAGTCTCCAGATGATCGCGAAGCACATGAGGAACGAACCCGTTCCTCCTTCGCTTCGTGGAGGCGTGGATATCCCCGAGGGCCTCGAGCAGCTGGTGCTCAAGTGTCTCGCAAAAAATCCTGACGACCGGCCCCGGACTGCAGACGATCTTTCGCAGTCACTCGCTTCGACGCGACTCGGCGAGTGGACTCAGGCGGAGGCTGCTGCCTGGTGGAAGGTGCGTCAGCCAGTGGCTGATGCAACCCCCGGCGGAGGTAATCTCGGCACGGATTCAGCGCTTCCAGATTCCAGCCGGCGGCGCGAATCCTCGTCAACGCCGTCGCGAACCTGATCGGCAAGTCTCGAGATCAGCGCCCTGAGCTGTGCTTCGCGTTTTCTCGCGAGGTGAGTGAAAATCGCGCGGGACAAACCGTAGAAACCACCCGCAACCGCGACCCACAGCGCACCCGCAATACCCGCCGATCCGAGCGTGGCCATCGCTACTCCGACCGTGATTCCCGTAGTGCCCGCCGCGCCGCCGGCCATCAGGCCGGCAAACAGCGCGGCCGCGAGATTACGAAGTTCTTCCTCCACGCGGATCGTCGTCACTCCACCGCGCGATATCACGCTGACGTCAACATTCCGCGTGCGACTCTCTCGTCTTCCACCCGCAGCCGCCGGGGTCCATGCCAGAGTGCGGCCGAGAACGCTGGGAACCCCGTTATCACTGAAAGTGCGCCTCATCTCGTTGACCAGAGATTCGTAGTGTTCGGGTCCGATCTCACCATCGACAACGCGCTCGAGAACGATTCGCGTGGGCGCTCCAAGCCACGGTGACGGCCTGATACTCTCCACATGGTGGTCAAGCCCTTGCGCAGCCCTGCGGATCAGAAGTGGATCGATGCCGGCTTCCTTCGCGATCTGCTCAACATCCTGAAGAGTGAGGGTCTGGCCGGTTTCGGTTTCCGCCTGCTCGGTCTGCTGAAGCTCAGCTGCTCTCTTGATGATGAGAGCTACTTCCTGTTCGTTGAACTTCCTTGAATCAGCTGAGTGGGGCATTCTACCAATCTAGGAAATACCGGCAGCGACAGCTACAAATGGCGCGCAGGGAGCCCGATGATCTCTCGCGCCTCGGACGGAGTGGCGGGCTCCCGCTCAGCCGCACGCGCAAGGCTGGCGATCCGCTCCACCAGGCCCGGGTTCGTCGCTGGCCGCATCTTGGCCGCATCCTCGAAGAGATTATCCTCGAGACCGATTCTCACGTTCCCTCCCATGGTTACGGCGAGCGAGTTCATGGAAAACTGAAACCGACCGATTCCCGCCGCTGCCCAGGTCGCACCCGATGGAAGTGCTGCCACGAGCAACGCGAGATTCAGCGGTGTTGCGCTCACTGTCCCCAGCGATCCAAGAAGGAGGTTGAAGTAAAACGGCTCGCGCAGCACTCCACGCTCGATGAGGTACTTCGCGTAATCGAGCATTCCGAAATCGAAGACCTCGAGCTCGGGAACGATGCCGCGCTCACGCATCCGGTCGGCAAGCGACTTGATCATCGCTGGATCATTGATTGACGCCTGCCTGGGAAAGTTCATCGAGCCCAGCGTCAGCGAAGCCATCTCCGGCTTTTCGTCTCCGTCGAGATCCAGGACTTCAGAGCGCTGCGCGAACTCCTTGTGAGTTCGGCCGCTGGTCGAGACGCACACGATGATATCGGGGCTCTTCGCCCTCACCGCGCGGATTATCTCGCGATATACGTCCTTTCGATAAGTAGCAGACTCATCGGTATCACGAGCGTGCAGATGGAAGATCGCCCCACCAGCCGCACGACAACGCTCGCAATCGGAAGCGATGGACTCGGCGGAAACGGGCACCGCTGGATTGTCCGCCGTTGTCGGCACCATTCCTGTCGGCGCGACGTTTATTATCACGCGTTTTCCAACGGCCACTATCTACCCTCCGCTGTTTCACTGACGACACGTGCCGGCACGCCCATCACTTTTACCCCCGCTGGCAAGCTCTTCGTAACCACCGCACCTGCGGCAATTACGCATCGCGCTCCGATCGACACGTGATCGATCACCACCGCACCCATTCCAACGTAGCAACGTTCCCCAATTGTGCACGAGCCCGCGATGTTCGCACCCGGCATCACGCTGCAGTGACTTTCGATAACAGTATGATGCCCGATCAGGGCACCGCGGTTCACGAAAACATGCTCGCCTATAGTTGCGTGTGCCGCAACGATCACTCCGGCACTCAGGATCGATCCTTCTCCGATTGCAGTCGACCGCGACACGCGCGCCGAAGGATGGATTACCGTTGCGAAGCGGAATCCGATCGCCTTGACCTGATCGGTGAATACCCAGCGCTTTGTTGTACCAAGTGCGCAGACGGCGACGTGTGTGCGCACCAGTGCCGCGATGTCGTCTATCCAGTGGACCGGAAGATCGAGCAGCGGTTCCGCGCAGCGCGCGCGGTCCATGTTCTCCACGAAGCCCGCTACCTCGAACTCGTCGCCGTCGCTGACGAGATCAGCTACTTCCTCGGCAAGAGTGCGGGTGCCGAGCACCAGAAGTTGCTGTCTTGCCATGCTCTACCACCCCTCCCTGATGACCTGGGAGATTGACACGACATCCTGGTCCTCAAGATACAGGTGCATCGGCAGGGACATCACATGATTCGTGAAATGCTCGGCCCCAGGAAGTTCTGTTCTCTGGTACATGCGGTATTCGTCGTTCCGACGGTAGTGAACTCCGGTTGCGATTCCTTTCTTCCTGAGTCGGTCCACCAGTTCGTTCCGCCGGTCGACCCTTATCGGGAAGAGGTGATAGCTGCTTTCGCGGTCGTCAGAAACCGGCGGCAGCATCACGCCAGGCACGTCAGCAAGATTGTCCCTGTATAACCGGGCAATCTCCCTTCGCCGGGCATTCTCGCCGTCCAGCAGCTCGAGCTGGGCGAGGCCGATCGCCGCTTCGATGTCGTTCATGTGGCACTTGAAGCCTACTTCCGTCACATCGTATTCCCAGTGATACGCATTCTTGCCGGTGCGACTGAATGTATCCTTGTCGATGCCAAGCCACCTGAGGCGGCGCAGTCGAGCGTCGTGTTCCGCAGACTGCACAGTGAGTGCGCCGCCGTCTCCCATCGGCAGGTTCTTGACTGCGTGAAAAGAGAAGGCGTGAAGATCACCGTGACTCCCGATCCGGCGTCCCCGATATTCTGATCCGCAGGCGTGGGCACAGTCCTCGATGATTGATATCCCATGCTCTCCTGCGATCGCATATAACTCGTCGAGGTCGGCCGGGTATCCACCGTAGTGAACGACGATGATGGCGCCCGTCCGTTCCGTGATGCGTTCGCGGACTGAATCTGGATCGAGATTTCCAGTCTGCATATCCACATCGGCGAAGACCGGCTTCAGTCCCTCATACAGTATCGCGTGATTCGTCGACACGAACGTTACCGGCGTCGTGATGACTTCTGATTCCGGTGGCAGGTCGAGAATCCGGAGCGCGAGGTGAATAGCCGCTGTACACGAACTCAGGCCGATGCAATGCGCGCTGCCAGTGTATGCGGCGAATGCGCGCTCGAACTCCTCGGTCTTTGGTCCAAGTCAGAGCCAACCCGACCGCAATACTGTCGCCGCGGCGGCAATCGCGGACTCGGAAATGCGCGGACGGAAAAGCGGGATGTTCACGAAAGTCCCGCCAGCTCGAGGATCTGCGCAATGCTCTTTTCCAGGGTCAGCTCCGTAGTTACGAATCGGTGTCCTCGATCGGCAATCTTCGCGCGTTCCCCTTCGTTTGACAGGTAATGTCTCACAACATCCGGCATATCGGCGAGGCTGGCGCTGACATAGTGGGTTCCCGGTACGTATGGCGCCGGATCGAAAATGGGCTCTGCAATAACCAGCGACCGGTTCGCCATTCCCAGCAGCATTCGTACTCCGGAAAGTTTTCCGGGATGGCGCTGAAGAGCGAGAAACGTGCGTGCCCGGTTGATCATCTCGGTACGCCTGTCCCCCCACAAACCCTTCTCGCGCGACCATCCGCCCTCGGTCACGAGGTTTACTCCATTTCGCCGGAGTTCTCGCGTCGACCTCGTGTGTCCGCGAACGTTCATAGCTCCGATAAAAATTGCATCTATATCGCGTTCAAGCCCGAGATCGCGTCCAAGTTGCGTGGCATACCCAACCGGAACGAAGTGCGAGTCGATTCTCTGCTCAGCCAGCCACGTTTGTCGTGACCGCGTGGAGACGACCAGAACGTCAGGTATTCCCACGCGGCGCAGTTGCCGGATCCGCCATGAGTTGGTGCGCATGTCGGTGGCGCGGTGATCGCGCAGCAATATCTTGGCGAGCTCGCGGAGATTCGGGAGCGGCGTGCGCAGATCCGCGGCCGCAGGCAGGGGCAGAGGCTCGGTGTGCCATGCGATGATCAGCGGCCTTTTCGCGACAGGGATTGCCGCCAGGGATGCGAGAGTGCGCGGGTACCAGTTCAGACTCCCGCGCATCCAGACTATGTCGGTAGATCCGGCAGCAACGGGTGCGTCGGGATGAGCAGTTACAACAAACCCGTGAGATTCGAGCACGCTTACTGCTGCCCTGGACTCCGACCAGCTCTTGGCGCTCCTTCGGAGAAACGAGATTCGGCGGCCGGTCACTCCGGCCGGCGCCACTGACTGACGCCCTCCTTCGAAATTCTGGCGGTAATGAGTGGCGGCACAACAGGGCGCTCATCTGCGATGGTTATTGCTTCGGCGAGGACTGCGCGCGCTTGCCTCACCCCACGCTCGTCGCGCGCGTGAATGGTTGCGATGACATCGCCGCGCTTCACTGCGCCGCCAGGCTTTGCGTTGATCACGAATCCAACGGCGGGATCGATGACATCTTCCATCGTTGTGCGGCCACCGCCCAGTGATATCACGCCGTGACCGACGGTTCGCGGGACGACCTCGGTGATGAATCCGTCCCTCCCCGCAAGAAATTCGGCTGTCACTGCGGCTACGTTCAGGAGTGACGGATCATCGACAATTCTCGAATCGCCACCCTGCGCTTCGATGATCTCCACGAATTTCGCAAGCGCGCTGCCGGAGCTTATGGAGTCCCGCATCATTTCCCATGCGTGGGAGTAATCGCGCGCTGTCCTTGAGAGCACGAGCATCTCCGCGCCCAACGCGTATGTGACTTCCATCAGATCTTCGGGGCCATCACCCTTCAACGCATCGACCGACTCCACAATCTCGAGCGCATTGCCACATGCATAACCGAGTGGCCGATCCATCGCCGTAAGCAAAGCGACCACCGGGCACCCACGATCTGCGCCGAGCTCGATCATCGCTTCCGCCAGTGCGGTTGCACGACGCGTGTCAGGCATGAATGCGCCCGACCCCTGTTTTACATCGAGCACCAGCCCCGTCAGACCTTCCGCGAGTTTTTTGCTCATGATGCTCGCGGCAATCAGTTGGACGACCTCCACAGTGGCTGTGGCGTCGCGCAGGGCATAAAGCTTCCGGTCAGCGGGCGCGATCTCGCTCGTCTGTCCGATGAGCGCGCACCCGATTGCCTCGACCTGCTTCGCCGCTTCGGCCAGCGTGAGATCCGTCCGGAACCCGGGAATCGATTCCAGCTTGTCGAGGGTACCGCCCGTATGGCCGAGACCCCGCCCGGACATCATGGGAACAGCAACTCCTAGTGACGCGATGAGGGGCGCGAGAATAATTGAAACCTTGTCGCCTACGCCGCCCGTCGAGTGCTTGTCGACGCGCGGAATTTCCAGGTGACCAAGATCGAGCCTCCCTCCACTCGCTATCATTGCGTCCGTGAGGGCGCTTGTCTCGCCACGGTCAAGGCCAATGAAGTAGATGGCCATGAGAAGGGCGGACAGCTGATAGTCGGGCACTTCGCCCCGCGCATACGCACCGACCAGAGCCTCCCACTCGGCGTCTTCGAGGCGGCCACCATCGCGCTTACGTTCAATCAGTCTGGGTACGATCATTTCTGGTCAGCCATAATACACAATATGCGACACTTCATTACACTGCTCGGCCTCACACTGTTGGTGACCAGGGCGTTTGCACAGCCCGCTTCCGAACACATATCGAGCGGTGACCGGGCATATGCGGCCCTCGCGGCAGAGCCCGCGCTCGCCCACTTCGAAAAGGCGATCGCAGCTGACCCCCGAAGTTACGAGGCACTCTGGAAAGCTTCACGATCTGCGGTGGACATTGGCTCCTACCTGCCTGATGCGTCGCGCGCGAAGTCGCTGTTCAAAAGAGCGGAGCAATATGCGAGGCGCGCTATCGCCGCTGATTCCTCCGGTGCAGAGGGCTACTTCTCACTTTCGCGCACGCTTGGAAAAACGGCTCTCACTCAGAGCGCTCGCGGTCGGGTCCGGTTCGCAACCGAGATCAGGTCGCAAGCGCTCAAGTGCCTCGAGATCGAGCCGCAGCACGCCGGCTGCCTGCATGTGATGGGAATGTGGAACGCGGAAGTGATGCGACTCAACAGCGTCACCCGTATGATCGCGCGCAACATTCTTGGCGGAGGTGTGTTCGGCAGTGCATCATGGAAGGAGGCCGTCCGCTACATGGAAGCTTCGGTTGCCTCCGAACCCGACCGGATCGTGCATCGCGTAGACCTGGCTTCGATCTACGCCGACATCGGCGACAAACCCCGGGCGCGGAGCGAATTCGAAACCGCGTTACGCCTACCGGTGAGCGACGTCAACGATCGTACATACCAGGCTCAGGCTCGGAACTGGCTCGCTTCTCAGCGCTAAATCATACGTTTCCGGCTTGAGTCCGCTTCAGGAGAAGTTCCTTGCGACGGGTTTCCATCTCGAGCGTCTTTCGTTTGGCGACCGCCGCGCGGCGCAACTCCTTCCCGAGCTTCCCCCAGACGCCGGGGCCGGTCCGAAGACCGCCGACGCGGCTGCCAAGTGAGCGGCGGGTTTCTGATCCGCTTTGAGGGGCAACGAGCAGGGCGATTCCGGCCCCGATCACGGTCCCGATGACAATTCCGACACCCAGCATGCTTACCGACCGTTTGTCCCTGACGTTGCGATAAGGGCGCCCAACCGGGCGCGGTACCTGCTCCAGGTTCGTTTCAGCGGTGTGGTTGACTGTCATTTCAATGCCGGTCAAAAAGAGGTTGGTAAGGTATTTGCTTGGAAGATTTGAGATTGCAATACCCATGCGAGGGCAAATGAGCGAGTCTGGTAAGTTGATTCTGCTTGTTGAGGACAACGAAGACAATCGGATCGTGTATTCCACCATTCTCAAGCACTTCGGTTACGAGGTAACCGAAGCCTGGAATGGGGAAGAAGGTATAGCTAAGGCAAGAGCATCGAAGCCGGACCTAATACTTATGGATATCTCGATCCCGATAATCGATGGCTGGGAGGCAACCCAGGTTCTCAAGCACGACCCTGACACCCGGCACATCCCGATTATCGCGCTGACGGCGCATGCCCTGGCGTCAGACCGGGAAAAGGCGTTCGAGGTGGGTTGCGACGGTTATCTCGCCAAGCCATGTGAGCCCAGGGCAGTCGTGGCAGAGGTGCAACGATTCCTGGGCCGCAATAATGGCCACTGAACCAACCGCCGACTCGACCAGCAGCAAGCGAAGGATCCTCGTTGTCGACGATCACGAAGACAACGTTGAAGTCCTGCGCGCCCGGCTCGAGGCGCGTGGTTATGACGTAAGAGGCGCGAACAGCGGCCAGGAAGCGCTGGACACTATCAATGCGTGGACGCCTGACCTGGTGCTGCTCGATGTCATGATGCCCGACATGGACGGCCTCGAGGTAGTCAAACGGCTCAAAGCCGACACCAATCTGCCGTTCATTCCGGTGATCATGCAGACCGCGCTCGATTCGACTGAGCGGATGGTGGCCGGACTCGAAGCGGGCGCCGACGACTACGTAACCAAGCCTATCAACTTCGCCGAGCTCGAGGCGCGGGTCAGGTCCCTGCTTCGTATCAAGAAGCTCCAGCAGGCGCTGAGCGAGCGGGAGAAGGAACTCTCGGTCATGAACGATACCCTTCTCCACATCTCGCTGACTGACGGCCTCACCGGGGTCGACAATCGGCGCTCACTCGAGCAGCGGCTGCATGAAATGTTCGAGCATTCGCTTCGCCTTCACGAGCCGATAGCGTGCGTGATGTGCGACATCGATCACTTCAAGAAAGTGAATGACACCTACGGTCATGCCGCGGGTGACGAAGTGCTCAAGCAGTTTGCGGAAATCCTCAAGGCCGAGGCGAGGGAAATCGACAGGGTCGGCCGGTATGGCGGCGAGGAATTTCTCTTATTGCTGCCCGGGACGGTGCTCGATTCTGCTGTCACGTTTGCGGAAAGGCTGCGGCAACGCGTGGACGACCATACATTTTCGTTCGAGGGTGGAACGCTCAAGCGAACGATGAGCTGCGGCGTAGCGGCGTGGCCGCACCCGCGTGTATCAGGCCGCGAAGAGATGCTCAAGGCGGCGGACGACGCACTGTACGTTGCGAAGGAGCTCGGGAGGAACCGGGTAGTGCGCTTCGATTCAAGCGAGTTCAACGAACACACAGAAGCGGAAAACGACGCGCATGCCGAGCAAACAGAAAACGGAGACAAAGGGGAGTCCCGCGTCGCGGGCGTCGCAGCTGAGGGACACCCTTAACCGCGCGTCGCACGAATATTACGTACTCGACGCCCCTGTTCTCCAGGACAGGGAATACGATGCGCTGTTTCGTGAGCTTCAGGATCTCGAGTCGGCACAGCCTGAGCTCAGGACGCCGGACTCCCCGACCGTTCGCGTCGGTGCCACTCCCCAGAGCGCGCTCACAAAACACCAGCACATGGTCACCATGCTGTCACTCGGCAACGCATTCGATGATGCGGAGCTCGCTGCATGGCAGGAGCGGCTCATCCGTGTTGCAGGAGACGATGTAGCGAGCTCCGGTTATGCCGTGGAGTTGAAGATCGACGGTGCAGCGGTCAGCCTCACATACGAGGACGGGCTCTTCGTCGTCGGAACGACCCGCGGAAATGGAAACATCGGGGAAGTGGTTACTCCCAACCTCCAGACTGTCAGGGACGTTCCACTTCGGCTTTCCGGGAGTGCTCCGCCGGGCCGAATCGAAATTCGCGGCGAGATCTACATGCCGTTCGACAGGTTCGAGAAGATGAATGAGGAGCGCGTCAGATCCGGTGAGCCGGTTTTTGCAAATCCGCGAAATGCTGCCGCCGGCGCATTGCGACAGCTCGATCCCGCTGTGACCGCCCGGAGACCACTCAGATTCTTTGGATACTCAGTTGCGGCTGAGGATCCAGCAACCCTTCCGTTCCGCACGCAGTGGAATCTCCTGGAACAGCTTGCCGAATGGGGAATCCCCGTCGCGCCACACCGTGAGCGCTGCGAGACAATTGAGGCGGTTTTCAACTGGGCTCACAGGATCGAGCACGACATACGCGGCACCCTGAACTTTGCGATTGACGGCGGCGTGGTGAAAATCGACAATCTCGCTCTCCAGGACGAGCTGGGGGTGGTGGGGGGGCGCGAGCCGCGCTGGGCGATCGCCCGGAAGTTCGCGCCAGACATCGCCGAGACGAGGCTTGTCGACATTCGGGTGAACGTTGGCCGGACCGGCGCGCTCAACCCCTACGCGATGCTGGAGCCTGTCGAGATCGGAGGGGTGATCGTCAAGCTTGCGACCCTGCACAACGAAGACCTCATCCAGAGAAAGGATCTCCGGATCGGGGACATGGTGCAGGTGAAGCGAGCCGGTGAAGTGATCCCGCAGATTATCGCGTCGATTCCGGAGAAGAGCGAACCTCGGGGCAAGCCGTGGAAGATGCCCGAGAAGTGTCCCTCGTGTTCAACGCCTGTAGTGAGGGACGAGGAAGAGGTTGCGATCTACTGTCCGAATGTCGCTTGCCCGGGCAAGCGTCTCGAGGGCCTCGTCTATTTCGCATCGCGCGGCGCGATGGACATACGCGGGCTCTCCTATGCGCGGATTGACCAGCTGATCGCGGCAGAACTCGTATCCGATGCGGCCGACCTTTACTCATTGACCCGTGATCAGTTGCTGGGGCTCGAAGGTTATGCGGAAAAAGGAACCGACGCGCTTCTCGCCGCAATTGATCAGTCCAGGACCCAGCCACTTTCGCGGCTGCTTGGCGCACTTGGCATCCGCCACGTGGGAACGATTGCCGCGGAGCTGCTGGCGCGACATTTCGGGACGCTCGATGCTATTGCCCGAGCCAGCGAAGAGGAGGTTGGCGCTGTGAGGGGAATTGGCCCGATCATCGCTCACGGAGTTGTAACATATTTTCGCGATCCGTCTGCAGCCGAACTCGTTGAGAAACTTCGCAAGGCGGGCGTGAATTTCGCGGAGCCGCGGCAGGTGGCTAAAGGTGGTGCCCTGTCCGGCAAGACAGTCGTCATTACCGGCACGCTTCCGACGCTTACGAGAACGCGCGCGACTGAGGTGGTCGAGGAGGCCGGAGGGCGCGTTACGAGCTCGGTATCCAGGAGTACTAGCTTCGTCGTGGCAGGCGAAGAGGCAGGAGGCAAGCTCGAGAAGGCGCGGACGCTTGGCATCAAAGTGGTGGACGAGGCTGAGCTGCTTATGATGCTCAGTGGAGCCGCATCGTCAGATTCTGGTTAACCTTGAGAATGGATTCTTCGATAACACACCTGGTCGGCATTGCGATTCCGACACTGAAAGAGCTTCGGCTGGCCGTGATTTCGTCGGCTGAGCCAGAGACGGCGGTGAATGCGCTCCGCGAAGCAGGATATGCTGGCGGCGACGCAGTTTATGCTGCGTTCGAGAGATGGCTTGGCGAAAACGGAAACGCAGAGGGTGACGCTGGCGCGCTTTCGATCGACCAGTTTGGCCCCAGCGCGACTGAATTTTTTCGCGGGGCGGGCTGGGGGAACGTCGAGTTCTCACAGGACGACGCTGACGGAGTTGCTGTCGTCGATATCACTGAGTGCTGGGAGGGCGGCACGGCGGGTTCACCGGGGTGTCAGGTCACGACAGGCATGCTCGCGTCATTCTTCGGGAGAATCGCCGGGTATCCGGTCGCGGTTCTCGAAACGGAATGCTGCTCGGGAGGTGACTCCCGCTGCCGGTTCATCATGGGGAATGCCGAGATGATGAACTACAAGTGGGAAGAACTGCTGCGGACTGCGGAGAGAGGACTGAGCT